>DAITMW010000298.1:0-9280 GCA_036834945.1 Steroidobacteraceae bacterium
TCATTCTCAAACGCGCGGCTGAGCCTGGCCACCCTCATTCCCAGGCAACGCCGCCCGACCTGACCCTGGCCCCTCACTCTCAGGCAACGCCGCCCGACCTGACCCTTGCCACCCTCACTCTCAACCAACGCCGCCCAGCCATGACCATCGCCACCTCACTCTCAACTACGCGCTCCAAGGCCCCGCGCGAGCAGCGCGGTGGGGCGGGCGCAAGCTGGTGCGCGATGGTCGGGCGGCGCGACGCCGGTGTGCCTCCGGTCACAGCGGAACCATTGCGGCGCCCCAGCCGCTTGACGTGTTGCGCCGGCACACCATAAGATTCCCGCCACTCATCGAGACCGGCTGAGGGATAGGCCCTTAGACGCCGGGGCAACCGCCAGACTTAACCACTCTGGAAAGGTGCCAACTCCTGCAGTTCCGCCCGCTCGGCGCAAGCCGGAAGGGGGGAACGGACAGATGAGCGGTATGCGTAGCCTCGACCTCGGCGGTTCCCGCCATTCGAGGATGGACGCGACAACCTGCCTGGAATCAGGCGGGCGCTCTGCAAACAGGACGGTGAGACCGTGCGAGTTTTGCGGAGCATTGATGAACGCCTCAGTCGAAGCCGTCCCAGCAGTACGCCACCAAGGGCATCTTGCGCCCGTTACCGCGCCCGATGGGGTCGTGCGGGAAGGCATGCTGGACGTCCCTGGCGAGGTCTCCCTGTACCACGGCGGCCGGCTCTCCGGCATCCGGATCGCATGGCGTCTCGCGGGTCCCGCCAATGCTCCGGTCGTTTGCGCACTCGGCGGGATCTCGGCGAACCGCCGTGTATTCGGCACCGAAGAGCTGCCACATGGTGCCCCCGCGCTGGCCCATGGGGCGTCCGGGGTGGCCCATGGCTCCTCCGCGCTAGCCCATGGCGCTTCCGGGCTGACACATGGTGCTCCCGGCCTGACCCATGGGCCGTCCGGGCTGGCTCACGGCGCTCCCGGGCTAGCCAACAGGGCCTCCGGTCCCCGTCAGGGCTGGTGGTCGGAAATCGTGGGCCCCGGTCGGCCCCTCGACGCGGATCGCTTCCGGGTACTGAGTTTCGACTACCTCGGCGGCAGTGCCGAGACGACCGGACCGCTCCCCGGCGGCTCATTTCCCAACATCTCCACCTACGACCAGGCCGAGCTGTTGGTCCGTCTCCTGAACAACCTCGGCCTGAAGTCCTTGCGCGCGATCGTCGGCGGCTCTTATGGCGGCATGGTCGCGCTTGCCTTCGGTGAGCGCTATCCCGAACGAGTGAGTCAACTCGTTGTGATCAGCGCGGCCGACCGCACGCACCCCATGGCCACTGCCTGGCGGAGCGTGCAGCGTCGCGTCCTGCGTTTCGGAATCGAATCTGGACAGCCGAAAGAGGGCCTGCAGCTCGCACGGGCATTGGCGATGTCGACGTACCGGAGCTCCGAGGAGTTCGAAGCGCGTTTCGACGGCGCACCGGAGCGAGACGGCGAGCGCTTCCTTTTCCCCGTCGAGCGCTATCTGTTTGCTCGCGGTAGTGACTTTGCGGATCGGCACACGGCTGAAGCCATCTTGTGTTTGTCGGAGTCGATCGATCTACATCGCGTCGATGCCAGCCGGATCTTCGTACCGACGACCATCGTGGCCGTCCGCGAGGACCAGTTGGTGCCGCTGTCGGACCTGCGCGGACTCGCCGCGCGTCTGCCGGTGGTCAAGCTGCACGAAATCTCATCTATCTATGGCCATGACGCCTTTTTGAAGGAGTCGGATCAATTGCGCGGAATATTCAATGCGGCGCTCGGAGGTGCTGCGTGACTCAGAAGATCAAACCGGCGCGCCCGCGCCAGACCACCCAGGCGGTGCGAGCAGGGCTCGAGTGTGATGACTCAACCGGATGTGTCGTCCCACCGATTCACCTGACTTCGACATTCGCTTTCCGCGGCTTCGGTCAGAAGCGCAACTACGACTACACCCGCTCGGGCAATCCGACGCGCGATCTGCTCGGCACGGCCATCGCAGAGCTGGAGCTCGGAGCCGGAGCCGTCGTAACGGCGACCGGCATGGCCGCGATCACCCTGTGTGGATACCTCATCCCCGCCAAGGGCCGCATCGTTGCGCCCCATGATTGCTACGGCGGCACCTATCGCCTGTTCAACGCCTGGCACCAGCGCGGGGAGCGCGAGGTTGAATTCGTGAACTTCGGCGATGAAGCCGCTGTTCGCGCGGCGCTGTCTAAGCCAACAGCATTGCTGTGGATCGAGACGCCCAGCAATCCTCTGCTGCGCATCACCGACATCGAGGCGTTCGCGGCCCTCGGCAAAGCCAGCGGAGCGCTGGTTGTCGTGGACAACACATTCCTTTCCCCCGCGTGGCAGCAGCCCTTGACGCTCGGGGCGGACCTGGTCGTTCACTCAACGACGAAATACCTCAACGGCCACAGCGACGTCGTGGGTGGCGCGGTCGTTGCAAAGGAGCCCAAGCTGCACGAGCAACTCGTGTGGTGGGCGAACTGTTTGGGCATCACCGGCGCGCCATTCGATAGCTACCTGACACTCCGTGGTTTGCGCACGCTGCATGCTCGCCTCGAGCATCATGGCCGCAACGCCTTGGAGCTGGCGCAGTGGCTAAATGAGCAGCCCGGCGTCCGTCGCGTGTATTACCCCGGCTTGCCGAGCCATCCGGGTCACGACATTGCCCGTCGCCAACAGACAGGCTTCGGCGCGATTGTCAGTTTGGAGCTCGAAGGCGGTCACGACGCCGTCCGTGAGTTTGTGGCCGACCTCGAGTACTTCTCACTCGCTGAGTCCCTCGGTGGTGTCGAGAGCCTTGTCGCGCACCCGGCAACCATGACGCACGCGGCGATGGACCCCGCCGCTCGTCAGAAAGCCGGGCTGGTGGATGGCCTCATTCGCCTGTCAGTTGGAATCGAGGCGCTGGAAGACCTCCGCGCCGACCTCGAAGCCGCTCTGGAGCGCGCCGCCGCCGCGATCGAAGTCCCGGCCCGCCGTCTCGGCACAACCGGCTAACAGGGGCAGAGAGACTTGCTGGACCTGGGGACGGTGTGCCCCAGGTCTGTCGGGACGAGGGCGAAGTCGCACACCCAGGTCTGTCGCGACGAGGGCGAAGTCGCACGCCCAGGTCTCTCGCGATGGGGCCGAGTCACCCGACCAGCTTGGTCCCGCAATTCCCGCAGAATTTCCCACCCTGCGCCGGCTCCCCACACTTCGGGCAGTTGGCCGGCGCCGCCTGCGCCACAGGCTTCCCGCACTCCGGACAGAACTTCGCCGAACCCACTTCGGCGCCGCATTCTCCGCACAGGTGCTTGGGCGCCTGAGTGTTGGTAGCGGCCGTAGGAGCCGCGACATACGAGTCAGCCGACATGTCGACGTTGCCGACATAGTTGACCTTGCTCGCCTTGTCAGCGAGCTGCCCGCGCGCCGCGCTCACCTTGGCCTGCGCCTGGCTTGCTGCCAGCTGCTCCGTGAACTTCGGTGCGCATCCCTCGCACAGGTTGGCCTGGGGATTCCAACAGACCTGGTGGCAAACCCAGGTCCCGCAGAGGGTGCACTGCCGGAAGTTGGGCCGGACTTCCTCAACTGCCTTGGCGAGCGCGGCGTCATGTAATCGGCCACCCACCAGGCGCTCCACCTCGTGCGCCGCCGTGCCCGCGCGGCCCCAGCCGTTCAGGAAGCTGCTGGCCATGTTGAGAAGCCCCTCGGCCACGCCGATCGATGACGTCTGGAATTGCGTCATGTAGCCATTGCCGCACTTGTCGCAATGGAAGCGGAACTGGAAGCCGCGGTCGTTGGACAAGTCGTCGTAGTTACGGACGAATTGAATGAGGGCCATGAGCTTCGAAGGCTCCTGTGAGGGAGGGGCGTGCCGGATTATGGCTCAGCGCAAGGCTGCGCACATCAGTGCCGAGCGCCCTTGGGCCGAAGAGGGGACTAGCGTCCCATCACTTCGGCAGTCCCGCGAGAACGGCGTCCCCGACTTCCCGAGTCGAAAGCACCTTGGCGCCCGGCGCCACGATATCCGGCGTGCGCGCCCCCTCGGCGATCGCACGCGCAACCGCCTTCTCGATGGCCTCGGCTTCCGCCGCCAGTCCAAACGAGTGCCGCAACATCATGGCCACACTCAATATCGTCCCGACGGGATTGGCGATCCCCTTGCCGGCGATATCGGGCGCCGAGCCGTGAATCGGCTCGTACAGCCCGCGTTTCCCATCCCCCAGGGACGCCGAGGGCAATAGCCCGAGCGACCCCGCGAGCATCGAGGCCTCATCCGTGAGGATGTCGCCAAACATGTTTTCGGTAACGCACACATCGAAGTCCCGCGGACGACGGATGAGATGCATCGCTGCCGAATCGACGAGCATATGGTCGAGGGCCACGTCCTGGAACTCCGCACGGATGACCCGCTCGACGACCTCGCGCCAAAGCCGGGACGTCTCGAGCACATTCGACTTATCAATTGATGTCAGTTTCTTACGCCGTTGCCGTGCCAGCCGAGCGGCGACGCGAGTGATGCGCTCTACCTCGTGGACTGTGTAAGTGCACAGGTCGCTTGCGCTGACCGCATCGCGCTTCTTCTCACCGAAGTAGATGCCGCCCGTCAGCTCCCGAACGAACACGAGGTCGACACCCTCGAGAACCTCCGGCTTCAAAGTGGAAGAATTCACCAGGGACGGCTGCAACTTCACCGGCCGGAGGTTGGCATAGACGCCCAACTCCTTGCGCAGTCGCAACAACCCCTGCTCAGGCCGCACTTTGGCGGTAGGCGCCGACCACTTCGGACCGCCGATGGCCCCCAACAGCACCGCATCCGCCTTCAGGCAACCGTCCAGCGTAGACGAGGGCAGGGGATCGCCATGAGAGTCGATGGCGACGCCACCGAACGGCCATTCCGTCAACCCGATCTCATGACCAAACGTCCGCGCGACGGCCTCGAGAACCCGCAAACCTTGCGCGATGACCTCGGGACCGATCCCGTCGCCGCCCAATACCGCAATCTGTGCCTTCATGCCTGTACACGCTGCTCGTAGGCTTTGATCTCGCTCATCCGTCCGAGCAGGAACCCCAGCTCGTCGATCCCATTCATCAGGCAGTAGCGGGAGAAGCTCTCCAGCGGAAACTTCACACTCGCGCCACCCGGCAGCGTCAGGCTCGTGGACTCCAGGTCTATCGAGACTTCCGCTCCTGGATGCTCGATGAGCCAGCGGCTCGTATTCTCATCGACCACCACGGGCAACAGGCCGTTCTTCAGCGAGTTGTTGCGGAAGATATCGGCGATCTCGGTGCTGATGACCGCCCGGATCCCGTAATCCAACATCGCCCACGGCGCATGCTCGCGCGAGGAGCCGCAGCCGAGATTGCGCCCCGCGACGAGGATCTGACACCCCTGTGCCTCGGGCCGGTTCAAGGCGAAGTCAGGACGCGGCACGCCCTGCGCGTCGTAACGCCAGTCGGCGAACAGATTCCGTCCGAGACCCTCGCGCGTCGTCGTCGTCAGAAAACGCGCCGGAATGATCTGGTCGGTGTCGATATTGGTGGTCGGCAGAACCACGGTGCGCGAGCGCAATGTCTTGATGGGTTCCATGAATGAGATACTCAGCCGTTCATCAGTTCGCGCGGGTCGGTGATCCGGCCGCGGATGGCGCAGGCCGCCGCGGTCAGCGGGCTCGCCAGCAACGTGCGCGCTCCCACACCCTGGCGGCCTTCGAAGTTGCGATTGCTGGTGCTGACCGAATACTGGCCTTTGCCCACCAGGTCACCGTTCATCCCGAGGCACATGGAGCAGCCCGACTCGCGCCACTCCGCACCGGCCTCGATGAACACCTTGTGCAGCCCTTCATCCTCGGCCTGCTTCTTGACCTGTTGGGATCCGGGCACGACCAGCATCTGCACGCCCTTGGCGATCTTGTGACCGCGGAGGATGCTGGCGGCACTGCGCAGATCCGAGAGCCGCCCGTTGGTGCAACTGCCGACGAACACGACGTTCACCGCCTGGTCCTTGATCGGCGCGCCGGCTTCAAATCCCATGTAGGCGAGGGACTTGTCGAACGCCGGGTCGCCTTTGCGAACGGGGATCGCGCCGGTGATCGGTACGACCATGCCGGGGTGCGTCCCGTAGGTAATCATCGGCTCGAGGGCCGAGCCGTCGATGTCGATCTCCTTGTCGAACTTCGCGCCAGGATCGCTCGGCAGCTGTTTCCAGCGCTCCAATGCCCGCTCCCAGTCGGCGCCCTGGGGCGCACGGGGACGCCCGGACAGGTAGGCGTAGGTCGTCTCGTCAGGAGCGATCATTCCGGCCCGGGCACCGGCTTCGATCGACATGTTGCAAACGGTGAGGCGCCCATCCATGTCCAGCGAGCGAATGGTCTCGCCCCGGTACTCGATGACGTGCCCGGTACCCCCGGACACACCGATCTTACCGATGATGCCCAGGATCAGATCTTTCGCCGTGACACCCGGACGCAGTCGGCCACTGACGTTGATGGAGAACGTACGGGGCTTGCGCTGGAGCAAACACTGCGTGGCCAGCACGTGTCCGACTTCGGTCGTGCCGATACCGAACGCCAGGGCTCCCACGGCGCCGTGAGTGCTCGTATGACTGTCACCGCAGACTACCGTCTTGCCGGGCTGGGTGATCCCCAGGTCCGGTCCGATGATATGCACGACCCCACGCTGCGCGCTCCGCAGCCCGAACAACTCGACTCCGAAAGCCGCGCAGTTGGTCTCCAGCTCCCGGACCTGCCTGGCCGCGGAATCGACCGCGATCGGAGCGCCGCCGAAGACCTGCTCCGTGCGCGTGGGCGTCGAGTGGTCCATCGTCGCCAGGGTGCGATCGATCCGGCGAACCGGCAGGCCTCGCTCGCGCAGCACCGAAAACGCCTGCGGCGAGGTCACCTCGTGAATCAGGTGCAGATCGATATAAAGAACGGCGGGAGTGTCCGCCGTCTCAGCGGTGACCTGGTGTTGGTCCCAGACCTTTTCGAACATTGTTTGCGCCATAGAGCTCAACCAGCGGCAGCCGCACGCGGTGTGGCGGCGGAGGTATCGACATAGTCGAGCCAGCCCCACTTGTCGGCAGTCTTGCCTGTGAACAAGCCAAAGAAAGCATTCTGCAACGTTTCCGTGATTGGACCGCGGCGGCCCGCGCCCACGGTGATCCGATCCACCGATCGGATCGGCGCGATCTCGACAGCGGTGCCCGTAAAGAACGCCTCGTCGGCGATATAGAGCATCTCGCGCGGAATGGCGCACTCACGCACCTCGATGCCGCGCTCCTTCGCCAGGCGAACGATCGCATCGCGTGTGAGACCACCCAGAACGGAATGGGCCAAGGCCGGCGTCATCAACACCCCATCCTTCACCAGGAAGAGGTTCTCGCCGGAGCCTTCGCTGACACACCCGTCGCTGGAAAGTCCGATACCTTCCGAGAAGCCCAGCCGGCGTGCCTCGGCTCCGATCAGCTGGCTCGAAAGGTAGTTGCCACCGGCCTTGGCAAGGGCGGGGAGGGTGTTGGGCGCGACGCGCTGCCAGGAGGAGACGCACACGTCCACCCCTTGCTCCTCGCTCTCGTGTCCGAGGTACTTACCCCATTCCCAGGCGGCGACGGCGACCTCGGTCGGCGGCTCGTTCTTGGGTGATACACCGATCTCGCCATAGCCCCGGAACGCGACCGGGCGGATATAGGCCCCGCGCACCAGCCCGTTGCTCGCCACGACCTGGCGGCAAGCCTCGTTGATCTGCTCGGGCGAGAACGGCATGGTGATCCGGTAGATCTTCGCGGAATCGAACAGGCGCCGGGTGTGATCGCGCAGACGGAAGATGGCGACGCCCTTGGGCGTCTCGTAAGCGCGTACGCCCTCGAACACCGATGAGCCGTAATGAAGGGCGTGCGACAGCACGTGGACCGTGGCTTTCTCCCAGGGCACGAGCTTGCCGTTGAACCAGATGAATTGGGTCGCTGGAATAGGCATGAGACTTCAGAACTCCCTGGATTAGACCGCCGTCTGGGCCACGCGCGCGGCGTTGGCTCTCTCTTCGCGCGAGCGGTTGCCCGCCTGCGAGAGCTCGATACGGTTGATGACTTCGAGAAAAGCCTTGGTGCTCGACTCGATGATGTTGGTACTGACGCTCGAGCCGCGGTACGTGCGCTGGTTGTACTCGACGTACACCACCGCTTCGCCCTGCGCGTCCTCACCCTCGGTGACGCCATGAACCTCGAACTTCCGGAGCATGACGTTGACGCCGGTCGCTGCCTCGATCGCCTTGAACGCCGCATCCACCGGCCCGTCGCCGGTGCTCGTGCACTCGGCCGTGCGTCCGTCGGTGTGCCGCAGCCGGACGACCGCTTCGGCCGGGACATTCATGTGCGCCACCGTTTGCAGATCGACGAGGCTCCACGGCCCGCTCGCCGCGCCCTCGGCCCGTAATACGAGCGCCTCGATGTCGCCGTCGAAAAGCTCCTTCTTCTTGTCGGCGAGCGCCTTGAACTCCTCGAACACGCGATTGAATTCCGTCTCGTCGAGCTCGAAGCCCAGCGCCTTCACCCGGTCCCGGAAGGCGTGCCGGCCACTGTGCTTACCTAATACAAGATGGCTCCGCGACAACCCTACATCCTCGGGACGCAGGATCTCGTACGTGGAGTGATGTTTCAGCATGCCGTGCTGATGGATGCCTGCCTCGTGGGCGAAAGCATTCTCGCCGACGACCGCCTTGTTACGCGGAATCGGCATACCGGTGATGCTGGAGACCAGGCGCGAGGTGGGGTAGAGGCGGCTGGTCTGGATGTTGGTGGTGACATTGAAGAACGCCTCACGGGTCTTCAGCGCCATCACCACTTCCTCGAGCGAGCAGTTACCCGCACGCTCGCCGATCCCGTTGATGGTGCACTCGACCTGGCGCACCCCGGCGACCACGGCAGTCAGGCTATTCGCCACCGCCATGCCGAGATCGTCGTGACAGTGCACCGATAGCCGGATGCCGTCGATGCCCCGGACATTCTTGCGCAAGTAACGGAACAGCTCCGCAAACTCATCCGGCACCGTGTAGCCCACCGTGTCGGGTATGTTCACCGTGCGCGCACCGGCCTCGATCGCAGCCTCGACCACTTGCGCGAGAAACTCGAGCTCGGTTCGCGAGGCGTCCTCGGGGGAGAACTCGACGTCATCACACAGCTCGCGAGCGATCTTCACGCCCTCAACAGCCGTGCGCAGGATCTCCTCCTGCGCCATGTTGAGTTTGTACTGGCGATGGATCGCGCTGGTGGCCAGAAAGACATGGAT
>DAITMW010000299.1:0-5596 GCA_036834945.1 Steroidobacteraceae bacterium
TCGATCTCGGCACCCGTGAGGTACTGCACGCTCATGGGGTCGACCAGGAGCTTTACGCCGAGGTTCTCGACACAGGTATCGCCATCCTGGATCACCTCGTCGAACTCGAAACCGTATTGCAGGCCGGAACACCCGCCGCCCTGCACGAAAACGCGCAGCATCAGATTCGGGTTGCCCTCGCCGCGGATGAGATCCGAGACCTTGCGGGCCGCAGCGTCGGTAAACAGAAGAGCAGGAGTGTCCTGCAACGCTTCAGCCGTGCTCATATCTCAATTGCCTCCTACCAGAAATCGCCTTGACAGCCAGTCTAGAAGCCACCGCCGGCTCGCGTCAAAGGCACCCGACCCAGGTCCACCAGGGGCCTCGGGGATCGGGAGCTTGACTTAATCACCCGAAACGCCCGACGCCGCCCCTTCAGGGGCGACCTGCGTCAGCTTTCCCATGATCTGCGCGCCAAGTGTCATCTCTATGACGCCGTAATACAGGTTCCCCTCCACCCGGGCCGTGGCGCCGAGAACGACCCGTCCGGGAGCGTAGATGTCGCCCTTCACCGTGCCGTCCAGCCTGATGTTCGGGACCTCCACCTGGCCCTCTATGGAGGCGCCGGGACTCACGGACAAGGCCGACGTCGGCGCCCGATCCGAGCGGACGTTTCCGATGATGTGGCCGTCGAGATGCAGGCCGCCCGCAAACTCGACGTCGCCGTTTACGCGCGCAGCCTTGCCGATCAGGGTGTCGATACGGGCCTGCTTCGTTTCGCGGGTGAACATCTGTTCTCTTCCTAGGGCGCCGGCTCTGGGCTCCACATGAACGACTGGACCAACGGGGCGACATCCTTGCGGCTCGAGTGCACTTCGACCGCCAGGTGCTCCGGTTTGAAGCCCGCCGGGATCACGATCTCCTGGTCGAAGTTTTGATAAAAGCGAAAGTTGAAGGGTAACTCACGCTGCTTGCCGGAGGTGAGGGTGGCCAGATCGAGCGGTGTGTCGTCCGACTTGCCACCCGAATTGCCATCAACGGTCAGAGCCAACGTGCCGCTCACCGAGTTGTCGGCTCGCCCGGAGCGAACCAGCGCCAGGTGGACGGTGAACTGCCCGGCCTTGTGGCCCGACGAGATGCGCACCTGCCCGATTTTTACGCCGAGCTCGGCGGCGGCTCCCTGAGACACGACGCCACGGTAGAACGCTAGCTCCTGCGACTCCCGCGCCACCTGCGCCTGGAGGTCGCCAATGGTTCGCGCTACTTCGGCCTGCTCACGCGCGCGGCCGACGCGGATGGTGTCGAGTTCCGCGAGTTTCGTCCGCAGCTCGTGGTTGGTTTTCTCGAGCCGCTCGATCTGGACCTCCTGCTCCGTGTGCTGTTGCGCCACGGCGAGGCGATCGTAGCCGGCGTTGTAACGGCCGAGCTCGTAGATGACGTAGAGGGTGAACAGGCCGATGAGCGATATGACGGCGATCAGAATGATGCGCCGGATGGGCGCATGCCGGCGCACGACGAGGCTGGGCTTCGGACCGCCATCCTTGCCAAGCCCCGAAGACGCATGGGCCAGCATTTTCGCGAGCACCGGGCGCGAAGGCGTTTCAGTCACTCGATCGGAGCGGGAGCCGACGCGTCTTTACGGCGCACGGTCACCGCCTCCCACCAGGAGGGGAACGCCGGCTGCCCCGCCGGGAAAGCAATGGGCGCGAGCTCGATGAGGGCGCGCGTGTAGACGAGGCGCTTGAAGTAGATCACTTCTTTGACAGGCTCCCAGTAAGGCGCCCAGCGCCACTGGTCGAATTCCGGCTCATTCGTCTGGGCAAAATCGAACTCCACATCCGCGCGCTTCAGGCTCAGCAGGAACCAGCGCTGTTTCTGTCCGATGCAGACCGGGCGCTGGTTGCGCCGGACGTAGCGGGCAGGCAGACGGTACCGTAACCATCGGGTGGTGCGTCCGACAAGTTCGACGTCGGTACGCGACACTCCGATTTCCTCGTGCAACTCACGGTACACGGCCTCTTCAGGCTTTTCTCCGACGCGCACCCCACCCTGGGGAAATTGCCAACCGCGACCGCCGGTGCGGCGGCCGAGAAAGACACAGCCGTCGCCGCGCATCAGGATGATGCCGACGTTGGCGCGAAAACCGTCTGAATCAATGACGTCGCTCATGTGTCCGTTGGAGTCTGCCACAACCTATGCTTGTCGTGAGATTTAGCGGCGCCGCACACCATAAAGAGGTTACCTTGTGAGGATGTTGACCTCTCGCATGGCGACCTGGAAAGGCCTCACGGCGCTGATAGCGCTTGCAGCAGCGGTGTTTCTGGCCTCGCTGCTCGTCGGTACCGCCGGCATCGGGGCCGGCCGTATGGCGTCGGCGCTGTTTGGCAGTAGCGATGATGCCGCGCGCACCGTCATCACCGCGGTCCGCCTGCCACGAGTACTCGCCGCGTTCGGTGTAGGAAGCTTGCTCGCACTGTCGGGAGTCCTTCTACAGGCGTTATTCCGTAACCCCCTGGCGGACCCTTACGTGCTCGGAGTTTCCGGAGGCGCCGCCATCGGAGCGCTCCTCGCGATGATTGCCGGTGCCGCGGCGTTCGCCGTGAACTCGGCGGCTGTCGTTGGAGCCCTTGCCGCCGTCGCTATTGTCTATTTTCTGGCCCGACGCGGCGGGACCCCACGTCTGTTGCTGACAGGGGTTGTCCTGGCCAGTGCCTGCGGGGCCGCGGTCAGCGTGCTGCTTGCGGTCGCCGATCCGTCGCGTGTTCGGGGCATGGTGTTCTGGCTCGCCGGAGATCTGGAGTGGGCGTTCAGCCCGTGGACGAGCGCGCTGGCAGCGGTGGTCGCGGTGATCTTGGCGTTGCTCATCGGCCGTCCTCTAAATGTGATCGCTGCCGGCGAGCTCCGCGCGCGCAGCGTCGGCCTCGAGATCGAGGTCTGGCGCTCGTTGTTATTCTTCGCGTGTGCCGCACTGACAGCCATCGCAGTGGTGAGCGCCGGCACGGTCGGGTTCGTGGGATTGGTTACTCCCCATGCGGTCCGGTTAACGTTCCGCACGAGTGATCACCGCATCGTGGCACCGGCGTCGGCGCTGTTGGGGGGAACGTTACTGGCGGTGGCCGACCTGGTAGCGAGAACGATCGCCAGCCCACGTCAGCTCCCCGTAGGGGCGATCATGGCTCTCGTAGGGGCGCCGTTGTTCATGGCGCTGCTCCGGGGGCGGCAACGCTAGGGACCTTGGGGACTGGTTACTTGACGATATTCTGCGACGACATCACGCGATTGCGACCACCGCTCTTCGCTCGATAGAGCGCCGCGTCGGCTTCGGCTATCAGGCGCTCTGCCATGTGCTTGAGGTCGCGGACTTCGGGACCAGGCGCCGCGGCAGCGACGCCGATAGACAACGTCACCGTTTCGGTCCCATGCGTGCCCACTTTGATCGGCTGACCGCTCACGGCACGCAGGACGCGCTGTGCCACGCGCTCACCGTCCTCGAAACTACTCTGAGCCAACACTATGGCGAACTCATCACCGCCAAAGCGAGCGCCCGTATCGCTGGACCGCATCTCGGCGTCCACGCGACGCGCCACCTCACGCAGTACAGCATCGCCTGCAAGGTGGCCGTACTGATCATTGATGCGCTTGAAGTGGTCGACGTCGATCATCAGACACACGAGGTACTGCCGTCCGCGCTGGGCCCGCGCCAGCTCCTCGCGAAGACGAGACTGCAGATAGCGTCGGTTATGAAAGCCCGTTAGGAAGTCGGTGAGACCGCTGCGCACGAGTCGCGCACGGTTTACCGAGTTCTCGATGCAGATGGCCGCCACGACGCCCAGGTGCGCGAGGAAATCACTCGCCAACTCTCGATTGAAGCGCATCGGATCGCGACTGCAGAACACCAGCAGCCCGTCCAATTGCTCGTTGCGCCACAACGGGATCAAGGCAACGCTCCCGGCACGCACGGCACCTTGGATCAACTGCTCGTGATCTTCCTTGAAGAACGGTCCGAGCCAGGGACGGTCCAGCTCCGGAAGCCGTGGCGCGACATCCTTCAACGCATCGACGAACTGCACTTCGCGCAACTCATCGACGAGGAAACCGTCTCCAGCCATCAGGTGACGGATCTCGTGCTGTGGGTCGTTGAGAACGAGAGTAACGGCATCGAGTTGATAGGAGGTCCTCAGACCATGGATCAAGCGATCCAGAAGCTGAGCGAGCGAGCCCGCACGCAAAAGCTCGAGCTCGCGCTCTTGCGTTTTGCGCAGCAACGCTTCGTTGCGGCTCACTTCCTCCGTCAGATCCTGAAGCCGCCCCTGGAGCGAGCGGTTCTCGATTTCGAGGGCGCGGACGCGTTCCTCGGTCGGAGGCGAACGTCTTGAGGGTCTGTCAGGCACGGCGCTCCGCCACTGTGCGACGGTCCTCGAGGTAATCGCGGCCGCGACGCATCAACGCCGCGAAAGCATCGTGGTCTTGCGACAGCACGGCGGTCCGGATGCGCTCCACAGCCTTCGCCAACGCCTCCAGGGATTCCGCTCCGTAGTCGTTCAAACTCTGAATCTCGTAGTACAAATCGGGGCTCTCCTGAGCCACGCGGGTGGCCACGTCGAGTTGCGAATCAAACGTCGTACTCGACATGCGCGCAAGCTTCGGCGCAGCCTCGCCACTTTCAGCCAACGCGGTAAAAAACGCGATGTTGAGAGCGTGCGACAGCCCGAGAACATACGCGATCAAACGATCGTGGTCGTCGAGGCTCATGACGACCTGCTCGACCATCGTCGGCGCAAACAACTCGCGTGCGCTGGCGAGCGCCTCCTCGTGCCCGAGGTTCACGAACACGACATGACGCCCCGAGAGCAACTCGGTATCCGGCCCGAACATCGGATGCAGGGACGTTACCCGGCAGCCATGCGACTTCAACGCCTGCAGGCCGGCGCGCAGAGGGGATTTCAGCGAGCCAACATCGAAAATCACGCCGGACGGACGACGCAGTGCAAGATCGCGCAGGATCGCATCGGTCGCACCGAGCGGCGTGGCGAGAATGATGAAGTCGTACTTGTTGAGGTCCGTGTTACGCCAATCCTCAACCCGTGGCACCCCCGCAGGGGTCCCGGTCGGATCGGCTACCTCGACCATGAAGCCCTGCGAGGTCAGGAATCCTACGAACCATCCGCCCATTTTGCCGCCGCCGCCGATCACGAGCGCCCGCCGGCCAGTCCCCGTCCCACGAGCCGCGACACTCGCCTGTTCCTGCGTCGTCAACGAGGAACGAATCAGCAGGCGAAGCATCTCTTCCGCCAGCGCGGGCGACACACCCTGCTCCGACGCGATGGCACGTACGCCAAGGATCACCTCGCGCTCACGTTCGTAGTCTCGCGTCGGACGGCCCGTCGAACGCTTTACACGCGCAACCTCGCTACTGATGGCCTTGCGCTCTGCAACCAGCGAAATGAGCTGCCGGTCGATCTCATCCAGGCGCCGGCGCAGATCATCCAGCGTCGTATCATCGCGGGTCATGGCAGGAGGGTCCTAAGGTCTTCCAGGGCGAACCCCCTTTCTATCGGCGCCGCGTACGCCCTGCAAGTGCGCGGAGTCGATTTCCGCTGCAAAGCTGCAAAAAGCA
>DAITMW010000299.1:5696-9241 GCA_036834945.1 Steroidobacteraceae bacterium
CTAACATTGCGCCTCTATGAAACACTTTACCGAGCTTCTGCCCGACCCTCTGCCTCCGGAACCCCTGGTGGTGCTCAACCAGTGGATGGCGCAAAGCTGGCAGCAACGGCTGCAGCCGAATCCCAACGCCATGGTGCTCGCCACGAGCGAGCCGGATGGCCGGCCCTCGGCCCGCGTCGTGCTCTGCAAGGAAATCGTGGCGCAGCCCGGCTACCTCGTATTTTTCACGAACTACCTGTCACGCAAAGGCCAGCAACTCGCCCGTAACCCGCGCGCCGCGGCCGTAATCCATTGGGACGCTCTCCATCGGCAGGTGCGCGTCGAGGGCCCTGTCGTACGGGCCCCCGCAGCGGCCAGCGACGCCTATTTCGCCTCCCGGCCGTGGCAGAGCCGTATCGGCGCGTGGGCGAGCGAGCAAAGCGCCCCGGTCGCCTCGCGAGACGTGCTGCAAAAGGCTGTTGCCTCCACGGCAGCACGCTTCGGCGTGCCCGACCCGGTACAAGCAACAACGGAAGGGACCGTCAACTTCGAAATACCGAGACCCCCTCACTGGGGCGGTTATCAGCTGTGGGCCGATTCGGTGGAGCTATGGGTTGAAGGTGAGGGCCGGATTCACGACCGTGCCCGTTGGACGCGCGAGCTGACGCCGCAAGCCGACGGTTTCTTCGAAACCGGCCCCTGGAGCGCCACACGCCTGCAGCCCTAGATCGTGTGGAAAACACTACGCATCACTGTGCTGCTGCTCGTGCTCGCCATCGTCGCGGGGCGCACGTGGCTGGATCGAATAGAAACACAGAGCTGGAAGAATCCACTCTGGGTAGGCATCTATCCACTCAACGCCGACGGCAGCCCGGCCGCGCAGCGCTATATCGCTGATCTGTCGCCCGAGTCTTTCGGGAGCGTCGAGACGTTTTTCCAGCGCGAGGCGCATCGGTTCGGAATCATGCTGGATGAGCCGATTCATCTCGAGCTCTACCCCCAGGGGACGGAGCTCCCTCCGCAGTTGGAGCGCAACGCCGGCCTGCTGTCAGTCATGTGGTGGAGTCTCAGAATGCGCTGGTTCGCGGTAAATGCGACCAAGGTGCCGGGCCGTACGCCACCGCGCGTCCGCATCTTCGTGCTCTATCACGACCCGACCTCATTGCAGGCCGCTCCGGACTCCCACGGACTGCAAAAAGGCCTCGTCGGCGTCGTCCATGCCTTCGCGCTACCGGACATGACCGGAAGCAACAACATCGTCATAGCCCACGAGCTGCTGCACACCCTCGGAGCGACGGACAAATACGATCTCAACACCGGCGCCCCGCTCTATCCGCTGGGTTTCGCGGAACCTAACAGTGAGCCACGCTACCCGCAAACGAAAGCCGAGATCATGGCCGGCCGGCGCGCCCTCTCGGCAACGGATTTCGACATGCCGACGAGCCTGCGCGACGTCGTGGTAGGGCCGGCTACCGCGCTGGAGATCCGGTGGACGCATCCCTGAAGCCGGGACTAGCGGCGCGACAAGTCAGCGTGCGCGTCGGAACCCGTGCTCTGGTCAACGAGCTGTCGGTCGAGTTCGCACCCGGAGAAGTCGTCGCCATCCTGGGCTGCAACGGCTCCGGCAAAACCCTGACCCTGCACACCCTCGCAGGCCTGCGCGCGCCCCATGCCGGGTCCGTCCATCTCAACGGAGTTCCCTTCAGCGACGTCGGCCGACGCGCGGTAGCGCTGCGCCTCGGACTACTCGCTCAGGACATCGAGGACGCGTTCGTCACCACCGCGTTGGAAACAGTATTGATCGGACGGCACCCTCACCTGTCCCTGTGGCAATGGGAAACCAAGGAAGACGAGCGCATCGCCCGCGAAGCCCTTGCCGCCGTCGAACTTAGCGAGTTCGCCGAGCGACGCACCGACACACTTTCCGGCGGCGAGCAACGACGCGTCGCCATCGCCGCCCTGCTCGCCCAGAAACCCGGCATCTTCCTCCTGGACGAGCCGACCAATCACCTCGACCCCCACCACCAACTCGGAGTGTTAGGTCTGTTCCGCGACCTGGCACTCGCCGGCAGCACCGTCATCACCACCCTGCACGACCCGACTCTCGCCGCGCGCTTTGCCGATCGCGTCCTGCTGTTGTTCGGCGACGGCCGCTGGAACGCGGGCCCGGTCCGCGAAGTACTGACAGCCCAGAACCTGAGCACGCTCTACAACTCACCCATGATCGAGCTCGAGAAGGACGGCCGACGGGTCTTCGTCAGCGCCTGACGCCTTCAGCCGCCGAGCGCCTCGAGCACCGTCGAATGCAGCGCACTGTTGGTCGCCAACACGGAAGTCGTGGCCAGACCCACCTCGCCCCCCGCGAGATCCGTAAAAACCCCACCCGCCTCACGCACAATGACGGTCAGCGCCGCAATATCGAGAATATTCACATCCGACTCGATGACCACATCCAACGACCCGCGCGCCAGCAGATGATAGTGCACGAAGTCGCCGTAGCCCCTGATCCGACTGACACGCGGAATCAGCGCCCCGAACCGGCCCCATCGATCCGGTGAGCGGGCCAGCGTCTTCAGGTTCCCCGTCGAAACGATCGACCCGGCCAGGTTGTCGACCGTACTGACCCTGATCGCCTTGTCATTCAAAAACGCACCGCCCCCCACCTCGGCCCACGCCAACTCACCATACGCCGGCGCACTGGACACACCGAGCACCAGCCGCCCCGCGTGCATCAACGCGATCTGGGTCGAGAAGAAAGGACACTCGCGCACAAAGGACTTCGTTCCATCGATCGGGTCGACGAGCCAGACGCTCTCCGCGCCCATCGAGTGCTGACCGGTCTCCTCGCCATAGAATCCGTAAGCGGGGAAACGCTCGCTCAGAATGCCCTTGATCACCTCTTCCGCGCGAACATCGGCCTCGGTCACCGGCGAAGCGTCCGCCTTGGTCGTAATGGCCAGATTTTTCTGATACAGGGAACGAATGACCTCGGACGCGGCCTGCGCCGCCTCCAGGGCCGCCTGAAGCTCTTTTGATTTGGATGCCATAATTCAGATTCGGTCAGTCCCCCACCCGGGACGACTTCAGGAGTCGAGCATGGGCAATCGCTTGAGCAAAATCTACACACGCACCGGCGACGACGGCACCACCGGCCTCGGCGACGGCACGCGCGTCCCCAAAGACGGCCCTCGCGTGGAAGCCTACGGCACCGTAGACGAGCTCAACAGCACGATAGGCGTACTCCTGGCCGTCCGCGGACTCCCCGAGAAGGCCATCGCCTGCCTCACAGAAATCCAACACGAGCTCTTCGACATGGGCGGCGAGCTCTGCATCCCCGGCCATACCGTCATCACCGCAGCCCACGTGGCGCGCCTCGAAGAGACACTGGACCAATTCAATGACGCGCTCCCCCCACTAAAGGAATTCATCCTCCCGGGCGGAGGCCCCGCCGCGGCAGCGTGTCACATTGCTCGTACCGTGGCACGCCGAGCCGAGCGACGGACCCTTACCTTGTCACGAGCGGAATCCGTGAACCCCGAAGTGTTGAAATACCTAAACCGCCTCTC
>DAITMW010000300.1:0-9203 GCA_036834945.1 Steroidobacteraceae bacterium
GATGCAGGCGTCGTACGCGGCGCCCGACGGGCCACCGACAACGGCGGGGTCGAGCAACACGCCGGGGACCGACACTTCCGTGGCGGGATCCTGAGCGGCCGCGACATACGCGGTGATGAACGCGCTCTGCGCGGTGCCGTCACCCTGGAAGGGCGCGCCGTTCAGCGACTTCGTGCGGAACTGGATTCCGTTCGTGAAGAAGAAGTCATACGCGCCGCTCACTACGTTCGCGGGCTCGAACGGGTTCGCCACGGCATTGCCGCAGGTCTTCGTCGTCGTGCCCGAGACCGTCACGCCGTCCAGGGACGCGAACTGGTAGTGGTCGGTTCCGGCGACCGGCTGGAACTCCATGCCGAGGACGCCGATCGCACGAACGCCGGCCGCGTTCGCGTTGTTCAGGCCGTTCTTGACGTTGCCGTTGCTGCTCTGGGGGCAGTCGGAGTAGACGGTCGTGCTGTACGCGCCGCTACCGCTGGTCGCGGGGGCGCCGCAGTTGCCGAAGCCGCCCGAGACGTTGGCCGGGGAGAGAGCGCCGCCCGCCGCGGAGGCGCCCGGGTTGGCGAGGAAGTACTGGTTGAACGCCGCCTTGGAGCCCGAGCCGGGCGAGCGGTCGATGATCGTGATCGCGCCGGCCGGCAGCGGGTTGCCGCTCGCGTCCGTGAGCTGGCTCCAGTCGCTGTACGCGCCGGAGTAGATCGCGGTGACTTCGGCCTTCGTGAAGTTGGTCTTCTGAGCGGCCAGGGCGGAGGTGAGGGCCACGCCGAACACGTTCTCGTAGATGCCCGAGCTGCTGGTGCCCGAGGCGTTGATGTCGGTCTGGGTGATCGCGGCGTTGCCGGCAGGCAGGTTCACGCCGGTGAACAGGCCGATTTCCTCGTCAGAGAAACCGACGACAGGAACGTGGTTCTCTTTCGTGTTGACGTTGGTCACCGCGAACTGCGCAGCGCTGCCGCCGGGGCAGGCGGTCGAGTTGTTCAGGAAGGTCTGGTAGTCGACCTGGTGCGCACGGACGAGACCGTCGATACCGTTCTTGAAGGTACCACCGTTGTTGGCGTACTCGATCAGGATCTTCTTGTTGGCGAGGCTGGCGGGGAGTGACGCCAGGCCGGTGCCGAAGATCGCACGGTAGTTCGCGCCGGCCGTGCAATTCGTCTGGTCGGTGTACTGATCGGCGCCCGCCTGCAGGAGCTTCTGGGCGAACACGATCGCCGCCGGGGCCTGCGCGGAACCACCGGCGATGAAGATGGTGACATCGGGGACAGTGGTCGGGCCGAAGGCCTGGGCCTGGCTCGCGATGGCGGCCGCGACGACGGCGCCGATCATGCTCAACTTGGTTTTCATGACATCAATTCCTGTGAAGTAGAAGTTTCTGGACTAACGGAGGCGGGACCCCCGCATCCTGCAGGGGTCCGTACAATCAGGCGGCGAGGCCCGAGAGCGAGACGTCGGACGACTGGGACTTGCCGCGGCGGGCGATGACACCCATCAGGGCGAGGCCGGACAGCAGCAGCGTCAGCGGCATCGGCAGCGGAACCGACGAAACCGAGTACGTCAGCGTCGACAGGTCGGTCAGATTCCACGTGCCGGCGTAGACGTTCGGAGCCGGCTTCGTCAGGTTGTTACCCGTGGCGGACGTGGTGGCGAGGCTGTAGAAGTTCGCCGCGGTACCCACGTTCGTGAACGTGTTGGGCACGCCAGCAGCGGTCTGGAAAGACGTACCGGCATAGGCGGCTGCGTTGGAAGCAGCCGACGCGAACAGCGAAGTCGTGCTGGCCTGCGCCGTCGAGTTCACCGCATTGATGAACGAGTCGATGTTGTTGTTACGCAGCTGCTGGTTGGTCGTGTTGCCGACCGCTGCGGTCGAGGTGAACCAGAACGTCTTGGTCTGCCCCGCCAGGTTGTTGCCACCAACGACGTTGTACACGACGCTGTCGCCGGCACCAATCGAGCTGGTGAACGAGGTCCAGTTCGCGTCGCCCGTGAGGGTGAAGGACTGCCCGGCGTTGCCGTTGAATTCCAGCACATGGTCGCCGGCGTTGAGCGCGCTGAGGTCGAGTGTGTACGACGTCTGGGCGGTCTGGTCGACGACGTTGAGGAACAGCGAGCCGTCGCCCGCGGAGCCCGGAATGATGTTCGTGTTGGCGAACACCGAGCCGCTGGCGGCCGTCGCAACGGCTCCGACCAACAGCAGGGTCTTGAGATTCAATTTCATCAGTGTCTCCCGATTGTATAGGTGCGCATTGAGCGCCGGATCGATCCTGTCGAGTCGATGCAAGGCCTTCCTGATGTTTCCGGGCGTCTCCCCGTCCACCTGGTCGACTGGCCTTGTCGGGAGGGAATGCTGAACGGCGTAGATGTAGTTTCTGTGAAGAAAGTCTTAAACGATCACCGTGGAAGTGTGGATCAGGACCACGACTCACGCAGTCGATCGTGTGCGCGCCGGAGTACGAGTGTATGACACTTGAATGCGTACGGGCTGTGGAGGGTTGCCGACGTACGCGGGCGCGCGCCAGGAAGGCGCGCGCCCAACAACAGCTGCTGAGTTAATTCCGCAGCGATCGCAAGCGGCGGGCGAGCAGGGTGGCGAGCCCGATGACGATGATTTCGTCGATGGCGCCACCACCGCCACCACCGCTCTGAGTCGGCGGGGGCGCGGAAGTGACCGTCACGTTGACCGACTGGGAGGTCGTGCCACCTGGTCCGGTGCAGCTCAACGTGAACACGGTGTTCGAGGTGAGCGCGGACGATGTGAAGGTTCCGCTCACCTGTTGCGATCCCGACCAGCCGTCCTTCGCCGTGCACGCCGTTGCGTTCTGCGTCGACCAGGTCAGGGTCACTGTGCCTCCCGAAGCGACACTCGTCGGGTTCGACGCCAGACTCACAGTCGGGACTGGGGCCATCACCAGGGCATAGGTCCCCGCCCCGCCGGTCGGCTGGGCGATGAGGTTGATGAAATAGTCGCCCGGAGTGGCGGCGAGCGACAGGTTCCCCAGGCTGAAGATGTTGCCGAGGTTGTTCGCGCCCTGGGTGACGACCAGCGACAGCTTGCTGAAGCTGGCGGGAAACCCTATGTCGCTCGAGCTGATTCCATAGGTCCCGGCTGCCGAGATGGTCACCTTGCGGGAGATGAAACCCGCACCGACGCCCTGCGTCGCATCGAAGAGCAGCGCGGTGCTGCCGGACGCCGTCAGGTTCAGGTCAAACAACCCACCGTTGGTGGGGTCCGCCTGTGCGATGACCAGGAAGGAGATCGGACCTGCCTGCGCATTCAGATTCAGCGCACCGGCAGTCGTCAGAGGAGTCCCCACGAGTGCGCCGTTCTGCACGGCCGCGACGCGCGCAGAGTTGAGGGCAACCGGGAAAGAGAAGTCCGTCAACGTTGCAACGTAGGCGCCCGCGTTCTGCAGCGTGGTATCGAAGCCGTAGGCCGACAGATTGCTGCCCGAGCCGGTGACCGCCCGCGCGAGTGACAATTCCGGGGTACCACCCGTCGGTTGGATCTGCAACGAGTAGGCGCCTGCGGCGGGAGATGCGGTTTGCGGCGTCGCTACCGCGAAGACCTGATAGGTACCAGCGGCGGCTGTGAAAGTCTGTGTGCCGCTCGCGGTGAGCGGTGTGGCGGTAGCGCTCTGGCCGTTCAACATGACCGCGGCGCCGAGTTGGGACAGGGCGGCGGGGAAAGTCAGATCGGTCAGGGTAACTGTGTGAGCGCCGGCGGCTACTGTCGGTGTGCCTACCTGGATGGTTGCACCTACCGGCACGGCTTTGCCGTAGACCGGCGCTCCGCCCGCTTGAGGAGTGACGGTGGTGCTGAAGAGACCCGCAGTGGCTGCGCCCGCCACGCCGACCGCCGTGATCCGGTAGGTCGTGCCACTCGAGAGCGAGACGGTCGCCTGCATCGAGTTACCCGCATCGGGAAGAATCTGCACGATCGAGCCGGCGTTCTCCGTGAGAGCCAGCGTGAGAGTCGTCAGGCTCTGGGGCAACTGCAGGTCTGTGAGGGAGAGGACATAGCTCCCGGAACTGCTGACGGTGAAACTGTCATCGAGGAGCGCCGTACCCGTTGGGACGTTGGTAGGCGGGACTATGTCGTCCGAATACTCGGCAAGGGACGTCGGATTCGCGGCGGTACCTATTTTCAACCCGATACTGCCGACCTGGTTTGAAGGCGTGCCGACCACGTGCACGGTGTACACGCCCGTCGTCAGCGCATTGAACTTGTACGCACCCGTGCCTACGAGCGCTTTGCCTACGAGGGTATTCCCGGTCGTCACCGCCAACGTAACCGAGCTCAACGGGCGAGGGTCGGTATATTGGGCGCCCAGATCGGTCAACACGATCTGGTATGACCCGGTATCGCTGATGGTGAAATCATGCTCGACGGCGGCCGGCGAACCGACCGCGGCGATGGTATGAACGTCAGTGAAGGGCGGCGTCAACTTATCCGTCGTGTCGGCACGCGAGATGCCCAGTGCGCAGAACGAGCACAGGCCCAGGGCGAAGGCAAAGAGTTTTGATCGCACGGTCGTTTTTTCCCTGATGCGCCCAGTGGCGCGGGTTGGATTTATTCGAATGCCGGCTTCAGCCGGTGGGTGTTTTCAGGCTGGCGAGTACATCGCGCGCGTCCTGCACCCAGGGATACTTTTCCCCGTTGGCGACGGCGGCCTCGAGGTCGCTGCGAGCGCGCTCGTTCTGGCCCGCGTGTAGCTCCGCCATACCCAGGTGATAACGGATCTCTTTGACGTTTGGAGATTGCTGCGCGGCGCGCTCGAGCATGGGCAGCGCCTCGGCGTACTCGCCACGCTTGAAATGCACCCAGCCTGTAGTGTCCAACAGCCCTCCGGCGTTCGACGAAGCGAAACTGACCGTCAGGTCGCGCGCCCGATCGAGGCTATGCCGATCCTTCTTATAGGTCGCCAACAACATCGCCAGATTGTTGGCCACGATCTGCAGGTGTGGGTTGCTCTTGTATGCGGCTTCGTAAAGGGCGATCGCCTCATCGATCTTGGCCTGCTGCTCGTACAGACGCGCGAGCTCGACGACCATCTGGGTCCCGGACGGAGCGACCTTGATCCCGGCTTCATACGCGGCGATGGCCCCCTGCGGATCTTTGGCTGCAAGTCTGGCGAGCGCGAGATTGCGATAGGGAGGCCACCATGCGGGAGTGAGCGAGGTAGCGTGCGTGAAGGCCTCGATCGCGTGCGGGACGTCGTTCGTGGCGAGGTAGACCTCGCCGAGAAGGTTCGTTGCGGACACGTTCTTGGGGTCAGCCGCCACCGCGCTCTTCACTACCGTCACTGCTTCGGCACCTGATCCCTGCCGCAATTCGAGCTGCGCGAGCGCGGACAGGGGTTCCGGTGCGTTCGGCTGCAGCTCATGGGCGCGTCGCAACTCCTTGCGGGCGTCATCGATCTTGTTCTGTGCCTGCGACGCCAGACCGGCGAGATACGCGCCCATACCGCTTTTTGGCCGTAGTGTTTCCAGGTCGGCGGCCGCGGTATGCGCCTTGGCGAAGTCCTTCTTCGTGAGGTACGTCTGGACGAGCACCTCGCGGGCATCGGCATTGTTAGGATCCCGCTGGACGGTTTCTTCCAGCAGCGTCACGGCCTGTTCGGGTCGTTGCGTCTGCGCGAGCAGCCGCGCTAGCTCGATTCGGGGCCCCGCGTCGGTTGGCGATACGTCCATCGCACTACGCAAGGCCTGCTCGGCCAATGCCGGATCGCCGTTCGCGACATAGGCGCGAGCGATCATACGCTGAACCCCCACCGATTTAGGCTGGTCGCGAAGCACAGCCCGTAGATCCGCGATTGCGTTAGCGGGATCGCTGCGCTGCAATTCGATCTGCGCACGCACCAACAGAGCATCGGTATCGCGCGGACTCTTTTTCAGGACCTCATCGACGAGAGCGCGCGCGTTGTCATAGCGCCCTTCGATAACCTCGATCGCTGCTATCCGATCGCGCGCCAGCAAGCCATTCGCACCCGTGTCATCCCGCTTGACGATTTCGTTGTACGCCTCCAGCGCTGCCTTGCTCGAACCCGTCCGCTGCAACAGTTCCGCGAGACCAAACCGAAGCGCGTAGGCATCCGGATTCCGCGCAACGAAGTCTCGTAGTATCTTGACACCACTCTCGGGCGTGCGTTGCGCCGCGAGGAAATCTGCGAGTGTCAGCTTCGCGTCGTCGCTGCTCGGAAAGTCCTTCACCGAATTCTCGAGCACCTTCTGCGCATCATCCAATCGATGACCGCGGACATAGAACAGCGCAAGGGTCTTGCGATGCCCTTCCTCGCGGGGATCGAGTTTGATGATGGCTTGCAGCTGGTCCTCGGCTTTCGCCGGCTCATCCGTCGACAGATAGAGGTTCGCCAGCACTTCGTGGAGCTGTGTCGATTTCGGCAGCCGGGCAACGCCGTCGTTCAAGAGCGCCACCGCGTGCTCGGTGTCGCCGGCCTGCTTGTAGAGGCCGGCACGCAGCGCGATGGCGTCCTCGTTCTTGGGATCGAGCTGCAGTGCGTGGTCCGCGTCGGCTCGCGCGCCGTTTTCGTTTTTGAGATTCAGGCGAGCAATGGCCCGCACCGTGAGCAACGGAACGTCATCCGGATGTTTGGTCAGACCTGGCTCGACCGTATCGAGTGCGCGTTTCGCCACACCCGCGAATGCATAGATGCGTCCCAGTTTCGCGCGGGCCTCGATGTCGTCCGGCGCAGCATCCAACACAGACGAATACAAACCTACCGCATCACGGATTTTGCCGAGCTTCTCGGCGACACTGGCCGCCATGACTCGCGCGTGCACATCCTTAGGTGCGATCTGCATGGCGTTGCGGAACTCGATACTGGCGTGGGTGTAGTCGCCTTTGTCGTAATAAAACTGACCGCGTTCCATGTGGCTCTTGAAGCGCGAGGCGGCGCCTCCGCATCCAACCATCGTGAGGACGCACGCCAATGCGACCGTGCAGCGGGCCGCGGCCAAAAGGCGACGCCCGGATCTCATTCCGCTCATCGATCTATCCCGTATAGTTTGATTTTCTCGAGCCGGAGCGCGAATGTAGGCATCGCGCGTGACGAACGCGTTACACCGAGCTCAGGTCACGATTCCGAGAAACGCGCGCCCTGCGATGACTGCGAGCGCGCCGACGAGAAACATGCGTGGCATCAACTGCTTGAAGCCGACGGTGAGGAGCATCTCGACGACATAGAGAAGAATGACTGCCTTCGCGATGCCGCCAGGCAGGTCAGCGGGCAAGGCGATCGACCCCGGCAGGTTGGGCAGGACCAGCGCGATGAACAGTACGATCAGATCGAGGGTCGTCAGTTCGAAGCGGCGTGCTGGCGATAGCCAGAACCGTGCGAGCGCAGCCACCCCCGTGATGCCGACGAACGTCCAGGAGAGCGCCGTCAGGATAGGAGGCTTGTTGGGCATCGTCTGGTCGAGGTACACCACCAGAACGACACTCGTATACGCCGCCGCGCGCTCAAACCACTGCAGTGACCGCTGTGCCTTCCACGTGCTCAAAAGAAGGAGCACGATTAGCATTCCGAGTGACATCAGCCCGAGATCGATGCCTACGTGGCGACGCGACGCGAGGACCGTGGCCGCGTAGATACCGAGGCAGGTGGTCATGACGCCAAGGGCAAGTGTGGGTGCCCGCTCGGCCGGAGACAACCCGTTCATGAAGCGCCGCAACCGGCCGCTCTCTCCTGGTTGCTTCATTCGCCAGCCCACGCGATTGGCGACGCGCAGGAGTCCCAACACCATCGCGGCGAAGGCGCCAAACGCAATGACCACGTCCGAGTCGGACTCGAAACGCAGCGAGTACGCGAGCAGCACCAGGCCAACCTGCATGAAGTAGATGATCAGCACGGCCTCGCGATGGGCAAACCCCAGCGCCAGCAGCCGGTGGTGCAAATGATTGCTGTCCGCGGAAAAAGGGGACCGGCCCGCCTGGATCCGAGTCCACATTACCGCGATAGTGTCCATGATCGGCAGACCGAGCAACAGCAGCGGCAGCGCGGCACTCAGTGGACAGGCTTCACCCTGCGTAGCCAGAAGGGCGAGCGCTCCGACGCTGAACCCGAGCATCTGACTTCCGCTGTCACCCATGAATATCCGGGCCGGATGGGTGTTGAAGCGCAGGAAGCCCAGCACAGCGCCGGCTTCTATGAGCGACATCTCGGCCACTGTCACATTGCCGCTCATGGCCGCGAACAGGGCGATGGCACACAGGCAAAGCAGCACCAATCCACCGGCGAGACCGTCCAGCCCATCGGCGAGATTGACCGCGTTGGTGATGCCAATGAGAAAAATGAAGGTCACTAAGGTGGATGCCGCCTGGGGCAGCACGATATAGCTGCCGATCATGAGCGTGCCCATGTGCACGTTGCCGACGACCATGCACAGGCCCACGGCAAGCACCTGACCGGCGAATTTCGTGCGATACCCTAGATTGACCCGATCGTCCCACAGGCCGAAAACCAGGAGAACGACCAAACCCACCAGCACTCCGCGAATGGATGGAGTCAGCTCCACGGTCGTCAGGGTCGGCAGCAGCAAGCCCACCGCCATCGCGAGGCCACCCACTCTCGGCACCGGAATGGAGTGCACTTTCCGAGGCCCGGGGGCATCGGTGAGCCGGATCGCGGGCGCCCAACGGACGAGCACCGGGATCAGCGCCGCGGTGATCGAAAGCGCGATAACGAACGCAAGGAACAACTGCACGGAATCCCCTATCTGTTTCCCCAGACTATCGTTGCGTTAAGACAGTTTGGTTAAACGTCGGGAACCACAGACAGCAGGTACGTGCGTGTCTGACAGATGTATTACACGACGCGCGCGCTGGTCGGAATATGTCCGCTCAGGCCGGCGTGGGTCCGGGCTTGCCCGCTTCGACGACGTAGGACGCCAGCGTTTTCTTTCCTGAGTCCGGCGTTTTCACCGTGTCGAGAGCCACGAGGTCGGCTCTCAAGTGATCCTTCGTGATATCAATCGTCACGTAACCACGGTTCAAGCCGGTGGCGGTCAGCAGGTTGGGGTTGAGCTTGCGGATCTTGTCGAAATACTCCTCACCCGCGGCGTCCGAGCTCACCGAGCTCGCTACAAACTCCGTCGCAACGACGGGTGAGTCCAGGTCCGCGGGCTTCAGATGCAACCCACTCACCACGAATGCATGGATGTCGCCCGAGAGCACGACCGGGTTCGCGACG
>DAITMW010000301.1:0-9112 GCA_036834945.1 Steroidobacteraceae bacterium
GCTTGACGGCGTACTGTCCGACCGGCTCCACCGCTCGTACGCCGACGCTTTCCTTGCCCAGCACCAGCACCTCCTGTCCGGGGCCGTGGCCCTTCACTTCCGCGGAGGGCGAATGCACCCGCAAGTACTCGAATGGCAACTGGAAACGGTGGCCGTCCTCGAAGCTCACCTCGAGCACGCGCGACGCTTTGCGCAATTTGATTTCGGCAGGAACAGGCTCAGACATATTTCACTCAGGCAGTATAGGCAACCCTGGGGCGGCGCGTATCATCGTGCGCCATGCAGACAATGGATGTCGAATCCAGTCCTGCCCGGGTCCGCGACCGGGCGCCGACCCGGGCCGACGACCGGGCGTCAACAATAGCGGCTGAGCTCATCCGGGCCTACTACGCCAACATGCCCGGTGCGTTCATTGGCGGCGCCGTGACCGCGAGTTTCATGGTGGCCGTGCTGTACGACAAACTGCCGCCACACATGGTGCTCCCGTGGCTGATCGCGGTGTACCTCAATTCCGCGGTCCGACTCCTGCTATGGGAGCGTTTCCAGGCCGCGGAGCCGCAACCTCACGAGATGGAGCCCTGGGCCCGGTACGCCCTCGTTTCCAGCGCCGTCGCGGGTCTGATCTGGGGCGCGAGCGGTATGGTCCTGAATCTACCGGGAAATCTCTCGTACCAGATCGTGGTGCTGCTGGTGACGACCGGCCTGGCGTTCACCTCCACCTACCTGTCCGCGGCCTATCTGCCCGCTTATCGCGCGTTCGTCGCTCCGACTTTTGTGCTGGCGGCGCTGCCTTTCCTGTTGGGCGGGGATTTCTGGCACTGGCTCGTGGGCGCCGCAACACTCGCTGCACTGCCACTCGTGCTGCGTTATGCCGGCGGTTTGTGCCATGCACTGCGGGTGTCGATCGAGGTCCGGCTGCAGAACGCCGACCTCGTCGAGGAGCTGCGGTCCCAGAAGAAGGCGGCCGACGAGGCGAACGTGGCGAAGTCGCGCTTCCTGGCGGTCGCCAGCCACGACCTGCGCCAGCCGTTGCACTCGCTGGAGTTGTTCGTGCAGGCGTTGGAGGACACTCCGCTCCCGGTTCACGCCCAGCAGCTGGTCGGCAACGTGCGGCGCTCGGTCGATTCGATGGAGGAGCTGTTTGACGGGCTGCTCGATATCTCGCGTCTGGATGCCGGCGTCGTTCGCGCCCGCGAGGAAGTCATCCCGCTCGCCGACCTGTTCGAGCGGCTCTCGTTCGAGTACGCGACCATCGCGCAACGCAAGGGTCTCAAGCTGCGGGTCATGAAGACTTCGGTGTGCGTGCGTAGCGATCCAACTTTGTTGGCGCGCATCCTGCGCAACCTCGTTGCGAATGCCGTGCGTTATACCGATCGCGGCCGCGTCACGGTCGGTTGCCGCAGGCACGCGGATACCGTGAGCATCGAGGTCTGGGATACCGGGCCGGGAATCCCATCGGACAAATGCGCCGAAATCTTCCAGGAGTTCACCCAACTCGCGAATCCCGAGCGGGACCGTCGTAAGGGATTGGGCCTGGGGTTGGCGATCGTCGAGCGCCTCGCGAAGCTCCTCGGACACAGTGTGTTGTTGCGCTCCAGAGTCGGAAGGGGCTCGGTATTCGCGGTATCGGTGGTGCGCGGCCATCTAGATGAGCAAACGCTGTTCGAGCCTGCCCGGCGGATCGCGGCGCATTTCGACCTCAGGGGCCGCCTGGTGTTGCTCATCCAGGGCGACCTGGCGATCCGCGAGGAGCTGACGGATCTGCTGCGTGGCTGGAGCTGCGAGGTGGTCGGTGCGGGCTCACTCTCGGAGATGCTGGGGATGTTGGGCGGGTTGTCGCGCGCGCCGGACCTGATCATGGCCGAGCACGATCCGCACGGCGACAGCGGGACCGCGGTCGTGGAATTGCTGCGAAATGAATTCAACTTCGAGGTGCCCGCGCTGCTCATCGGGGCCGCGGGGCCGGCGGGAGCGCCGGCCGATGCCCGTGGGGCGCTTCCGGTTCTCTACCGGCCCTGTAACGCCGGGCGCCTGCGCACGCTGATCAATCACCTGCTACAGGTGCGCGCGCCGACAGCACCTGTTCAGGCGCGGCGCGCGAGCTAGAGTCGATTGTCAGGTTGTCATCATGCCGACGCGGCGTGCGACGAGCACCGCCTGCGTACGGTTGACGACACCCAACACCTTGAAGATGGCGGTGACGTGCGCCTTGACCGTCTTCTCGGACAGGCCGAGCTCGGTGGCGATCTGTTTATTGGTCTTGCCCTGACAGACGCGTGAGAGCACTTCGAGCTGCCGCAGTGTCAGGAGGCCGACATCCGGAATGGGCTGTGGCGGCTCCGCGGCGGCGGCGCCCGCCGAGCCGTTGGAAAGGCCCGAGCTGCCCTGCAGGCTCGCTGGCACGCTCACGTTGCCTTCCAGGACCTGTTGCAGGACCTCGAGCAGCACGCGTGTCGGAGCCGATTTCGGCACGAATCCCATGGCGCCGGAGTTGATGGTCTGGCGCACGTTCTCGGGATCCTCGAGCGCGGACAGCACCACGACCGGCAACGACGGAAACCGTTCGTGAAGCCGGCCGATCAAACCGAATCCGCTCATCCCGGGAAGGGCCAGATCGAGTAGCACCAGGTCGAGATCGGGGTTGGCCGCCGCCATGGCCATGCCCTGCTCGGCGTCCCGCGCGGACGAGACTTTTGTGTCGTGCCCGAGCGATTCGAGTGCTGCTGCGACCCCTTCCTGCACGAGAGGATGGTCATCAATGACGAGTACTTTCAGGGGCATTGGTCTGCAGGAGTATCCAAACAGTCTGCGTGAACGGCCCATCCCATGCTAGCTGGACCTTGGTCCCGCCGATGGGGACGGCGCAGCAGCTTGACGGCGTTGCGTGCGGAACGCCACCAGGAAAAAAGCCAGTTTGAATGTACTTCACGCTGTTGGGACGCTCGCAACTCCATGTTTACTTATTTGCCGGTCAGTTTACGCCCGTTGAATGAGATCGCGCAGCAGTGTCGCCATCCGTGGGCGGCGGCCTCCGGCGACACCCCGCATTCGCGGTGCTAGTCTCACCGCATGCCCCCAGAGCTGACAGAACACCAAGGCGCGCTGCCCGATCCGGTAGCGGATCGCCTGGCAGTGCGCGACCTGCTGGTCGAGAGCGAGAAGGTCCGCACCCAGTATCGCAACATGCCGATTGCCATGGTGGGCAGCTCCGTGATCGCCACCTTGATGGGCGCGGCGCTCGCCAAGGGCGTCGAGCCCTGGAAGGTGTTGGTGTGGATGGGGGCGGTGTACGCCTGGACCATCGGCCGGTTTTTCCAATGGCGCGCGTTCGAGCGCATCGACCCGGGTCCGGAGGCGATCGGGCCCTGGCGCAGCTACGCGATTCTCGGCTCGCTGCTGGCCGGCATCATCTGGGGCGTCGGCGCCGTGGTCATGTATGTGCCCGGCGGCCTTGCTTACCAGCTCTTCCTCACCATGGGCCTGCTCGGAATGGGCTCGGGCTGCGTATACGCCTCCGGTTCGGTCATGGCCTCGTTCTTCGCGTTCATGTATCCGTCGATCCTGCCGGCGGCGGTCATCTTCATGCGCGAGGACGATCTGCTGCACGTGACGACCAGCGCGCTCATGATTCTCTACGTCGTGCTCATGACCCTGTTCGCGCTGCGCGTCTACGGCTCCATCGACGAGTTCATCAGTCTCAGGTTCGAGAACTCGGGCCTCATCGAGGAGCTGCGCCGACGCAAGGAGGTGGCCGAGGAGGCCAACATCGCCAAGTCGCGCTTCCTCGCCGCCGCCAGTCATGACCTGCGCCAGCCGCTGCATGCCCTGGGTTTGTTCGTCCAGGCCCTGGAGGAGTCGCCGCTGGCGAACCGTGAGCGGCAGGTTATCGGCAACATCCGGCACTCCGTGGATGCGATGGAGGAGCTTTTCAATGCTCTGCTCGACATTTCACGGCTGGACGCGGGCGTAGTGCAGCCGTGCGTCGCGACAATTCCGCTGGCGACCGTCTTCGACCGGGTGCGCTTCGAATATGCACCGATCGCACGGCAGAAGCGCATTTCGCTCACGGTCATGAAGACGTCGGCGCACGTCGTCAGTGATCCATCGTTGCTGGCGCGAATCATCCGTAACCTTCTCGCTAATGCCGTGCGCTACACCGATCGGGGTGGAGTGGTGCTCGGCTGCCGGCGCCGAGGCAAGACCGTACGCATCGAAGTGTGGGACACGGGTAGGGGTATCCCGCCCGAGCGCCATTCTGAGATCTTCCGGGAGTTCTACCAGCTCGAGAATCCCGAGCGGGACCGTCGCAAGGGCCTGGGCCTCGGCCTGGCCATCGTCGAGCGCCTGTCGCGACTGCTCGACCATCCGGTGGAGTTGCGCTCGACGGTTGCCAAGGGCTCGATGTTCGCGATCACGGTTCCGCTCGGGGCTCGCGAGGATTACGTGCCCATCGAGAGCAGCGCGGAGTCGGCCGGCGTGTTCGATCTTTCCGGAGCGCTCGTGCTCGTAATCGACGACGAAGGGGCCGTTCAGGAGGGAATGGCTGCCCTGTTGCGAAAGTGGCAATGCGAGGTTCTCACCGCGGGCTCCGGCAAGGAGATGCTCCAGCAGCTCGTGACGGTACAGCGGCTGCCCGATCTGATCATTTGCGACTACCGCTTGCGGGCGGGAGAGAACGGCATCGAGGTCGTCGAGATGCTCCGCAACGAGTTCAATGTCGATATCCCCTCGCTGCTCGTGACCGGCGACACCGCACCGGACCGGCTGCGGGACGCTGAGGCCAGTGGCCTGCCAATCCTGCATAAGCCCTTGAATCCAGCGCGATTGCGGACGTTGATAGCCAATCTCCTGCGGGAACACGTCCATGCTGCCTAGCTGTAGCGGTGAGCTGACGGTGACATTCGGATGGGGGGCTCTATACTGAGGGTCCCTTGCACTATATGAGGGCCTCCCGCAGGACGCGGGCACTTAATGGAACCAACCAATACCGGGCATCCCGATTACTACCATCGTGTCGTGGATTGCCAGTGGGCCTGTCCGGCTCACACCGATGTTCCCGAATACATCCGTTTGATAGCGCAGGGCCGCTTCACCGACGCGTACATGGTGAACCGGCACTCGAACGTCTTCCCCGGCATTCTAGGCCGGGTCTGCGACCGGCCCTGTGAGCCCGCCTGCCGCCGTACCCGGGTCGAGGAGAAGCCTGTCGCGATCTGCCGCCTGAAGCGTGTCGCCGCCGATCACAGGGACGATATCGCCGGGCGGTTACCCAAGATCCCGCAGCTCAAGAACGGCAAGCGTGTCGCGCTCGTCGGCGCCGGGTGCGCCTCGCTCACAGTGGCGAATGATCTGATGCCGCTGGGTTACGAAGTGACCATCTTCGAGGCGGCGGCCGAGCCCGGCGGACTCATGCGCACCAACATCCCCTCGTTCCGCCTGCCACAGTCGGTGCTGAACGACGAGATCGGCCAGATCACGGGAATGGGCGTCGACCTCAAGCTCAACCACCCGATCAAGAGCATGCGCGAGCTACTCTCGAGCGGTGGCTTCGACGCGGTGTTCGTCGGCTCGGGCGCGCCAAAGGGCAAGGAGCTGCGGCTCCCCGGCCGCGCTGAGGCCGCGGCCAATGTGCATATCGGTATCGCGTGGCTCGAGTCGGTGGCGTTCGGTCACGTCGACAAGATCGGCGAGCGGGTGCTCATCATCGGCGTAGGCAACACGGCGATGGATTGCTGCCGCACCAGCCTCCGTCTCGGGGCGCGCAGCGTGAAAGTCATGGCGCGCAAGCCGCGCGGTTTCTTCAAAGCCTCCGCGTGGGAGCTCGAGGATGCCGAGGAGGAGAGCGTCGAGATCGTCATCAACTACTCGCCGAAGTCGTTTGTCGTCAAGGACGGCAAGCTCGCGGGAATGATGTTCGACAAGATGGAGTACGACATCGATGCGAACGGCCGAATCACCGGCGAGCGCATCGTGGCGGAAGAGTTCGTGCCGGCCGACGATGTCATTCTCGCCATCGGACAGGAGAACGCCTTCCCCTGGATCGAGCGCGACCTGGGAATCGAATTCGACAAGTGGGATGTGCCCGTGATCGACAAGGTCACGTTCCAAGCCACGCGCGATGGCGTGTTCTTCGGCGGTGACGCCGCTTTCGGGCCAAAGAACATCATCTGGGCCGTGGAGCACGGCCATCAGGCCGCCATCTCCATCCACCGCCACTGCCAGGGCGAGCCGGTGACCGATCGCCTGGCACCGGGGATCAACCTGCAGAGCCGCAAGATGGGCATGCACGAGTGGTCGTATTCGAACGACTACACGCCCGTCGAGCGCCGCCTCGTGCCGCACGTCTCCCTCAAGGAGCGCTTCAAGAAACTCAATATCGAGGTTGAGTTGGGTTTCACGGCCGAGCAGGCGGCACAGGAAGTGCAGCGCTGCCTCAATTGCGACGTGCAGACCGTGTTCAGTGCGAAGCTGTGCATCGAGTGCGACGCCTGCATCGACATCTGCCCGGTCGACTGCCTGACGATCACGGACAATGGCGAGGAGGCGGATCTGCGTACCCGCCTGAAAGCTCCCGCCAAGAATCTCGCCGAGCCGCTGATGGTTTCGGCCCCACTGCCACAGACCGCGCGCGTGATGGTGAAGGACGAGGACCTTTGTGTTCACTGCGGCTTGTGCGCCGAACGGTGCCCGACCGCCGCGTGGGATATGCAGAAATCCTACGTGCACTGGCCCCACGCGGAGGATGAAGCCCGCGTTCTCCGGGCCAAGGAACCGAAAATCGCATGAGCAATATCACTACAGCCAGTTTGGGAAACATAAGTCCCGCCGCCCGGCGCGTGAACGACTTCGCGATCAAGATCGCCACCGTCAACGGTACCGGCTCGGCCAGCGCCAACACGCTGTTGATGAAGTCCATCTTCAGAAGCGGTATTCCGGTGATGGGCAAGAACTACTTCCCGTCCAACATCCAGGGATTGCCCACCTGGTACGAGATCCGCGTGACCAAGGACGGCTACGTCGCGCGCTCCGGGCGTGTCGACATCATGGTCGCCATGAATGCGGAGACCTACGCCAGGGACGTGAAGGAAGTCTCCCCGGGTGGTTTTCTGGTTTACGACTCGACGTGGCCACGCCCCGCGCTGTTGAAACGCGAGGACATCACCGTACTCGGCGTGCCTCTCGCGCGCCTGTGCAACGAGAGTTTCAATGGCGTCCGCACGCGTATTCTGATGAAGAATATCTGCTACGCCGGCGTGTTGGCGGCGCTGCTCGACCTGGATCTGGAGCTCATACGCAAGCTGCTCGCCGAAACGTACGCGAAGAAGCCGCAGCTGGTCGAAAGCAACATGAAGGCGATCCAGCTCGGCTATGACTACGCCAAGGCGAACTTCACCTGCCCGCTGCCACTGCGTGTCGAGAAGTTGGACAAGACGGCGAACCACATCCTCATAGACGGCAACACGGCCGCCGCGTTGGGTTGCGTGTTCGCGGGGGCGACGGTTGCGGCGTGGTATCCGATCACCCCCTCGACGTCGCTCATGGATGCCTACAAGGCATTCTGCGACCGGACGCGCGTCGATGCGGCGACCGGACGTAAGAATTTCGCGTTCATCCAGGCGGAGGATGAGCTGGCCGCGATCGGCATGGTCATCGGCGCGATGTGGAACGGAGCACGCGCCTTTACCGCGACCTCCGGCCCCGGCATCTCATTGATGAACGAGTTCCTCGGCCTGGCGTACTACGCCGAGGTTCCGGCGGTGATTTTCGACATTCAACGGGTCGGGCCCTCTACCGGAATGCCGACCCGAACCCAGCAATGCGATGTCATGGAATGCGCCTACGCGTCTCATGGCGACACACGGCATGTCTGCCTCTACCCGGCGAACCCGGAAGAGTGCTTCTACATGGCCGTGCAGGCGTTCGACCTGGCCGAGCGCCTGCAGACGCCCGTGTTCGTCCTTTCCGATCTCGACATCGGTATGAACGACTGGATGTGTCGCGATCTCAAGTGGGACGACACCTATCGGCCCGACCGCGGCAAGGTGCTCGACAAGGAGGCGGTGGAGAAGCTCGAGAAGTTCTACCGCTATATGGACAAGGATGGCGACGGCATCGGCTATCGAACTCTGCCGGGCGTTCATCCCAAAGGAGCCTACTTCACTCGCGGGTCCGGTCACTCGCAGTACGGCACCTACACCGAGGACTCCACGGAGTACCAGATCCTGTTGGATCGGCTGGTGAAGAAATGGGATACGGCCAAGAAGCTCGTGCCGCGCGCGGTGATCGATGCGACCGCCGGTAGCGAGATCGGCATCGTTACCATCGGCAGCTGCGAAGGCGCCATCCACGAGGCCATCGACATTCTGAAGACGCACGACGTGCGCGTCGACTACATGCGGGTGCGCTCGTTCCCGTTCAGCGAGGACGTGGAGCGCTTCCTCGCCGCTCACAAACTGCTGTTCGTCGTCGAGCAAAACCGCGATGCGCAGTTCCGCTCGTTGCTGACACTGGAATCGGCGGTCGAGAAATCCAAGCTGCGGTCGCTGCTCCACTACAACGGCATGCCGATCTCCTCCTCGTTCATCGTGGAGGGCGTGCTCGCGGAGATCCGCCCAAGGGATCTCGAGCGCCGTAAAGACGTGGCGGCGGGGTAAGTCATGACATTCATCGCCAAACCCAAGGTCTCCCATCCTTCGTTACCGAAGAACGCGCTCGGCCTCACGCGGCGTGAGTATGAAGGCGCCCTCTCGACGTTGTGCGCCGGGTGTGGACATGATTCCATCACCGCGGCCATCACTGAAGCGAGTTGGGAGCTGTCACTCGAGCCGCAGAACGTCGTGAAGCTTTCGGGTATCGGCTGCTCATCCAAGACGACGGCCTACTTCGTCAGCGGCGGCCACGGATTCAACTCGGTGCACGGACGTATGCCATCGATAGCGATGGGGGCCAACGCGGCCAACCGCAAGCTGCACTACATCGGTGTTTCGGGTGACGGCGATACGCTTTCGATCGGTCTCGGGCAGTTCTGCCACGCGATCCGCCGCAATCTCAACATGTTGTACATCATCGAGAACAACGGTGTGTACGGCCTCACCAAGGGGCAGTTCTCGGC
>DAITMW010000302.1:0-9079 GCA_036834945.1 Steroidobacteraceae bacterium
CGGCCTGCACCAGCGGGTTGAGCAGGATCTTGATGTTGACCTCCACGTCGGAGGTATTGACGCCCGCGGAGTTGTCGATGAAATCGGTGTTCAACCGGCCCCCGGCGAGCGCGTACTCCACACGACCGCGCTGCGAGAAGCCCAGGTTGCCCCCTTCACCGACGACTTTCGCCTTGATCTCGAGGCCGTTGATGCGGACGGCATCGTTGGTCCGGTCGCCCACTTCGGCGTTCGACTCGTGGCTGGACTTCACATACGTGCCGATGCCGCCGTTCCACAGGAGGTCCACGGGCATTTTCAGGATGGCGCGGATGATTTCTATGGGAGTTGCCGCGGCAGCTTCGATGCCCAGCAGCGTCCGTGCTTCCTGGGAGAGCGCTATCGACTTCGAGGTGCGCGGGAAGACACCGCCGCCGCGGGATATCTTCTTGCGATCGTAGTCGTCCCAGCTGGATCGCGGCAGCTCGAACATCCGGGCGCGTTCCGCGAAGCTCGTCGCGGCGTCGGGCGCCGGGTCGATGAAGATGTGCCGGTGATCGAATGCAGCCTGCAGCCGGATGTGCCGTGACAGCAGCATGCCGTTGCCGAACACGTCGCCGGACATGTCACCGATTCCGGCCACCGTGAAGTCGGTTTTCTGGATGTCGACACCGATCTCGCGGAAGTGCCGCTTGACGCATTCCCAGGCGCCGCGTGCCGTGATGGCCATCTTTTTGTGGTCGTATCCGGCGGAGCCGCCGGAGGCGAACGCGTCGCCGAGCCAGAAGCCGTAGTCGAGGGAGATGGCATTGGCCGTATCGGAGAAGGTCGCGGTGCCTTTATCAGCGGCCACGACGAGATAGGCGTCGTCGCCGTCCTGGCGGAGGACCCGCGGAGGCGTAACGACCTTACCGTTGACGATGTTGTCTGTCAGGTCGAGCAGGCCGCGGATGAAAGTCTGGTAGCAGGAGACGACTTCCGCCTGGATCTCCTCGCGCGTGCCGGCCGGTAGCCGCTTCGGCACGAATCCGCCCTTGGCGCCGACCGGTACGATCAAGGTGTTCTTGACGTTCTGCGCCTTCATGAGACCGAGGATCTCGGTGCGGAAGTCTTCCCGGCGGTCGGACCAACGGATGCCGCCGCGGGCAACATAACCCATCCGCAGGTGGACGCCTTCTACTCGCGGGCTGTAGACGAAGATCTCGAACTTGGGGCGTGGCAGCGGCAGATCCGGGATCTTGCCCGGGTCGAACTTGAACGAAACGTAGCTCTTCGGCCTGCCGGCGGCGTCCACCTGATAGAAGTTGGTTCGCAGGGTCGCCTGCACCAGGTTGAGATAGGCGCGCAGGATGCGGTCTTCGTCGAGGCTGGTGACGCCGTCGAGCCCGGAACGGATCTGCGCGATCAGCTTCGGTGCGGTTTTCGCGGCCGTGCCGGCGATGGCCGGATCGAAGCGGGTTTCGAACAGCCGCACCAGGTTGCGCGCGATGCCACTGTTGGCGGTGAGTGTGCGCTCCATGTAGGCCTGGCTGAAGGGCACGCCAGTCTGCAACAGGTAGCGGCAATAGGCCCGCAGTATCATGACTTCGCGGGCATTGAGGCTGGCGCCGAACAGCAGCCTGTTGAAGCCGTCGTTCTCGATATCGCCACTCCAGGCGGCCGCGAAGGCTTCCTTGAAGTTGGTCTCGAGGCCGGCTTCCTCCAGGTTGAGGCGCTCGCGGTGCTCGAGCTCGAAGTCCTGGATCCAGGCGGCGCCGCCTTCGGGCCAGGCGAGCTCGTACGGACGCTCGGAGATGACTCTCAGGCCAAAGTTCTCCAGCATGGGGAGCAGGTCGGAGATCGGCACCGGATCGCCGAGCTTGACGATCTTCAGGTGCACGCGATCGGCGGTGGGCCGGGTGTCGGCCGCCGGCTGTTTGTTGTTCAGGGCACTGGCCGGGGCCGTGACCTGCGGTACGGGCTGCGCAGGGCGATGCAGCTTGAGGCGCATGGCCTGCGGCTGTGCGCGCAGCGCCTCCAGGTCGGCGAGATCCTGGAGCGCGTCTCGCGGCTGGACGTCCTCTTCGTACGCCAACGGAAACGCACGGCGGTAGCGCGTCGCAAGCAGCAATCCTTCGGCTTCTCCCTGGTGTTGGGCGAGTACCTCCCGCAACTGGTCCGTCCAGGTCAGGGCGGCTTCCGCTATGCGGCTTTCCAGCTCGGTGTAATCGACCTTGTGCTTCTGCTCGGGGTCGGTCCGTACGACCACGTGGACGCGCGCATGGTTGGACCCGGAGATCTGAACGGTGCTCTCGACCTTGTTGCCCCCGAACCCGTCCAGCACGATCTGCTCGATGCGCTGGCGCACTTCGGTGTTGTAGCGATCGCGTGGCACGTACACCAGGCAGGAGTAGAACCGGTGATAGGGATCGCGGCGTACGAGAAGCCTCACAGTGCGCCTCTCGTACAGGTTGACCACACTGCGCGCGATGCGAATGAGGTCGTTTACGTTGGCCTGGAAGAGCTCGTCGCGAGGATAAGTCTCCAGGACGTTCAGCACGGCCTTGCCATCGTGGCTCTGCGGGTCCAGGCCGAAGTACTGTACGACGCGCTCGACCTTCCGGCGCAAGACCGGAATGTCCCGTGGGCTACCGTGGTAGGCGGTGGAGGTCCAGAGGCCGAGAAAGCGATGCTCGCCGGAGACTCTGCCGCGGGAGTCGAAGGTTTTGACTCCGACGTAGTCGAGGTACTCGCTGCGGTGAACGGTGGACAGTGAGTTGGCCTTTGTCAGGATCAGCAGTTCCGGCTCACGCGCCTTGGCGCGTACATCACCACGAAGAACGGTTCCGTCCGATCCTTTCCGCTTGCGCTTGCTGTCGCGCAGAACGCCGAGGCCGGAGCCCGGGTCGGGGACCAGTACGTCCTCCTGTGCGCCACGCTCCAGCGTATAGCGGCGGTAGCCCAGGAATACGAAGTGGCGGCCCTCCATCCAACTCAAGAGGTGGCGGGCTTCGGCGACGTCATCCGCTGCGACGGGCGGCGGACTGTTCTCCAGTGAGGAGACCACCATGCGGGCCCGCTCGCGCATATGGGGCCAGTCCGCGACGGCGGCCCGGACATCAGTCAGCGTGGCTTCGATCTCGCGTTGGATCTTTTCAATCTGCGCGGGATCGGTCTGGCGATCGATCTCGTAGAGCTGCCACGACTCGGGACGGAAGGCCTGCGCATTTTGAGCCCCGGTGCCATGGCCGTTGGTACCGCCGGCGTTGACCTCGACGAGCCGTGCGCGCCCGTCGCGCCGCACTTCGAGCACCGGGTGCACGATGAGGTGAACGGCGAGCTCGGAGCGGCTGAAAACGATTCCCAGCGAGTCGACCAGGAACGGCATGTCGTCCGTCACGGTCATGACGATTGTGTGGGGAGAGTCGAATCCGTCGCGCTCGGGGTCCGGGTTGAAAACCCGTACCAGGGATTGTCCGGCGGCGCGCTTCGAGCCGAATTGAAAGTGGCTGAGAGCGGCGCGCGCCAGCAGAGCCGGGGTCCGTTCCGCGAGATCCTCTTCGCCGACCCCACGGAAATAGGCTCTGACGAAGCGCTGTTGGAGCTCCATCTGACCGCGGGCCTCGCGGTTGCGCTTGCCATTGGCGGAGACGGCGTGCGCGATCCGCTCGATCAGAGCGACTCGTGCTGCGGGAATGCTGCGGAGGAGACGATTGTCATCAGGTGCGACTTGCGCGTGCATGCTCAGTTGTCCTTTTCAAGGTCACGCAGTACGGAGGCCAGAAACCTTGCGGCTTCGCCGCCCGTAACACAGCGGTGATCGAAAGTCAGGGATAGCGGCATCCTCAGATGCGCTTCAATACGGTCATTCACCGCGATCACATCGCGGCTCAGACGGCCGGAGCCAATAATGGCGACCATCGGCGGTACCACGACAGGAGTCGCGTACCGGCCGGCGATCATTCCGAAATTGGAAAGCATTATGGTGAGGTCACGTAACTCATCGGGTGTCACCGTGCGATCGCGGGCCGCGCGCTTCAGGCGATCGACTTGCTCGCGCAGCTCTTTAGCGCTGCGATTACCGACGTCGCGAATCGCGGGGACGATGAGGCCCTCGCCGGTATCTACGGCCATTCCTACATCGACGCGCGGCATCAAACGCCGGGATTGCGTGGCACTGTCAAACCAGGCGTTCAGGGCGGGTACTGCCTGGCAGCCTGCGGCTATGGCGCGGAGTAGGCGAGTGGTGATGTCTTCGCCTTCACGCCAGTGATGGAGGTCTGCGTCATCGAAGATGGTGCATTGGGTGACGTTGTCGCGCGCGAGGCTCATGCTCTGGGCCATCGCGCGGCGCAGACCTCGGAGTGGCTCGCCGCCGGTGAAGGCGGGCGCGTTGGGTTGGGTCGTTGCCGGCGCCCGGGCAATGACGTCGTCGACCACGATGACGCCACCGCGTCCGGAGCCGGTCAATCGTGTCAAGTCGACGCCCAACTTCTTGGCCAACGCGCGAGCTGCAGGTGCGGCGCGTAGGCGACCCCCGTTAGATGAGGGCGTCGCAGTACCGTTGGCGCCGTTAGTCCCTGCGTTGCCGTGTCGGCCTGCGTGCGCCGTCTCGATGAGTTCGATGTCGCTCGTGGGCATGTTGCCTACGACGGTGCCTGAATCTACGGCGGCCACGCCTGGTTGCACGTCTTTGCTGGCGGTCTCGGTGGCGACGCTGCCGACCTTGGCGGCCGCGATCGGAGATTTGTTCGTCTCGAACTCGATGAGCGGAGCCCCTGTCGCGATGACGTCGCCCGGTTGCCCGTGAAGTGTCTTGACCACGCCGGAGAAGGGCGCAGGCACCTCGACGACAGCCTTCGCCGTTTCTACAGCCAACATCGGCTGGTCGACCGTCACCGCGTCGCCGACATTGACATGCCAACGCACGATTTCCGCCTCGGCGAGGCCTTCGCCGAGGTCCGGGAGATTGAAGGTCGTCATCTGCGCTCCGTTCGGCGGCCGTGTGGCAGACCCATGGGCCAGTGTGGAGTCATTCCGCAAGGGTTTCGCGCACGGCGTCCGTGATGCGCGCAGTGTTCGGTATGTAATCGTGTTCGAGGCGCGAAAGCGGGATGATCGTGTCATAGCCCGTTACGCGCTTGATCGGCGCGTTCAGGTCATACAGCGCGCGCTCGGCGACCGTCGCGGCTATTTCCGCGCCGATGCCACAGTTGCGCGGGGCCTCGTGCACGATGACGAGCCGGCCGGTCTTCACCACCGACTCCAGGATCGTGTCGTGGTCTATCGGCGATAGGGTCGCGAGGTCGAGCACTTCGCAGCTCACCCCTTCGCTCGCGAGTTTCTCGGCGGCGCGCAGCGTCTCCGTGACCATCGCTCCCCAGGTCACGACGGTCACGTCGCTCCCCTCCCGCAGCCGGTAGCAAACATCCAGCGGGAGTGCCTGGCCGTCGTCGGCGATCTCTTGTTTCACCAGCCGGTACAGGCGCGCCGGCTCCAGAAAAATGACCGGATCGGGATCGCGAATCGCGGCCAGGAGCAAACCGTACGCACGCGCTGGAGACGAAGGGCAGACGACCCGAAGTCCGGCATGATGGGCAAGCAGGGCCTCGAGGCTTTCGGAGTGATGCTCCGGGGCGTGGATACCGCCACCGTGGGGCATACGGATCACGACCGGACAGGTCAGGCGGCCCCGCGTGCGGTTGCGCATCCGGGCCATGTGATTGCCGATCTGGTCCAGGGCGGGGTAGATGAAGCCCATGAACTGGATTTCGGCGATCGGCCGCAAGCCTTGGGTCGCCATCCCGATCGCCATGCCGGCGATCATGCCTTCGGCGAGCGGCGTGTCCTGCACGCGATCCTTGCCGAATTGCTCCTGGAGTCCCAACGTGGCGCGGAAGACGCCGCCGTTGAGTCCAACGTCCTCACCTAACACCACTACGGTCGGGTCGTGCGCCATCTCCCACGCATGCGCGCGGTTGATGGCTTCGATCATGGTGACTTTTGCCATGTTGTAGGCCGCGGGTGGCCTAGGCCCCCGGCTTCTGGCTTTCGGCGTAACGCCGCGCCAACTCGCGCTGCTGCAGCAGGCTCTGCGGCGGACGCGCGAACAGATGATCGAACATCTCGTCGGTGGAAGGTCTGGGGGCGCTCAGATATTCGTCGACCGCCGCCTCGACTTCGCGGGTGCACTCGGCTTTCAGCTCTTCTTCGCGCGCCGGGTCCCAGACGCGCAGCTTTGTCAGGTACGAGCGCAGGCGCTGGAGGGGTTCCTTTGTCCAGGCGTCCTTGACCTCGTCCGGGTCGCGGTAGCGGCTCGCGTCATCAGCAGTCGTATGGTCACTGAGACGATAGGTGAGGGCTTCGATCAACGTCGGACCACCGCCGTCGCGAGCTCTCGCGAGTGCCTCGCCAACTGTGTGCCGTACGGCGATGGCATCGTTTCCATCGACTTGAACTCCCGGGATACCCGCGGCGATCGCTTTCTGGGCGAGGGTCCTGGTCGCCGTCTGGTTCTCAATCGGGACCGAGATGGCCCAGCGATTGTTGACTATGACGAAGACGGCGGGCAGGGCTCGTGCCCCGGCTAGGTTGATACCCTCGTAAAACGCGCCTTCCGAAGTGCCGCCGTCGCCGATGTAGGTGACGGAACAACGTTTCTCACCCTTTATCTTCATCGCCATCGCGACGCCGGCGCCGTGGAGCATCTGCGAGGCAATGGGTACGCACCAGGCGAAGTCCTGCCGCGCGGCCGTAAAGTTGCTGCCGCGCTCATCACCGCCCCAATAGAGCAGGATGCTCGACATTTTCACGCCACGCCAAATCTGGGAGCCGAATTCCCGGTACACGGGAGCTAGCACGTCGTCCTGCTGCATGGCTGCCGCGACAGCGATGTGCGTGGCTTCGTGTCCGAGGCAGGAGGCATACGTACCGAGCTTTCCCGTGCGCTGCAGGTTTATGGCTTTGGCGTCGAAGGTTCGCGCCAAGGTCATGTAGCGGTACATCTTCAGCAGCTCGCCCGTGTCGGTGGCGAGAGCCGGCGCACCGGCCGCGAGGTTCCCCTCGGCATCGAGAAACTGGCAATACTTGATCTCGAACTCGGCAACCGTCTTCAAATGTGCACCCACCTGAGGGCCCTTAACCCACTTGATGCCGCTCGCGAGCGCGCAACGCGCGCGCAACGAGCCCGAACCTCGCACCCTGGGGCCCGCGAGTGGGCGCGGATTATACATTGAGTGGCTGCTTTGCCCTCTTTTGGGTCGGGGTATCCGCCCTCATTCTACAGACGTGTCCCCGCACAGCCGCGTCACACGGGCACGCTACAATTCCCCCATGCAAGTTGAGACCCGAGGCGCCCCGGCGGAGGAGACCCCGTCCCGGTTGAAGCTCGAATATGACCCCGCGCTGCCGATATCGGCCCATCGCAGGGAGGTCATCGAGGCTATCCAGCGCAACCCTGTCATCGTTCTCTGCGGAGCCACGGGCTCCGGCAAATCGACGCAGCTCCCCAAGCTGTGCCTGGAGGCCGGGCGCGGGGTAGGCGGCGTCATCGGGCACACCCAGCCCCGCCGGATCGCGGCGCGTGCGCTGGCTGACAGGCTGGCCGAAGAGACCGGGACGACGGTCGGAGGGGCGATCGGCTACAAGGTGCGGTTTACCGATCGCACCGGCCCGAACGTGCGCGTCAAGCTGATGACGGACGGCATCCTCCTCAAGGAGCTCGAGAGCGATCGCAAACTGCGCCGTTACGACACCCTGATCATCGACGAGGCGCACGAGCGCAGTCTGAACATCGACCTCCTGTTGGGGGTGCTCAAGCAGCTCGTGCCACAACGCCCGGACCTGCGCCTGATCGTGACGTCGGCGACAATTGATCCGGGCAAATTTGCCGCCTTTTTCGGGGGCGCCCCGGTCATCGAGGTCTCGGGTCGCAGCTATCCGGTCGAGGTTCGCTACCGGCCATTGATTACCGCTCGTGATAGCGAATCGTCCGCTTTTGGGGAGGATGACGACGCGCCTAACGCCGTTCTCGATGCCGAAGACACTGCGGAACTCACTCTTCCGGAGGGCATCATCGAGGCCGTGCGCGAGTTGGATGCGTCAGGCGCGCGCGGTGACGTGCTCGTCTTCCTGCCTGGCGAGAAACACATTCGCGAAGCTACTGATGCGCTGGAGCGTGCGCGCTTCCTGAATACCGAAATCCTGCCGTTGTTTGCGCGGCTGTCGAGTTCTGATCAGCAGCGCATCTTTCAGCGTCATTCGCAGCGACGCATCGTTCTCGCGACTAACGTTGCGGAAACCTCTCTCACGGTACCCGGCATTCGGTTTGTCATCGATTCCGGGTTGGCCCGCATCAGCCGATACAGCGTGCGCGGCAAGGTGCAACGCCTACCGATCGAACGCATCTCGAAGGCGAGCGCCGATCAGCGTAAGGGACGTTCCGGTCGCGAAGCGGAAGGCATCTGTATCCGCCTCTACTCGGAGGAGGACTTCGCCCAACGGGAGGAGTTCACGCCACCCGAGGTTTTACGCACGAATCTCGCGAGCGTGATTCTCCGCATGGCGACCCTCGGGCTCGGCAATCCTGACAGCTTTCCTTTCCTCGACCCTCCTGACACGCGCCTCGTGAACGATGGCGTGCGGCTCCTGCAGGAGCTGAAGGCCATGGACGATGAGCGCCGGGTCACGAGTCTGGGGCAACAGATCGCGGGCATTCCTGTGGACCCTCGGCTGGGACGAATGCTTCTGGCGGCGTCTCGCCAGCACTGCCTCACCGAAATGCTCGTCGTCGCGTCGTTTCTGGAGGGCCAGGATCCGCGCGAGCGTCCGACGGACGCCCAACAGCAGGCGAGCGAGAAGCACGCGCTGTTCGCCGATCTCCGGTCGGACTTCATCACCGTGCTGAATGTCTGGCGTGCTTTCAATGAGCAGGCGGCCGCGCTTTCGCGCAACCAGCTGCGCAAATGGTGCAAGGAGCATTTCCTATCGTTCCTGCGCATGCGCGAATGGCAGGACCTGCACAACCAGCTCTCTCAGAGTGTCGCGGAACTGAAGCTGCGTCTTAATCAGATGCCGGCGAGCTATACGGATCTGCACCAGGCCATTCTCACCGGCTTTCTCG
>DAITMW010000303.1:0-9077 GCA_036834945.1 Steroidobacteraceae bacterium
CGAACTGCATGGTCAGATGCACGTGGCAATCGATGAGACCGGGAAGCACGAATTTGTCGCGGAGGTCAATTACGGTCGCACCCGGTGGCGGGTCAATGAAGCCCGCGGTGATGGATTTGATTCGCGTGCCTTCAATGACCAGGCTCTGCTGCCGCTTCGGCGCCTCGCGCGCATCCGCTAGCAGAACGCCCGCATGGACAACTTTGGTGTTAGTGGCGATCATCTCAGCCGATACCCCCAAGTGATCTATCAGCCCGGCAGATCATCAAATTGCGCGAGACGCACTTTTTATTGATCCTGGGGCAATATATCGCCTATCCTGCGGCATCGCAAGTACAGGCCAGGGCATGCGAGTTGCTCCCCGAGCAATTCGGCTGCTGTTGGTTGGGAGAATGGCATGAGTCGCGCAACAGTCACCGATCTGGTCGTCTACCCCGTCAAGTCCTGCCGCGGCATCGCGCTAGAGGAAGCGACGATCGGATCGGGTGGGATCGAGGGCGATCGACGCTGGATGATCGTGAACGAAGCCGGCCGCTACATGACACAGCGCGAGTTGCCTCGCATGGCGACCATCGTTCCAACCCTCTGCGCTGGGACTCTATCCCTCACTGCTCCGGGAATGCCACCCATGGAGGTACCGGATGTACCGGACGCCCCTGTCTTGCAAGTAACGGTCATGACCTTCCGGTGTACCGCCGTGGATGCGGGCGCGCGCCCGGCCGAGTGGCTCAGTCAATTTCTCGGTCGACCGGTGCGCCTGGTGCGCTTCGACCCGCAGGTTGTTCGACCGGTCGACCCGCAGTTCTGGCAGGGTGACATCGAAACGCGCGTTGCTTTTCCCGACGCCTTCCCGCTCCTGCTCATCGCCCGCAGGTCGCTGGACGATCTCAACTCGCGCCTCGAAACACCGCTGCCCATGAACCGCTTTCGCCCGAACGTGGTCCTCGAAGGACTCGAGCCTTACGAAGAGGATCGGATCGCCGAACTGCGCGCCGGTTCGTTAAAGCTACAGATGGCGAGACCCTGCACGCGCTGCAAGATCACCACCACGGACCAAATGACAGGCGAGGTATCGCCCGCGGCGGAGCCCATCGCAACACTGCGGCGCTATCGCTGGAATCCGCAGATTCGGGGAGTGATGTTTGGCCATTACGCGGTTGTCACTGAGGGAATCGGGGGGCGACTGCGTAGGGGAGAGACTTTGGATATCACTTATAAGTGATATCGCGATGCGCCACCATCGTCACCTCCGGACTTCCGAAATCCGCTCGTTCTGAAGCACGGCCCCGGAACCCATAGCCGATGCGGACGCGGACAAGATCAACCCCACCCGATCGCGTACCACCCGCCCGGCTCCGCCTGACATGCTGATGGGCAGTAAAAGATACCTCTTTCTGGACTCTGTCAGAGCCTTGACAAACTCCGGCCGCTTGTCGGAAATCGGACAATCGACCAATTTTGGTCAGGCCCCTGACAAACCCCGGCAAGGATTGTATCGCCTGCGGGTAGGCAAAAATCCGCCCTGATCCGGGAGGGCACGGCTATCAGCCGCGTAAGCAGAACCTGCCGAGAGGTCGTATGACCTCAACCGTTTGATGATGTCTGTCGTTGTGGCGCCTATTCGACCGACGAGCCTTCCCAGAGCGCTCTGCTTGAGACCCTATTGAAGAGCACCAAGGTATATCCAGGTTGGTTCATTGGCTCCTTACCAGCATTGACCGAACGCGTCGCCGCAGGCATCGGCACCACGGACGTGCCGCCTTACGGAATCGGAATCATCAAGGACCATTTCGCGCCTGAGCTTCGGCTCCTTCTATTCCGCTCGGCCCGACCCGCTTTCGCGAGGTCGATAGGCTCGAGCAATCGTACGAGGCAAGAATCTTCCCAGGGCGTGACCCTCCCTCCACCTGCGGCGACTTGCCACCCACGGTCCTCATAGCATGCTATATACTGCATGCATGCCCAAACAGCCCGCCCGCCCGCTGAAGGCCGCGCCGCAGAACTCGGATGCGGAATTCCTGGCCGGTGTCGGTGCTGCGGTACGCGAAGCTCGCGCGCAACGCGGCATGTCGCGCAAAGTGCTCGCGCAAACAGCCAACGTCTCCGAGCGATACCTGGCACACCTGGAGTCAGGCGACGGCAACGCCTCGATCGTATTGTTGCGAAAGGTCGCCGCCGCGCTAGGCGTTGAGTTGCCCGGCCTGCTCGAATCCGGTACCGCCCGTCCCGAGCAGAAAATGATCCGTCGCTTCCTCAACGGCCTCCCCCCAAACCGCCTCGAGGAAGTCCTGCAACGCCTGATCCAGGAATTTGGCCAGGACGAAAGCGTCCGTCGCAGACGAATCACCCTGATCGGCCTGCGAGGCGCTGGCAAAACGACCCTGGGCCGCGCACTCGCCAAGGAGCTGCGCCGGCCATTCGTCGAGCTGGACCGCGAGATCGAGCGCGATGCCGGAATGAGTTTGTCCGAGGTGTTCCTGCTGTACGGACAACCCGGCTATCGCAGAATCGAGCGACGCTGCCTGGATCGCGTCATCAGTCAGCAGGAAGATATCGTCCTCACGGTCGGCGGCGGAATCGTCTCAGAGCCGGAAACGTACGATCTGCTCCTGCTGAACTGCTTTACCGTTTGGGTCAAGGCAGCCCCCGAAGAGCACATGGCGCGCGTCGTGGAGCAGGGAGACACCCGCCCGATGTCAGGTCATGCGCAAGCCATGCAGGATCTGCGCGATATCCTCACCGCCCGCGAGCCCCTGTATGGTAAAGCGGATGTCGTGTTGGACACCTCCGACAAGACCGTCGAGCAGAGCTTCAACACCCTCAAGCGCCTGATCGCCTCAGGCGACCAGCGCGGCCTTTAGTTGAATCGCACGTAGTCGCAGTCCACCGGCTGCCCGTTGATGCCGCTGCCAGGGGGTGAGATCCAGTTGGCGAACTTTCCAGGCTCGACGACGCGACCCATCAGGGACTGCACGAACGCACGGTCCTCGGGCGTCGGCAACCAGTCCCTCGCCTTGGCATTCCACGCGTCCGAGGACAACAGCTTGCCATCCGGAGACACCTTAACGCCCGCCAGCGAGCCGATCTGGCGATTGAAACCCTTGTGCGGCACCACGAACCTGAAGTCGACTCCCCGCTTCTTGAGGCTGACGTTCCAGGCCTCGACTCCGGAGTTCGAGTCCGCGATGAAGTCATCGCGCAACCGCTCGTTCAGAGCGTTCAGCGCGGGAGCCTGCTCGGTCACAATCTGACCCGAGCTCCCGTTGAGTACCGGATACGTCGCACCCGTTAGCACGTGATCATCCTGGAGCCGGCTCTCCATGTAACGCCCCTTCAACCCGCTGGTATAGAAGGTCGCGGCATTGGAAGACAGATCGGCACCAAACAGATCGGCCGTCACACTCGCGTGGAAATTCAGATAACGCTGAATGGTCGGCAGGTCGATGACGCCCAGCGCCCGCAACCGCTCCGGACTGTCGGTCCGCTCCTGCATCATCACATCGGCGGTCCGCTCGATGATGCGGCGGATACCGTTGCGGCCGACGAACATGTGATGCCCCTCTTCCGTCAACATAAAACGCGTCGTACGCGCCAGGGGATCAAACGCCGACTCCGTGAGCGCCGAAAGCTGGAACTTGCCATCGCGATCGGTGAAGAACGTGAACATGAAGAAGGAGAGCCAATCGGGCGTTCTCTCGTTGAAAGCCCCTAGGATGCGCGGGTTGTCCGAATCCCCCGAGCGACGCTCGAGGAGAGCCTCCGCCTCTTCGCGACCGTCCCGGCCAAAATAGCGATGCAGGAGATACACCATCGCCCACAGATGCCGGCCTTCCTCCACGTTGACCTGAAACAGGTTACGCAGGTCGTACATGGAAGGCGCCGTCAATCCCAGGTGACGCTGCTGCTCGACCGATGCCGGCTCGGTATCCCCCTGGGTCACAATGATCCGCCGCAGATTGCTGCGATACTCGCCCGGTACCTCCTGCCACACCGGCTCGCCCTTGTGAGCGCCGAAAGCGATCCTGCGATCCGGCTCCTGGGGATTGAGGAAGATCCCCCAACGATACTCAGGCATCTTGACGTAGCCGAAGGTTGCCCAACCGGCCTGGTCCACGCTCGTGGCGGTCCGCAGATAACAATCGTACTGGTGCGAGCCCTCCGGCCCCATCTCACCCCACCACTTGAGGAATTCCGGTTGCCAATGCTCGAGAGCCCGCTGCAGAGTCTTGTCGCTGCCCAGGTCGACATTGTTGGGAATCTTCTGCTGATAGTCGATCGTCATGTGACAGTCCTCTGCGGGAGCCTTCGCGGGCGCGCCAGCTAAACGCGCTCCCAGTTGAATCGGGCCTTGTGACCGGTGCCGAAAACCTTGAGCGCCCCTGTCTCACCCACGGCATTGGGCCGGATGAAAATCCAGTTCTGCCAGGCCGACAGGCGTCCAAACACCCGCGTCTCGAGCGTTTCATTGGAACCGAACCGCAGACTGGCCTCCAGGCCTGTCAAAGCATCGGGAGAGAGCGTGCGTCGCTCTTCGAGAGCGATCCGAACCTCGTCCTCCCAGTCGAGCTCGTCCGGTCGCGCGGTGATGAGCCCGAGACCGTCTGCTTCGTGAGCGCTCAGAGGAGTGCGCAACTTCTCACGACATCGCTCGACAGCCTCACGCTCCGAGTAGAAACGCGCCTCGAGTCTCGACAGACGCGCGACTGTCTCGTACGGCCCGAAATTCATCTCCGACAGAACGATGCGCGGACCCTGCTCGCCGCCGGCATCCAGCATGTAGATCCGATCGGACGCCAACGCCAACTCGAACAACGTCCCCGCAAAGCACGACTGCGCATCTACGATCGCGAAAAGACTGCGGGAGGTGACATCGAGTCGTGCGAGTGTCCGACGCAACATACCGGTCGTCTCGCGTACAAACCAATCGTGTTGCAAGCTCTGCAAAGTCTGATCGGATTCCAGAACCGCGTCAGCCGAGCCGCGAGTCTTGAGCACCCATGTCCCGATATCCAGCTCGTTGGTTCGCAACATCAAAATCGCATCGTCCAGTTCTCGCGCCATCGCAAGCGGCCACCACGTCGCGCCGAGAGCGTGGATGGCCTGCAAGTCGCTCGGTTGCGGCGTCTGTGGTGCTTGCACGGTGAGCGTGGCGGTCCGGGTTGCTCTATCGATCGTCACGTCGACGCTCGAGTAGTGATACCCCAGATCATCGATTCGGCGATCCAGGGGCGTCAGACGGATGCCCGTTACCCCCGCAGGGCGATCACTCATGGCGGCAAGCTGATTCGCGCGATCCCGAACGGTCGCCGCGAACTGCTGTGGCTTCGCGTATCCGTCAATGAGGCGCCACTGTTTCGCCCGAGGCGCCCGCACACCCTCGGTCAAGGTACAAAACAGATCCGCCTGATCACGCCGCACCTTGCGCTTGTCGGTCAAGCGAGTCAGGCCACCTGTCCCTGGAAGAACGCCGAGCAGCGGGACCTCCGGCAGACTTACAGCCGCCGAACGGTCGTCAACCAGATAGATTTCATCGCACGCGAGCGCGAGCTCGTAGCCGCCCCCGGCCGTTGTCCCGTTGCAGGCGGCCAGGAACTTCAGCCCCGAGTGCCGGCTCGAGTCCTCGATCCCGTTGCGGGTCTCATTCGTGAACTTGCAGAAGTTGACTTTCCAGGCATGCGAGGACAGCCCCAGCATGAAGATGTTGGCACCCGAGCAAAAGATCCGGTCCCGGGCACTCGTCAACACCACGCTGCGCACTTGCGGATGCTCGAAGCGGATACGCTGCAGAGCATCGTGCAACTCGATGTCCACCCCGAGATCATAGGAGTTGAGCTTGAGCTTATACCCCTCACGCAGGCCGCCCTCCTCATCGACGTTCATCTTGAGCGTCGCAATCGCCCCTTCGATGGAGAGTGACCAGTGCCGGTAGCGCTCCGGCTGCGTCTCAAAGTCGACCCGGCTGCGAGGGGCGGTCTCAACATTCACAGCGGCGTGCGCCATGACAACTCCTCTACCGGGACAGCTGCCGGCCTACCGTTTATACGCCGCGCTCCGTTCCAGGGTCAAGCAATTTATTGCATCATTACAGGCATAACAGCGTCAATCGAGCCGAAAAGCATGCTCTATATTGCTTTCAAGACGCCCGCATACCATGATAGGTACAGTTGCCCCAGGGGGAAGCGGCATGTTGGGTCTAAGCAGCGCTGATCGCACGGTCTCGCCGCCTCTGGTCAGTATCCCGCGCGACTACAACGCGGCGTTCGACCTCCTGGAAAGCAATCTTCGAGCAGGCCGGTCCGCGAAAGTCGCCTACATCGACGACCATGGAACGCTCACCTATGGCCAACTGGCCCACCGGGTGAAGCTATTTGCCCACGCGCTCGCGCGATTGGGTGTCGAACATGAGCAGCGCGTCCTGCTGTGTCTACAGGACACCGTTGACTTCCCGGTCGCGTTCCTCGGTTGCATCTGGGCAGGTGTCGTACCGGTCGCGGTCAACACCGGACTAAAATCCGCCGATTACCAGTACCTCGTGTCGGACAGCCGTGCCAAGGCCCTGGTCGTCTCCCACAGCCTGTTACCTCAGTTCAGCCCCATTCTGAGTAGCCTCCCGAGCCTGAGGCACGTCATTGTGTCCGACGGTGAAGAGACCTCGCGCCCGCACCTCTCCCTCGATGCCTTGTTGTCAGAGGGGATCTGCGCGGAGGAACCGGCGGCGACCTGCTGTGACGATCCCTGCTTCTGGTTGTATTCATCGGGCTCGACCGGGACACCCAAGGGCACCATACACCTGCATGCCAGCCTGATTCAGACCGCCGAGCTGTATGCACGCCCGATTGTTGGCCTTCGCGAGGAAGACATTGTCTTCTCCGCCGCCAAGTTCTTCTTCGCCTACGGATTGGGCAACGCGCTGACATTCCCCCTGGCCGTCGGAGCCACCACGGTTCTAATGCGGGAGCGTCCCACTCCCGAGGCGATTTTCACCCGTTTGATCCAACACCAGCCCACGATCTTCTGCGGCGTGCCGACACTCTATGCGTCCTTGCTGGCCTCTCAGCTTCCGGAACGTTCGTCGCTCAACTTGCGCGGCTGCGTTTCAGCAGGCGAGGCGCTACCGAAAGACATCGGCGAGCGCTGGCGGCGCCACTTCGGCGTCGACATCCTGGATGGCATCGGCTCAACCGAAATGCTCCATATATTCCTGTCGAACCGCTTTGACGACATCTGCTACGGAACGACCGGATACGTCGTTCCCGGCTACGAGATCAGGCTGGTGGACGACGCGGGAGTCGATGTGGAACCCGGACAGATCGGAGAGCTCATCGTATCGGGACCCACTTCGGCCAGTGGCTATTGGAACAACCGCGCCAAAACCGTCCAGACCTTCAGCGGCCGGTGGACCCGAAGCGGCGACAAGTATCATCAGGACACCAACGGCCGCTACGTACATGCAGGCCGCGCGGACGACATGCTCAAGGTCAGCGGGTTGTACGTGTCGCCCACCGAAGTCGAATCGGCGTTGTTGACCCACCCCGGTGTGCTCGAGGCGGCCGTCATCGGCGCTGAAGACGATAATGGCCTGGTGAAACCGCTGGCGTGTATCGTATTGAAAGATCGATCGGCAGCCTGCACGGAACTCGCGGAACAGCTGAAGCAACATGTGAAGACCCTCCTGGCACCCCACAAATACCCCCGGCGCGTGGAATTCCTCGCGGAGCTGCCCAAAACGGCCACCGGGAAGATCCAGAGATTCAAACTCCGCGAACTCTACGGCCGTACCCACTGATCTTCAGCGAACAATGCCATTTCTAACCCTCGACCGCGGCCCGATCGAATACCAGATTTTCAATGACACCGTCCCCGGTACCGACACGCTCGTGATGCTTCACGAAGGCCTCGGATCGGTGGCCCTGTGGCGGGACTTTCCGCAGCAGCTCGCCGATTTTCTCGGCCTGCGCGTCGTTGCCTATTCGCGCTACGGCTATGGCCAGTCCGCGCCAGCGCATCTGCCTCGACCCGTGACCTACATGCATGACGAGGCCCTGGTCGTACTACCGCAAGTCCTGGACAAGATGCAGATCGAGCGCCCCCTTCTGTTCGGCCACAGTGACGGAGGATCCATCGCACTCATTCACTCGAGCCGACATCCGGTCCGAGGCGTCATCGCCCTGGCTCCGCATGTCTTCGTCGAAGACCTATCGGTCAAGAGCATCGCCGCGGCGAAGGTGACTTTCGAGACGACCCACCTGCGGGAGCGACTGGCGCGCTACCATGCCGATGTGGACCGGGCTTTCTGGGGCTGGAACGACATCTGGCTCCATCCGGATTTCAGAAACTGGAACATCGAATCCTTCCTCCCCGGAATCCGCAGCCCTATACTGGTGATACAAGGCCGCGACGACGAATACGGTACGGAGGCCCAGCTGCGATCCATCGCCCGCCATGCCAGCGACGTCGAGCTGTCACTTTTGCCCGAGTGTGGCCACTCGCCACACCGAGACCAACCAAAAGAGGTCATGGCGATTGTCCGATCCTGGATGAATACCCGATGACCCGTGCCCGACGCCAGTCGCCGGTTACACTCGAGCGAACACCTGCCGCAGATGCTCGATCGCGCACTCGACCGCCCGCGAAGCCCGCATATCCCCCGGCCGGATCGCATAGATGCGATCCCCAAAGAACCCAACAGGCCGCCAGTCCGCCAACAGGGGTTGCATCTCCCCCGCCGACAGATCGGCCGCACTGAAGTCCGGCAGCAATCCGATGCCGAGTCCGCCGACAATGGCCGAACGCAGCACCTCACTGTTATTGGCCTTGAACGGCCCTCCGACCGGCACGCTGACCCGCTCACCACGTTTGCGCCCCACGGCCTTCTCGAAGGACCAGCTCTGCGCAGTGCCGTCTCGCAAATAGAGCAGGCAATCGTGCCGCGCCAGGTCTGTTGGATGCTCCGGAACCCCACGACGCCGCAAATATTCCGGACTGGCCAACAGCAGTGACCGCGACTCGCACAGCACACGAGCGATATAGCTATCGGGAATCGAGCGGGCATGGCGCACCGCCAGATCGAAACCTTC
>DAITMW010000304.1:0-3238 GCA_036834945.1 Steroidobacteraceae bacterium
GCTTACCACATGCCAGGGGTGACCCCGCGCGGCTGCCGGATGCGCGCGCCAGCGTCACGTTCGGCCCTTGCGGAGCCAGATTCCCAAGCATACGCCCCAGCGTCACATTGGCATGTTCCGAGAGCACGCGAGAGTCGTTCAAACCATCGGCGAAGACGTTGTCGAGCGTCACGCCCAGCTCATGTTGCTCATCCAAGCCGGCGAAAACATACTCCCCCGACGTGAGGATGTGTATGTTGCGCAACGTTATGTCGCGATACTGGGGCAGCAGTGTTCCCGAGAAGTTGGTGTAGTGAGGCGTCAGGACGATCGGGTTCGTCACGTTGCGGATGCAGACATTCTCGTAGCGGATATCCTCGACCAGGCCGCCACGGCTCGGATCCGACTTGATGCGGATGCCGTTCGTCGCACCGTCGATGGTGAGATTGCGCACCAGGACGTGACTGACACCACCTCCGGTGGCGCTCCCGATGGACATTCCATGACCGGTGTAAAAGTGGTCATCCACAATGGAGATGTGGGACGCGGGAGTTCCGGGCCCGGAACTGATGGCGACATTGTCGTCGCCCGCATGAATGTGACAATGGGTGATGGTGACGTTGGTGGATGAGGACGGATTGATACCGTCGGTGTTGCGCCCGGTCTCGGGCGTCATGATCTTCACCCCCCAGGCTGTAAAGCCATCCGAGCGGGCCACGACGACATGGTGGGCAGGAGAGTTCCGGAGCGTGATGCGGTAGAGCGTGAAGTTGCGCACCTGGGCCAATTCGATCAGCCCGGGCACCTTCTGATATTGGTCCAACACCTTGGCCCGGCGTGCGAGCTGCCACCAGGTGTCATGCGTCCCGAGAATCGTAGCCCCGCCGCGACCGTCGATGGAGCCGTCACCCATGATGCCGCTATCGGTGACACCGAGCCCCCTGATGAAGGGCTTGCAGCCCGGGCCGCGCTCGCCGAGGACACCGCAGCTTCCCGGTGTGACATCGTAAAGCCGGGGGTTGATCGATGCGGCGAGCGAGGTGTTGGCATCTATGAGCAGCGTCACGCCCGAGCGCAGCAGTAGAGGGCCCGAAAGAAACGTCTGCCTGCCGCCGTTGGCTCTCAGCTCGACTGCCTTGCCTGCGGCGCAGTTGTCGATCGCCTGTTGGATACGCTCGGTGTCGAGAGTCCCTTCAGCGTCCACCGGCAAAACGCCGTCGACGGCCGCAAGCCGTGCCTGGAGAACCACGCAGGCTGGCGGAATGCGCGGCTCGGAGACGTGACGCGTATCCTGCGCCTGCACGCCGGACGTGGCGGCAAGAAACAGAATCATCAGCAGGGGCACGTAGCAGAAGAGGCGCACGGCTCTGATCCCTCCTGAAAACCGGACGTCTAAAGTCGGTAGGCCTGCTTCGGAAGCTTGTAAGTCAGATCAACGGCAGTCTGCGCGGCCTCGTCCTCGGACAGACGGTGTTCGGCAACGAGGCGTGCGAGAAAGGCACAGTCGATTCGGCGTGCCACATCGTGGCGCGCTGGGATCGACAAGAAGGCACGCGTGTCGTCGTTGAAGCCCACGGTGTTGTAAAAGCCCGCCGTCTCCGTCGTCTGCTCGCGAAATCGCCGCAAGCCCTCCGGGCTGTCATGAAACCACCAGGCGGGACCGAGCTTGAGCACCGGGTAGTAGCCGGCCAGAGGCGCGAGCTCCCGGCTGTACGATGTCTCATCCAGGGTGAAGACGATCACGGTGAGCTTCGGGTGGTTTCCGTAGCGGTCGAGAAGCGGCTTCAGCGCACGTACGTAATCAGTGGGTTGCGGGATGTCGGCGCCCTTGTCGCGACCGTGGCTCTCGAACAGGGCGCGGCTGTGGTTGCGAAACGCGCCCGGATGGATCTGCATCACCAGTCCATCGTCGATACTCAACTTTGCCATCTCGGTGAGCATCTGCGCGCGGAACAACTCTGCTTCCGCGGGCGTGAAACGCCCGGAGACGATCTTGCCGAACAGGGCCTGCGCCTCGCTATCCGACAGATCCGCGGTAGCCGCGCTAGGATGGCCATGATCTGTCGCCGTCGTGCCGAGGGCGGCGAACGCGGCACGACGGAGCCTGTGTGCCTCGAGATAGCCCCGCCACGTGTAGACATCCTGCGCCGAGATCACTCCGAACTGCTGGAGAGCATCCCGAAACAACTCGTGCTCCGGATCGACGACCGGGTCCGGTCGGTAGGTACTGATGACCCTCCCCGGCCAACCGCTGCGCCGAATCTCCTCGTGAGCCTCCAACTTGTCCGTCGGACTCTCCGTCGTCGCGAGAACTTCGATGTTGAACTTCTCAAACAGCGCGCGCGGCCTGAATGCATTGGAGGCCAACGCCGCGCCGATCGAATCGAAGTACGTATCCGCTGTTTCCGCCTCCAGGCGCACGTCGAGACCAAAGACATCCGCGAACACCTGATCCAGCCACAGGGCCGATGGCGTGCCGCGAAATAAAGCGTAGTGGCTCGCAAACAGCCGCCAGGCCTGGCGTGGATCGAAGACCGGCGCACCTCGCCGCGACCTGACACCCAACTGATCGAGCGACACACCCTGGCTGTGGAGCATGCGATACAGGTAGTGGTCTGGGGCGACTAGCAGGTCCACGGCATTACCGAACGGCTCGTTGTAGGCGAACCAGGCTGGGTCGGTATGGCCGTGAGGGCTGATGATGGGCAGGTCACGTACGTGCGCGTAGAGCGAGCGCGCAATGGCCCGGGTTCCGGGGTCGGCCGGCAACAAGCGATCAGGGTGTAAGACCAACGCTCGCGGCATGGCGCTCATTATAGGTAACCGGTGTCAGATTTCGCAACGGTCTCGCATGCGAGACCAATGGCGAGGGCTGAGGGCGGCGGTGGCGCGCGGTCAGCCGCGGGGCAGCCATCGGCGTGGGCTAGGAGCGGCAGTGGCGAGCGGGTCGGCCCGCGCGTCAACTATCGGCGTGCGCTAGGAGCGGCAGTGGCGAGCGGGTCGGCCCGCGCGTCAACTATCGGCGTGCGCTAGGAGCGGCGGTGGCGAGCGGGTCGGCCCCGCGGGCCAACCACCTGCGATCAGGAGCGGCGTGAGGCGCCCGGCGGAGGCGCCGTTGACTGGCGCTCGATGAGGGCGGGAGTGAATTCCCCGGCGGGGGTCTTCGTAGAGTCTTTCGGCTTTGTAAATAGCCATTCCGCCGCCGCCCTGCCCATTTCCCGCACAGGCAGGCGCACCGAAGTCATCGCCGGCCACATGC
>DAITMW010000304.1:3338-9075 GCA_036834945.1 Steroidobacteraceae bacterium
GCCCTGCCCATTTCCCGCACAGGCAGGCGCACCGAAGTCATCGCCGGCCACATGCGCGAGGCGATCGGGGCGTCGTCGAAGCCAATGATGGAAATATCGTCCGGGATGCGGAGTCCGAGCTCGTGTGCCGCGCCGTAGACGCCACTCGCCATCTCGTCGTTGCCGGCGAAAATCGCCGTCGGCCGGTCGCTCCGTCCGAGCAACTCCCGGCCGCGGGCCAACCCGGACTCATATGTATAAGCGCCGAGCACGGTCAGGTCGGGCGCAAGCTCCAGGCCGTACTCCGCCAATCCGGCGATGAATCCCTCCCTGCGTGCGTGCGAGGAGCGAAACAGTGGAGGCCCGGAGATGTAGGCAATGCGCCGGTGTCCAAGCTGCGCCAGCCGCCGGGCGGCCGCCGCAGCCCCGTGTGCGTCATGAGTCAACACGAGTCGACCCGGCTTGTCGAGCTCGGCGCACGTGATGCGCACGTAGGGACAATCAGCACTCTCGAGCAACTTCGCGAGCCGGTCGTCCTCGGACACCGAGGGGGTCAGGACGACTCCGAAGAGACGCAGGCGCTCCACGAAGGACCGCATGTCGTCGAGAAAGGTCGGACTACGACGGTCACAAGGCCGGATCACCAGTTCGTAGCCCCGATCAGCCAGGGCATCGAGGATGCCCAGGTGAACATTCTCCACGTACTGCGAGTTGGGATTGTCGTGAATCATGCCGACCAGGAAGGAACGGCGGAATGCGAGGCCGCGAGCCTGCGGGTCCGGCTGATAACCGTGCTCGGCGATGATGGCCTCGACTCGCGAGCGGGTTTTCTTGTTGACGTAGGGTGCCTGGTTGATGACCCGCGAGACGGTCTTTTTCGAGACTCCGGCGAGTTGCGCGATGTCGGTGATAGTCAGCCGGGCGCGGCTCGTGACGCTACTCGAGCGCGCCGGCTCGCCGCGCGCGGACTTTCTCGCGCCACTCGCGGACCGGCTGGATGTTTTGACGCGGCTGCTCATCGGCTTTTCTTCAGTGTAGTGGGGCACGCATATTTGCACAAATTCTGATACCGGTTACCATAGGGAAATGATACCGGTTACCGTGGCAAACATGCTGGGGTCGCCTGAGAAGCCCGCCGTGCTGCGGGTGCACCCCCGTGACAACGTGCTCGTCGCCCTCCGCGATGTACAGGCCGGAGAGACGGTCCGGTCGACTACAGACGTGCTCACCGCGAGCACCCAGGTACCCCGCGGACACAAGATCGCCGCGGCAGCTATCAGCTCTGGCGCGGCAGTCCACAAATATGGCTGGCCAATCGGGCGGGCGACGCGCGACATCGAGCCGGGTGAGCATGTTCATACCCACAATCTGACTACGGCGCTCACGGCTCACGAAGACTATGCGTACGTCGCCCCTGCGCCCACCCCGACCAGCGGCGCCCCCGACACTCATACATTTCTGGGCTACCCTCGACCCAACGGTCGCGTCGGAACCCGTAACGAGCTCTGGGTGCTGTGTACGGTTGGCTGCGTCGCGCACACTGCCCGGCGCATAGCCGAGATTGCTGGCGAGCGCCTGAAAGGCCGGGTCGACGGCGTCCATGCGCTGACTCACCCGTTCGGCTGCTCGCAGCTCGGCGATGACCTCCAGCACACGAGACAGATTCTGGCGTCCCTTGCCGCTCACCCCAATGCCGGAGGCGTCCTCGTCGTCGGCCTGGGGTGCGAGAACAATCAGCTGGCGGCGCTGCTCGCGGCCGCGAGCCTCGACCCCAGTCGCATTCGCAGCTTCAACGCACAGGCCGTGGGTGACGAGGTCGCCGAGGGCGTCAGTGCTCTGGAGGAGCTCGCCGGACTGCTCGAGCAGGACAAGCGCGTACCGCGACCTCTGTCCGACCTGGTATTGGGACTGAAGTGCGGCGGTTCCGATGCCTTCAGCGGCCTGACCGCCAATCCACTGGTCGGTCGGATGAGCACCGTGCTCGCCTTGGCTGGCGGCACCCCGATCCTGACGGAGATCCCGGAAATCTTCGGCGCCGAGCGGACACTCATGGCGCGGGCCGTGGACCAGACCGTCTTCAACGATACCGCGAAGCTCGTAAACGACTTCAAACACTACTTCACCGCTGCCGGACAACGGGTGTCGGAAAACCCCTCGCCTGGCAACCAGGCTGGAGGCATTACGACGCTGGAGGAAAAGTCGCTCGGTGCGGTACAAAAGGCCGGAGATGCGCCGCTCACACAGGTACTACGGTACGGCGAGCGCATCCGCCGCTCGGGCCTGGCGCTGCTCGAATCCCCAGGCAACGACGCGGTCTCCAGTACCGCCCTTGCGGCCGCTGGCGCCACCGTACTGCTCTTCACGACCGGCCGCGGCACGCCGTTGGGCTTTCCAGCACCGACCCTGAAGATCTCCAGCAACAGCGCGCTTGCGCAGGCCAAGCCGCGTTGGATCGATTTCGACGCCGGCGCGCTACTCTCGGGGGCGCGTATGGACGAGCTGGCGCAGTCGCTCCTCGAGCTGGTGATCGCCACCGCCTCTGGCAAACTCACCCGTGCCGAGCAAAATGGCGAGCGTGAGGTCGCAATTTGGAAAACAGGAGTGACGCTGTGACCTCGGACGGGACGGCCACCCGCATGGCCAGTCCCGCCGATACCGCGACAACGAGCAATGTGACGAGCGCGTCAGCCGGACGATTCCGCTGGGTGATCTGCGCGCTGCTGTTTGCGGCGACGGCCCTGAATTACGTCGATCGCCAGACCATCGGCGTCCTCGAGCCGGTCCTCGCGCGCCAACTGCACTGGACCGAAACCGACTATGCCAACATCGTCCTGTCGTTCCAGCTCGCCTACGCGGTCGGCTATCTCGTATTCGGCAAGCTCATCGACCGGTTGGGAGCGCGGCTCGGCTACGCGCTCGCGGTGGGCATCTGGACGGTGGCCCACATCGCGCACGCCTGGGCGAGCTCCCTGTTGGATTTCATGGTCGCGCGGTTTGCCATCGGGCTCGGGGAATCGGGCAACTTCCCGGCGGGGCTGAAAGCGGTCGCCGAGTGGTTTCCCAAGCAGGAGCGGGCGCTCGCGACCGGTATTTTCAATGCGGGCACCAATGTCGGAGCCATCCTCACTCCCATCATCGTTCCGCTGATCACCCTGAATTTCGGCTGGCGCGCCGCCTTTCTGATCACCGGCAGCTTCACCGTGTTATGGCTCATCGTCTGGCTCCCCATTTACCGTCCGCCACGGCAGCACCCGCGCCTGAGCGCCGGCGAGCTCGCGCACATCGAGAGCGATCCCGCTGACCCGCCGGTGTCGGTTTCCTGGTTCCGCCTGTTGAAGGTTCGCGAGACCTGGGCCTATGCGATCGGCAAGTTCCTCATCGATCCGATCTGGTGGATGTACCTGTTCTGGCTACCCGACTTCCTCGTCAAGCGCCATCACCTGGACCTCAAGACGTTCGGACCTCCGCTCGTGGCGATCTACGTGGTGTCAGACCTGGGGAGCATCGGCGGCGGCTGGATGTCCTCGCGGCTGCTGCGCGCCGGATACAGCCTGAACGCCGCACGCAAGTGGACGATGCTGCTGTGCTCGCTGTTGGTCATTCCCGTCGTCGCGGCATCGTACATCGACAATCTGTGGGGGGCGGTCGCCATCGTGGCCCTCGCCACCGCCGCGCACCAGGGATTTTCCTGCAACCTGTTCACGCTGCCGTCCGACGTATTCCCGCGGCAGGCGGTCGGGTCACTGATCGGAATTGGCGGTGCCGCCGGTGCGGTGGGTGGCATGTTGCTCGCGAAGTACGCGGGCTGGGTCCTCGACCGCGTGGGCAGCTTCGCTCCGATCTTCGCACTGGCCGGCTCGGCCTACATTCTGGCTCTGATCGTCATTCACATACTGTCACCGCGGCTGGCGCCCGCACGGATGAACTGAATGCAACGGATAACGCGGCGCGAGTTCGTGGCCTACGGGAGTAGCGCAACGCTCGGAAGTGCTCTGCTTGTTGGTACGAGGCGCGCGTACGCCGTGGAAGACCCCATCTGGGGCATCGAGGGTGCTGCGACCGCGATCATCCGCTCACTGCAACATCTCTCTCAAAAGGCTTTCCCGGCCGCCGATTTTCCGGTCACGCGTCATGGAGCGCGGCAATGCCGCGTGATCGCGCAATCAAACCCCTACACCGGTCGGGTGCCCTCCCCGCTGAGCGCCGGCGCTGAGCGCACCCCGGCGCCCGACTCTTTCGACTCCAGGCCAGCCTTTACGGCCGCTATCGCCGCGTGTCATGCGGCAGGTGGAGGCCGCGTGATCGTTCCCAAGGGAACGTGGTACTGCGCCGGCCCGATAGTGCTGCTGAGCAACGTCAATTTTCACCTGGCGGCGGACTGCACCATCTACTTCAGCCCACGTCCGAGTGATTACGCCAAGGATGGACCGGTGGACTGCGGCCCCAACGGGCACCTGTACTACTGCCGCTGGCAGGGCAACGACTGCGTGAACTTCGGATCGCCAGTCTACGCACATAACGCCACGCGCATCGCGCTCACCGGTGAAGGACCCTCCTCCGTGTTGAATGGCCAGGGCATGACACCCTTCGCCGGCAGCGGAAACACGAGCACCTGTTGGTGGACTTACAAGGGCATCAACGGCAAGTACGGCTGCCAGGACGCCACGACCCCGACGCAAGCGTCCACCAACCCGAACAATCGCGATCTGCGGGAGCTCCTGCCGGATCTGCCCGCGGAGCTTCACGCCCGTCTCACCGATCCGCAGACACCCTGGCAGCAGGATCAGAACTACCTGCCCGCCCTGTCCGAAGCGGGTGTGCCTGTCGAGCGGCGCATCTTCGGCCTGGGCCACTATCTGCGGCCCTGCATGGTCGAGTTCCTCGGCTGCACCGATGTGCTGATGGAGGGCTACTGCACGCAGAACACTCCGTTCTGGCAGCATCATCCGACAGGGTGCACCAACGTGGTCATCCGTGACGTCACGGTGGACAGTATCGGTCCGAACAACGATGGATTCGACCCGGACGCCTGCCGCAACGTGTTGTGCGAATCGGTAACCTTCAACACCGGGGACGACTGCATCGCAATCGACTCCGGCAAGGACCGGGACGTCGGGCTCGGGCCGGCGGAGAACCTCGTCATTCAACATTGCGTGATGAACTCGGGTCACGGCGGGCTGACACTCGGCAGCCTGATGGGTGGTGGAATCCGTAACGTGTATGCACGCGATCTGACGATGCGCAACAGCTACTGGGACTCCAACCCGTTGAACATTGCAATCCGCATCAAGAGCAACCTCAATCGGGGCGGATTTGTCGAGAACGTTCATATCGAGGACGTCGACCTGCCGCACGGCGTGAGCCTGAAAGGCGCCAGCTACGCGACCAGCATGCTGAAAGACAGTCCCATCAACACTTCGGTCCCGGTGGGTGTCGCGACCCCGTCCGCGGCCAACCCCTCGACCTCACAGGGGGGATTGATCACACTCGACTGCGACTACATGCCGTCCGGGGATGCGATCCGGACCCGCCCCCCGATCCTACGCAACATACACATCGCGAACGTGCGTGCCCGGAACGTAACACTCGGGGGCGTCACCGGGTCCTGCTTCCAGGCGCTCGTCGTACAGGGTCCCGTGGTTTCTGACTACAACGGACCGGAACCCGCCCCTCCCCTCCTTCCCATCGAGAACGTTACGATCACGGACTGCGATCTGGGAACCCCGACCGCCGACGGTCCCGCGAGCCGGACCGTTCC
>DAITMW010000305.1:0-6217 GCA_036834945.1 Steroidobacteraceae bacterium
AACGAATTTGGGGGGTTACGACCGGTAAGATGCGCGCCCGGCACGGTTTGGATGCAGTTCGTGGTTGATGGCCCGTGCGCTGCAAAAATCCTGCGCTTTCCGGGTTCTCCAATGAGCAAATTGGAACACTCGTTGCAAGCCAGCCCCATTAATATGCACTGGTCGTTCATATCGCCCGAGATGAAGCACCAATGACGCCACGGTCGCGCCTTCATGTTCCCTACCCGCCGGCCCGCCCGGGCGACAAGCCCGATTTCAGCTACGTCCAGATCTCTCCCCCCGGCGCCGTCCCGCGTCCCGAGACGAAGGCCGCCGTCCGCGACATCGAAAGCCTCGCTGGCCAGATGGTCCGGGTGCTGGGCGATGACGCCAAGGCGGTCGGGCCCTGGAATCCGCACCTGGAGCCGCAGGATCTGCAGGTCGGCTTGCGGCACATGCTGCTCACCCGCCTGTTCGACGATCGCATGCAGCGCATGCAGCGCCAGGGGCGCATGTCGTTCTACATGAAGTCCACCGGTGAGGAAGCCGTGGCGGTAGCGGCCGGCATGGCCCTTCTGCCGGGTGACATGCTGTTTCCTTCCTACCGTGTGCAGGGACTGCAGGTGGTCCGCGGGCGCAGTCTGGTCGACCTCATGTGCCAGTGCCTGTCGAATACACACGACATGTGCAAAGGCCGGCAGATGCCGGTGATGTACCACTGGGCCGCCGGCAACATCTTTTCCATCTCCGGCAACCTCGCCACGCAGTTTCCGCAGGCGGTGGGTTGGGCGATGGCCGCCGCCATCAAGGGGGAGGATCGGGTCGCGGCGAGCTGGGTCGGCGAGGGCTCGAGCGCCGAGGCTGACTTCCACCACGCCATGACGTTCGCCCAGGTCTACCGCGCGCCGGTGATTCTCAACGTAGTCAACAACCAGTGGGCGATCTCCACCTTCCAGGGTATCGCCGGCGGCGAGGTGCAGACCTTTGCCCGGCGCGGACCGGGTTACGGCATGCCCGGTATCCGGGTGGACGGCAATGACTTCCTCGCGGTCTACGCCGTTACGCAATGGGCCGCCGAGAGGGCGCGCCAGAGTGGCGGTCCGACTCTCATCGAGCACGTTACTTATCGCGCCGCCGCGCATTCGACGAGTGACGATCCGTCGCGTTACCGGCCGAAGGAAGAGTGGAAGGCGTGGCCGCTCGGCGATCCGATCGTGCGCCTGAAGCAACATCTCATCGCCCTGGGTGAGTGGTCCGAGGAACGGCATGCCGCACTCGAGAAAGAGCTCGAGGCTCATGTCACGGCTTGCTGGAAAGAGGCCGCCAGTTTCGGGACCCTGACCGACGGACCCCAGCTCGATCCCGCCACCATGTTCGAGGATGTCTACAAGGAAATGCCACAGCACCTGATGCGCCAGCGCCAGCAACTGCTGGATCTCACCCAACGGCACTCGGAGCCCGATTCTCGTGAGGAGCACGAGCTCGACCGGACGACCCGTTCCGTGGCGAAGGAGGGTTGAGGTCATGGCCCATATGAACATGGTTCAGGCTCTCAACTCCGCCATGGACATCATGCTCGAGCGCGATCCGCGGGTCGTGGTGTTCGGCGAGGATGTTGGTTACTTCGGCGGTGTCTTCCGGGTGACCGACGGGCTGCAGCGCAAGCACGGTGAGCACCGGGTTCTGGACACTCCGATCGCGGAAGGTGGCATCGTCGCCGCCGCCATCGGTATGGGAGTCAACGGCCTCAAGCCAGTGGCGGAGATCCAGTTCGCCGACTACATCTATCCGGCGTTCGACCAGGTGGTGAGTGAGCTCGCGCGGTTGCGTTATCGCACCGCCGGTGAGTTCTCCGCTCCCGTCACCATCCGCACGCCGTGCGGTGGTGGAATTCGCGGCGGGCAAACCCACTCGCAAAGCCCGGAAGGCATTTTTACCCACGTCTGCGGCATCAAGGTCGTGATGCCGTCGACGCCTTATGATGCGAAAGGGTTGTTGATCAGCTCGATCGAGGGAGATGATCCGGTCGTCTTCTTCGAGCCGAAGCGCATCTACAACGGCCCCTTCGATGGCGATCCCCACAAGCCGGCGGTTCCCTGGAGCGCTCACGCCGGGGGCGCGGTGCCCGAGGGTTACTACACTGTACCCATCGGTCGTGCGCAGATTGTGAGGCCCGGCTCCGCCGTGACCGTGTTGGCTTATGGCACCATGGTTCACGTGTGCGAGGCTGCCGTGAAGCTCGCGGGTGTCGACGCGGAGATCGTCGACGTCCGGACACTCGCGCCCCTCGATGTCGATACGATCTGTTCCTCGGTCAACAAGACCGGGCGCTGTGTCGTCGTCCACGAGGCCACTCGTTTTAGCGGCTACGGCGCGGAGCTCGTCGCCACGGTGCAGGAGGAATGCTTCTGGCATCTCGAGGCGCCGATCCAGCGTGTGACCGGATGGGATACGCCGTATCCGCACGCGTTCGAGTGGGAATACTTCCCGGGTCCCGCGCGCATCGCTGCGGCGCTCAAGAGTGTCATGGAGGCCGCGTGAGCCAGTACGTATTCAAGCTGCCCGATCTTGGTGAGGGCACTGTCGAGGCGGAGATCGTCGGTTGGCGGGTGAAGCCGGGCGATGTTGTAGCCGAGGATGACGTCATCGTCGAGGTCATGACGGACAAGGCGGCTGTCGAAGTACCGTCGCCGGTGTCCGGACGTGTCGTGTCGACCACCGGGGCGGCAGGGGACATGGTGCCCGTTGGTTCGCCGTTGATTGTATTCGAGACGGACGTTGCGGCTGGGGCGGAGTCTGCGGCGGCGCCGCCGGCGGGTGCTGTGAAAACGGCTGCGATGCCTGCGAAGGCGGCTGAGGCGCCAGCGAAGGCCGGCGCGCCGTCCGCCAGCACTGTGAAGGCGCCCGACGCCGCGGTCGCGAAGACCGCGAAGGTGTCGGACAGCGCGGCCGCCACCAGGCGGGATACGACGGCGCCTGCAGTGTCTGCTGGTCGCCAATCCAACGTCGCCGCTATCGGGTCCTCTATTGGCAACGGCGCCGATACGTCCCACACCAACGGCCATCGGGTCGGTCGCATTGCGACTTCTCCCGCGATTCGCCGCCGGGCCCACGAGGCCGGCGTGGATCTCAGAATGGTCGAGGGATCCGGGCCCAACGGCCGCATCGTTCGCCAGGACTTCGACGCCTACGTGGAGAAGCGCGTCGGCCGGGGCGCTCCCGAAAAGCCGACGCCGCTGCGCCCGCGGCCAGCCGACGGGGGCGTCAGCCCGGGCGGCGAGATCGAGGAGATCAAGGTCATCGGGCTGCGCCGCGTCATCGCGCAACGCATGACCGAGGCCAAGCGCAACATCCCGCATTTCGCTTACGTCGAGGAGATCGACGTTACAGATCTCGAGACGTTGCGCCGGCATCTCAACAGCAAACTTGCTCCCGGTACTCCCGCGCTCACTTATCTGCCATTTCTCGCTCTCGCCCTGGTGCGAGTGTTGAAACAGTTTCCCCAGGCGAACGCTCTCTATGACGGTGATCGGGGCGTGATCGTCCGTCACCGCTCGGTGCACGTCGGCGTTGCTACCCAGACACCAGATGGACTCAAGGTACCGGTGGTGCGCGACGCGCAATCACGATCGCTCTGGGATCTTGCCGCCGAGATGCGTCGCGTGAGCGAAGCGGCACGCACCAACAAGGCCACTCGTGACGAGCTCTCGGGCTCGACCATCACTATCACGAGCCTGGGCAAGCTTGGCGGTATCGCCAGCACTCCGATCATCAACGCGCCTGAAGTGGCCATCATCGGCGTCAACCGCGCGGTCGAGCGGCCTGTGGTGTTGAACGGTGCCATCACCATCCGGCGGATGATGAACCTGTCCTCGTCCTTTGATCATCGCTTCGTCGATGGTTACGACGCGGCGGCGCTGATCCAGGCCTTGAAGGAGCACCTCGAGCATCCGGCGACGATTTTCATCGAGCCCTGAGCGTATCGACAGTCCCTTCCGTGATGTGCGGTTCGTCGGCGCGGGTGCGCGCCGGCCGCTGATATCCTCGCCGTTGGTGTGCCGGAGGACGCACGCCAACGGAGACTCACCTGTTCAAGCTTCTGGACCTGTTTGCCGACGCCTCGGCGCTGCTGAACCAGGCGGCGTTGCTGGCCGCGGCCGCCCTTTTCGGCGGCCTCGGTGCGCTATTGGCCGGGAACAGGCTCTATTGGCGGTTCCACGGGCGGGCGGTCCCGGCCACGGTGGCCGGCGTCCGCGTCTCCGGGCGGCTCTATTACGCCGTCTACCGCTACAAATCGCCGGCCGGTAAGCGATACCAGGCGACTTCGGATGTCGGCACCGGTGCCAGTGCGAAGTTGGTCACCGGTCGTAAATTGCGGCTGTTCTTTCTAAAGCAGCACCCGGATCGGGTCGCGGAAGTGGGTGTGCAGGCTCTGGAGGCCGTGGGCTGGGCCTGCTTCGGGTTGGCCGCGCTCTCTGTTGGATTGGCGCTGGAGCTGTGGCCCGTTATTTCCCCGACGTGGCTCCTGCTTGCGATGGTTGTTGTCTTTGTCGTCTATCGCTTGCACAGAGCGATGCCCGCTCGCGGTGAGCGGCCCTTCACCTCGCTGACGCGCGAGCCTCCGCCGGACGGTCTTCTCGATACGGCGGTCCACCCGATCGAGGAGATTCTGTCGGGCCCGGTCAGGGCTGAGCGCTTGAGGAAGCAGCGGATCGCGGGACGCATCGTCACACCGATCCTGGTTGCCGCCGGCGTCGGGGTTTTTGCACTGGGCGCGCACCTCGGCCGCACGACTTACCTGCTGCTGTCGACGGGCGCGCGCGCGCACGGCACCGTGCTGTTTTGCGAATTGAAAAAGACCTTGCACGGCTCGAGTTACTACCCGGTGGTGCAGTTCTCCACCCGGAACGGGTTGGCGGTGCAGTTTCGCGACAACATGGGCAGCAGCCCGCCGGCCTACCAGGAAGGGGAGTCGGTGGAGGTGCTGTATTTCCCCACCGTGCCGGAAAGCAGTGCCACGATCGATCACGGGGTGCTCAATTGGCTCGCGCCCACGATTCTGTGCATCGGGGGCGTGTTCCTGGCGGTCGTCGCCCTCGGGGCCCGGTTGGACGTGCCCAGGGCCCTGCCGGAGAGCCAACGGACGGGGCGGAAAGCTTCCTCCTTTTGATCAATGCGGAGAGCGCCCGGGTCGTGGCAAGATCGCGGAGGAGGGTGGCGTAATGGAGCTCATAGCCCAGTACGGGCTGGCACTGGTTTTTGTGAACGTCCTGCTGGAGCGGGCCGGTTTGCCTTTGCCCGCCACTCCCACGCTGCTCATCTGCGGCGCGCTGGCCGCCATGGGCCGCCTCTCCGTCTGGTGGATCCTCGCCCTGGCGGTACTCGCCTGCATCATCGGTGACACTCTGTGGTATCTCGCGGGCCGCTACTACGGCCGCCGCGTGATGAAGTTCCTCTGCCGGGTATCGCTGTCTCCGGATTCCTGTGTGCGCACGACGGAGAATCGCTTCGAGCGTTGGGGGCGGCTCACTCTGGTGCTCGCGAAGTTCGTTCCTGGCTTGTCCACTGTGGCGCGGCCCCTCGCCGGAGCCATGCGCTTGCCGTTGAGCTCGTTCGAGCTGTTGAATGGGATCGGCAGCGTCCTTTGGGCCGGGGCCGCGGTCGTCACCGGGATGTTGTTCCAGACCCAGATCGGCATGTTGCTGTTGCGGATGCGCGAGCTGGGGACGATTGCCGGGGAGCTGACGTTGGTCATCGTGCTCCTCTACGTCGCCTACAAGTGGTGGGAGCGCAGACGCTTCAACGCGGTCTTGCGGCTTCCGCGCATCGATGTCGAAGAGCTGCGCGAGCTGATTTCCGAGAGCCGGGCGCCGGTCATCGTGGATGTGCGCTCCAGGTTGGGTCGGGATCAGGACCGCCGTTGCATACCCGGCGCGCTCGAAATGGGCCTGGAAGAGATCTCGTCACGGCTGACCGAGTTGCCCGAGGACCGCGAGATCGTGTTTTATTGCGCATGTCCCAACGAAGCGACGGCTGCTGTCGCCGCGCGCAAGTTGATGGATCGTGGCTACAGTCGCGTCCGGCCACTGTTGGGAGGCATCGACGCCTGGGCCGCGGCCGGGTATGAAGTTGAGCAGCGGTTCGGCATCAAGGAGAAGGCAGCATCAGGCGGCGCGGCTGCCGCGGCCGCTGCCACCATGCCTGGGGTTTCCAGCGTGGCCGCGGGCGGGGCTCGCCG
>DAITMW010000305.1:6317-9073 GCA_036834945.1 Steroidobacteraceae bacterium
CGGCCGCTGCCACCATGCCTGGGGTTTCCAGCGTGGCCGCGGGCGGGGCTCGCCGGTAGGCGCACGTGGGCCCTTCAATGGCCTCCCGCGTACGTCAGCTCACCCGCGGTCACTTTCAACGCCAGCCGGTTCTGGTGCGGCGGTAGCGGGCACGTCGCGAAGTTGTTGAAAGCGCAGGGCGGGTTGTACGCCTTGTTGAAGTCGATGATCGTCCTGCCGTTGGTCGCGAACGGGACGTGGATGAAGCGGCCGGCCCCATAGGTCTCGTGCCCGCTCGTGCTGTCCGCGAACATCACGAACAGGTCCATCGCATCGGCTCCATCCAAAACGGTGTCCAGCCGCTCCTCCTTGCCTTTATGGGTGAACACCAAAGCGCCGGGCGACACCATGTCTTCCTCGAGGCCGAGAACGTTCACGATGGGGATGTGCCGCCGCGGCTCATAAGGCTCGAACCGGGCATCGATCACCCAGTCCGTGTCGACGGGAAAGTAGTCGAGGCCGCGGAAGTTCTGCCGCCAGCGGCTCGCGACGTCACGCACGCGCACGCCAAACTTTCCGGCACGCTCGATGATGAAGAAGCGCAGTGGCCCGCTGGACACGACCGTCGGGGACTGCGTCGCATCGGAGACCAGGTCGAGGGTAGTCACCGGCTGACCGCCGTGGGTGATTCCGCTGCCGGGGTTGGCATGGAAGGTGACGTGACCGTGGGTCAGGACGAAGGTCCCGGCGGTGGGTGTCAGGCTCGGATGATCCAGCACCAGGGTGTTGGAGGACGCACGGCCGAACGTGTTATTGCCCTCGCTCAGCCAGTACAGGCCGACCAGTGTCAGCCAGCCGGTCTCGTTCGTCAGCTCGGCGACGCGCTCGCTGCGCCATTTATCGATGCTGGCGCGTTCGGTTTGCAGGTCGCCACCGCTCGCCGTAGTCGCGTCGAGAGCTGCCGCCAGCGCGCAGGCCGCGGCGAGGAGCTTGAGAAAGGTGCGCATGAGCGGATCTTAATCCCGCCCGAGGATTTCGTCCCGCACGTCCTGGATCTCCCGGGCTCGCGAGGGTCGTGCTCCCTCACACCGGTCCGACCGCGGGCAGCGCGAGCTGCGTGGGCAGATGATGCGCGCGGGATGCGACAGTGCGTCCTCGATCCAGGCGATGTTGAGTACGTTGGCCACGGCGCTCAGTGTTTGCGTCGCTTGTTTCGGAATCCGTGCCTCGCCGCGCCGCTGCATGCAATCCTCGAAGAGCGAGTCGATCAGCTCCGAGCTGCGCACCCCGTTCGAATCCAACGCCGGCGCAAGGTCCACACCAACCGACAGTACATGCGGGTTGCCTGCCATGTCGCGCACTCTCATCGAATGGCAACAATAAAGTAACGAGCGCTCACCATCGCGCAGGACGGAGATCTGCGATCCCGATTCACCGCGGTTGCCTTCGATCATCCGGAACACGGCCCAGTTCGGGCACGGGTCACTGACCTGCGCCAGGTTTCCCCAGGGCAGCGGAATCCCGTTGCCCCGATAGACGGCGCGCAGGTATCCCGGCGGGTACGCATCGAAGAAGTGCCAGTAAGGGTAGGGTGACACCTTCGTAACACGTCGCATGACTACCGCAGGTGTCAGCTCCAGCTTCACGCCCGCCTCGATCCGATAGCGCTCGCGCGTGAGAAAGCGCCTGAAAGGTACGCGTGGCGCCAACAGTGCGCCGGCGAAAAAGCTGCATTCGAAGTCCCGCCAGGCATGCAACACATCCTGCGCATCCATGCCGGCGGCACCGGAGCCGCCCTCGGGACTGCCACCCATCTCGCCACCGGTGGCGTGAGCCGACTTCATCCCGTCGCCGCCGTGCAGAACCTTGTGCGCGATATGGGCTGCGAGATCGAATTTCAGACGCGCCGGATCCGACTGCAGGGCGCGGTTGGCATAGATGGTTCCCGGCGGCTCGAAGAAGGACCGCACCATGCTGCGCACCTCCCGGTCCTTGTCGCGTGCCAGCACGGGTTTGCGGTCGAACCAACGGATCTCCAGGCCATGTTGTTTGCACAGCCGCACCAGGTCGTCGCTCGAGAGCGGAAACCGTCGAGCCCCCACTTCGTCCGCGGCGCGCTCGAGGTCCGGAAAGTCATTACGTGACATCTCCTGGTGCGAGCGGATCAGCAGATGCGCGAACTGCCGTCCGGTGGTGCCCGTCTGTGCCAACAGCTCCGGGATCGCCGCTTGCAACACGTCCTTGGAAAATAGGAACGCGGGCTCGAGCGGGATGCGGGCCGCGCCGCCGGCGGGCGCCACCGGAGGCGAGAGCTCGAGGTCGGCGCTTTCATCCAGAAACCAGCCCGGGTCACGCTGGAAGACCGCGGCCACCAGCTCCAGGGTCTCCTGGCTGGGTGTCCGCTTGCCGCTCTCGATCATGCTCAGGTAGGACACCGAAGGCGCGAGGCGTGCATCGCGCTGGATGCAACGCGCCGAGAGATCCTCCAGGGTCAGAGCATTGCGTTTGCGCAGGGTGCGCAGTTTTGCGCCCAGAAAATGGCCTTTGCGCAGGATCGGTGATGGCATGGGGCACTCCACTGCTGGCCACACGCAACGCAGCTGCCGCGGCCGGGGTAATTCTCGTGACCGCGGACAATGGAGCCGCCGCGGCCGGGGTTAAATCCTCGTGACCCCGGGCAACGCGGCCGCCCGGGTCACTGTAAATTCTCTTACTCTTGGCGTTGTGAAATTAACAGTGTGAAGTTTCTATAGTCAAATTTTGATCTGCCGCGGGCT
>DAITMW010000306.1:0-9000 GCA_036834945.1 Steroidobacteraceae bacterium
ATGACAGGTTTGTGACCAGGCACTCGGACTGCACTGCGGACAATGCTAGCTTATGCCGGCTCGAATCGGGGACGGGAAAGTGACGCGAATCACATTTGACGGGCCGCAGACAGGTCAGGACACAGTATGAGCTTGAGAAACAAGCTCCGCTGCGTCGGTTTGACCGACACCGGCAAGGTCCGCGAGCACAACGAAGACACCATTGCGGTCGATCCCGACATTGGCCTGCTCGTCCTGGCTGACGGGATGGGCGGGTACAACGCCGGCGAGGTGGCCAGCGGCATCGCCGTGAAGACCATCGTGAACCTCGTCAAAGAGCAGGTGGAGCGGGAAGACCTCAATGTGCAGGACCGCGAGGCCGGGCTCTCCCGGCCCACCATCATTCTGCGCGACGCCATCGTCCGCGCGAACAAGATCATCTACCAGACGGCCCGCACCCAGCCCCAATGCGAGGGCATGGGCACCACGGTCGTTGCCGCACTGTTTTTCGACAACAGGATAACCATCGCCCACGTCGGCGACTCCCGGCTCTACCGCCAACGCGCGGGGGGCGACAAGCTGGAGCAGGTCACCATGGACCACTCCCTGCTGCAGGAGCTGGTGGACCGCGGGTTCTACTCAGCCGAAGAGGCGCAGCGCGCAGCCAACAAGAACTACGTGACGCGCGCGCTCGGTGTCGAGCCCAACGTGGATGTCGAGATTCAGGAAGTCCCCGTGAACAAGGGCGAGGTCTTCATCCTCTGCTCGGACGGCCTGTCCGACATGGTCGAGGACGAAGATATTCATTTAACCATAAACACCTTTAGTGCTAATCTGGATACAGTCGCCAAGCAGCTGATTCAACTGGCGAATGACAACGGGGGACGGGACAACGTCTCGGTGGTCATGGCACACGTTCTGGATGCATTTCCGGCCCGAACCAAGATTTTCGACAAGATCCTGGGCTGGTTCGGCTGACACTGATACGAACAGAGGCGAAGCATGGCAAGGTTGGTCTTGAGCCTGGATGGCCAGGTGATGGCGGAATACAACATGAACAAGGAGCGGTACACGATCGGCCGTCTCCCTGACAATGACATCCGCATCGACAACGCTGCCGTGAGCGGCCATCACTCGTTGATCATCAACATCCTCAACGACTCGTTCCTCGAGGACCTGAACAGCACCAACGGCACCTACGTCAACGGCAAGCTCATCAAGAAGCACGCCCTGCAGCACGGCGACGTCATCACCGTCGGCCACCACCAGTTGCGTTTCGTAGAGGACGACGAGGCCCAGGACGAATTCGAGAAGACGATGGTGATCCAACCTTCGGCCCGCCCGGTCGAGAAGGTGCGGACCGCCGCGGAAGTGGCCGACAAGGCCTCCCCTTCCCTGTCAGCGACCGCGAAGAATCGCGCACTCCAGGCCGACGGTGCCAACGCCCTGAAGAAAGCCAAACTGCAGGTGCTTTCGGGTGCGTTCGCCGGCCGCGAGCTCGAGCTCAACAAGGCTCTCACCACGCTGGGTCGCCCCGGTGTGCAGGTTGCCGCGATCACGCGGCGCTCCGAAGGCTACTTCATCGTTCATGTCGACAGTGGCAAGAGCGAAGACTTCCCACTCGTCAACGGCTCGCCGATCGGCGCGCAGGCGACGCGGCTGAATGACAACGATGTGATTCAGCTGGCGGGAGTGAAGATGGGGTTCTTCGTTACCTGACGCCGACCCGCGCGGCGATCGTATCCAACTGTCTGTGATTGAAACCCGCGGGCGCGCTCGCGGGTGTCCCTTCCAATTGGCGCGTCATTTCATCCATCGAGCCCGGTGATAGCGTCCAACCCAGCGGCAGATGATAGGGGCCGTTGCACAACCTGAAATGGAATACCGAGTTGTCGGTCACCGGATCGGTTGGTGAGGTTGGCAGTCTGCCGCGGGCGAACATGCGTCTCACCACCGCGCGGGCGGCCTCGCCTCGCGCCTGGCGAGTGTTGAGAAGCGAGAGTAGCGGAGCGCGGATCTCACCGTAGTGCGAATACGGGCTCGCGTACCGCAGCGCGTCCGGGCAGGCGTCATCGCTGCGCATCGATTCGAGGCCCGGGTCGTTGCTGATGTGGACCAGCTTGACGGGACAGGCGGGGTCACCGTATCCGAATTGCCCGGAGCATGCTGGCGCGTAGACCTGGCGCAACACGGCCAGGAGCTCGGCAATCGTCGTCGTACCGGAGTTCTCGAAGTAGCCGCCGTCCACCAACTGGCGCGTGGGTGTCTTGCCCGGTTTCAGATAGCCGGCATCCATCAGGCTTCCAGCCGGGCTGATGTAGGTGAATCGGGCGCTGTTGTGGACGACCGCGCTCAGCGGCGCCGAACCAGGCAATACGCCTGTTGACAAGGTTCCAGCGGCGTTGGCGAGGCTCCGATCGAGGCCCGCGCCCCGAATGGAGGCGAACGGTTCCTGGATGAAGCTGTGCCCGGATTGCACTTCCGTGGAATTCAGGAACAGGAGCGGTACGTGTTGGTCCGCGCCTCCGGACCACAGATCCTTCCAACGGTTCGCGAACTGCGAGCAGATTTGCTGCTCGTCGGCGTTGGGTTGTGTCGCTGCGTTGGCCGAGGGTCGTTGCCGACAGGCCGCGCTCCATCCGAGCTCGAAGCGGGTCTCGAGGCGTTCGCCGCGGTCGACGAACATCGCGGGCGCCAGAAATCGCTGCAGGAAATCCGTGAGAAACATCGTCTCGAGCGTCGGACCGAGATAGTCGGCCATCGACAGGCTGCGCACCATGGCGTTGATGTCGCTGACCTTGATCACTCCCAGGCGCTCGCCGCGGGCGATCGCGGCAAACCAGGCCAGCCCCAGGCTACCGCCCGAAACGCCGCTACCCAACAACATGTGCTTGGAGAACTCACCGTTCGACTGCACTTCCAGCTGGGAAAGCACCAACAGGGTCCACACGGCGGCCCGGATACCGCCGCCTTCCGAGGACACCAGGTAGACCGGGTCCGTACCGTCGCGGCCGGCGCTCCAGCTTTTCGTATAGTCGACGAAGGCTGAGGAGATCGGCGCGGCGGCGTCGACCAGCGGCAACTTTGGCGAGCTGTAGGAGTGCATCGAGGGATACAACCGGACACGATGGTTGTCGTTCCGGCCCGACCACTGCATCAGCAGTGTCAGAGCGAACAGCGCGGTCAGGAGCGGAAACTGCAGGCGGGCCGCCTGGATCGTCAGGTAGGTTCCGGTGATGGTGAGGAACGTCGCGCACAACAGCAACAGACCGAGCGGGCCGAGCTTCGACAGTGTGCCGGGGAAATAGGCGGCGACCACGAGCGCGAGGAGGTTCGCGAGCATGATCACCCCGTACACAGCTCGGACCGAACGAGGCAACTGCGCCCAACTGCTGACACGGGGGTCGCCGGCGGGAGTTATCGCTAGGCTCGTCGCCCGCGGCGCTGCCTTCCGTGCCAGCGGACGACGGAACACGAAAAAGACGAACAGCGCCGCGGCCTCCAGAACGAACGCGACCGGTATCACGAAGAGCCAGGATTTGCCCGGAACCGACGGGTCGCGCAGTGCGCTGGCCGCACCGGCGGCCATGAGCAGTGGGATGGCCGCTCCCAGAATTCGGGGTAGCCACTCCCTCAGCGGCTCTGCCCACGGGTCGGCGAGCGTGGGGATGGTTGGAATGTTGAAGCGATAGACCGTGCGGGCCGTGTGCCAGACCGCGAAGCCCAGGCAAGCCGTCATGACGTAGGCGCACGCCCGGAGGGCCATGTCGGAGCTGGGAAGGACCAGCAGGAGGAACAACTCCCAGACCTGGTCTACCCAGAACGTCATCACCACACCAAACAGAATGATCAGCAGCGGGATGCGGACCGCTTTGGCGTGGTCGACGAACAGCCCGACGGTCAGCGAAAACCTTTGGGTACGCTGCTGCTGTGCGGATTGCGCCTCCATGACCTCCCCCTTCGGCCCTTCTTATTGTGGATACAGGCCCGAGCTATTGTGGGTGCCGGCCCGGGCCGCGCCGGCCCAGGCGCTATGCCTTCTTCTCGCGCGCCTGCTCCTCGGCGAGTGTGAAAATAGTTTCAGGAATGGCCTCGAGGCGCTCGCGCGGAATGGGCTGCCCGCTCAGATCGGACAGTCCGTAGGTTCCTTCCTTGATCTTCTCCAGGGCGCGATTCACCCGCTCCAGCCTGGCCACGTCGCGAACGACGAGGTTACCCTCCAGCTCGAGCATCGCCAACCGCTGGGCGTCGTCCTCGTACTCCCGCGAGCCGCTATTGGCGCTCTCGGACCTGACATTGGTCTCGTCCCTCTCGTCGGCCCGTGCCGCCGTCGTGAGGGTGTCCCGCAGGCGGTTCAGGTGGTGGCGTTGTTTTTCGATAAAAGCGCTATCGAGCGGTGATTTTGCGGTCACGGTAGCTCCGCAGAGTTCGGTTTGGGGGGTATCCTCACACTAGCAGCTTCAGGGAGTGGTGGACACTATGCGTTTGGATAGGGACGACAGCGATAGCGACCTGCCGGACTCACCGCCCAATGCGACGGGCCAGGCGGCCTCCATGTGGCTCGCGAGGATCAACCGCGGCCTGCGTCCCGAGGAGGCCAAAGAGCTGCGCAGTTGGTTGAAAGTACCCAACCATCGCCATGCGATTCTGGACATGGCGCGACTGTACTTCGGGCCCGACATTGTCGCGGTGTTGTCCGAGCTGTTTCCGGTCGGACCCGAGCCCATGACGTCCGAGGTCTTCAAAGACCTGGCGAAAGCCGCGGCCTGGACCGTATTGCTGATCGGCTTGGGGTTTCTCGTCGTGACCGGCCGGGAGCCCTGGATGAAGATCCGCTCGGACTGGGAAGCCCACCACCAGAGCTGCGCGAAGCCGTCCCTGGAAACGACTACCGGTCTGCGTGGAATGTTCTCCACGGCCGTCGGAGGCAGGCGCGAGCTGACGCTGCCCGATCACAGCACCGTCACACTCAACACCAACACCTGCATGGGAGTTGCCTACGGCGGGGAAACACGCGTCATTCTACTTCCCTACGGCGAGGCGACGTTCCATGTCATGCACGACAAACACAGGCCCTTCATCGTACGGGCCGGTAACGGCCGCCGATTTGAGGCGGTAGGAACGGACTTCAATGTGCGCGTCCTTGCTCCCGACCACGTCGAGCTCACTGTGACCGAGGGCAACGTACGGGTGCTCTACGCGGATGAGGCCGTTGCCGATACTCCGGCGCAAGCACGGCTGCGCGATCACCGGATTTATGACGACACTACCGTAGGGGCGTTGCAGACCGCGTTGGTCGAGCCGGGCTTGCAGTTCGTGCGCAAGCTCGAGGAAAGCGACCTGCAGAATCTGCTCGCGTGGCAGCAGGGACTGCTCATGTTCGATGGTACCCCGTTGGAACAGGCGCTGGCTGAAGAGGATCGCTATACCACGACGCAGTTCGTGCTCGCGGACGAGCGGCTGCGGAGTGTGCGGATCGGGGGGCGCTTTCGCGCCGGGGACGTCGAGGGTTTGTTGGCGTCGCTGCGCAAGGATTTCATGATCGACTCGCGGCGGGATACGCAGGGGCGGATTGTGTTGAGTGCGCTGGAGCATTCGCCGCGGACTTGAGGTACCGCAGCGCCCGGTATGCACAGGCGCTCAGGTAGGCGCGCCCACAGGTAGGCGGGCGCTCACCTGGGCCGGCCCTCAGGTTTGCCTGCCCTCAGGTGGGCCTCGGGTCGGACTTGTCGACCTCCGGCTTGTCGCTGGCGGCCAGGTAACGCAATGACTCGGGGACGAACGACAGGTCGGTGGCCTCGCGCACAGCGAGGCGCATCTGCTTGTCGAGGACGTCCGCCGGAATCGGGTTCTGGTAGGCCTCCAGTGCCCGCGACAGCGCGCCGCCTCCCGACACATTCTCGGTTCGCGCAATGCGATAAGCCTTCACGACCAACGCTTCCGCCGCCCCGGGTGTCAACATCAGCGGCAACTGCGGCTCCAGTTGCTGCAGCTCCGCCGGTGAAATCGGCAGCTCATAACGCCGCGCCAAGGCGGCAATCAACCCCCTGCTCTCTTCACGCGTGCTGGTCGGAAGGATGGGCACCTTCAGATCGATACGGCCCGGGCGCTTGAGATCCACTTCGATCAGATCGGGACGCGAGGAAGCCAACACCCAGACGACCTTGCCTCGATTGGCCGTATCCGACATCTCCTGCGCGATCATGGAATACAAGCGCCCAGACAAGCCGCCGTCGCCGGGGCCGGATTCGCGCCGGCCCAGTGTTTGATCGGCCTCGTCGATGAAGACGATGCAACGGCCCAATGCGCGGATGAGGCGCAGGATCTTCTCGAGGTTGCCTTCGCTCGAGCCGACCCACTTGTCACGGAAGTTCTTCAGCTTGACGACCGGGACACCGGCCTCGCCGGCGAGGCACTCCACGAGGAAAGTCTTGCCGGTGCCGATCGGACCACACAACAGGTAGCCCATCGGCAGGGCCTTCAGGTCGTTGGCCCGCCAGAGGGTGACGTCCTGGCGAAGCCATTTTTTCAGAGCGTCCTGGCCGTGATACTCCTCCAAAGTGCGCTTGGACTCGATGAACTCGACCAGGCCGGGGGCGTCGTGCTCCACCATCTCTTTCTTCAGTGCGGTGAAGTCGGACGAGCGCAACTCCTGTTTGCTGTGCGCACGGATCTTGGTCAGTTGTTGGAGAGTGCTCACGGACACGCCGGTCATGGCCGCGGCCAGCGCGGCGAGATCCGTCCCTTTGGGAATCGTCTGTGTGAACTCCTTCTGCAGAAGCGTCACAGCCGATTGCAATTCAGTGACCGACGGCAACGGGATCCTGACCAGCGTCGACTGAGGCGCGAAGGCGATGAGGGGCTCGAGGTCGTTCAGGTTGTCCGCGATCAGCAGGCTCACGAAAGGCAGCTGCGTAAAGGGCGCGCCCGAGCCCCACTCGCGCACCAGGCTCGTCAGGCTGCCGTGCTCGTAGCCATTACCGTCCGCGGGGAGGAGCTGGTCCGCACCGCGGATGATCACGGCCACCTGAATGATCTCGTCACGCCCTATCGCGGTCAGATTGCCGAGATAGCGCCCGTAACGGCTGACGAATCGGATCGCCCCGAGCGGATCCTGCGGCATCGTCCGCATAGCCGAGGGCACCCACTGCGCAAGTCTTTCGGCGCCGCGCTCGACCGTCAGCCCATTACCCAGGTCGTAAGCAAAAACGACGTCGAAGCCGCCTAGGAGCTCGTCCTGGATATAGCGCTCGATATTGACCAGGCGCCCGCCCACCGCCAGGCGATCGTGGACATTGCCATAGAGAATGAACTGGCCCGAGGCGCCACTCTCGAAGGCGACATAAAGGTCCGTGGCCCAATCCGGGGCGCTTTGGGGAGCCGGCATGCCCCCGATCCTAGCGGATCGCCGAGCTTACGGCTCACGGCCCACCGCACGCCTTATCGCATCACGCCCGGATTCACGCCGGTGCTGTACGACTCGGGCATGTAATTGACGAAGCGGGTGAACTGTCCCTGGAAGGTCAGCTTGAATTCACCGATCTCGCCGTTACGGTGTTTGACGAGGTCGATTTCCGCGACGCCCTTGATCATCTGATTCTCGCGGTCGTAGACCTCGGGACGATAGATCAGGAGGATCATGTCCGCGTCCTGTTCTATTGAGCCCGATTCGCGTAAATCGGACATCACGGGCTTCTTGTTCTCGCGCTGCTCGACACCGCGATTCAGCTGAGAGAGCGCGATCACGGGTACGGCCAACTCCTTGGCGAGCACTTTCAGACCGCGTGAGATTTCGCCGATTTCCGTGGCCCGGTTTTCTTTATTACCCGGCACTTGCATGAGCTGCAGGTAGTCCACGACGATGAGATCGAGACCATGCTCGCGCTTCACGCGCCTGGCGCGTGCGCGCAGCTCCATGGGCGACAATGCCGGGGTCTCATCGACAAACACTTTGGCTTCCGACAACTGACTCGTGGCGCTGGTAATGCGCACCCAGTCGTCGTCCGTGATCTTGCCGCTGCGCAGGTTGTGCAACGGCACGCCCCCGACCGACGAGAGCATACGAGTGATCACCTGCTCGGAGGGCATTTCCATGCTGAAGATGGCAACCGAAGCACGCTTCTCGCCGGGGCGAAGCGCGGCGTATTCCGCCATGTTCACCGCGAGAGTCGTCTTACCCATCGAGGGACGACCCGCCACGATCACGAGATCGCCCGGTCGCAGACCACCCGTCATGTTGTCGAAGTCGGTAAAGCCAGTTGGCAAACCGCGCAAGCTGTTCGGGTTGGAGTAAGCCTCGTCGATCTGGTCGATGACGGTCGGCAGCATCTGTCGGATGGAAACCGCGCCCTGTCGGCCGCGGAAGCCGCCTTCGGCGATCTCGAAGACTTTCTGCTCGGCTTCATCGACGAGCTCGCGCGCGGTCCGGCCGTCATTGTTGAATGCCGCGGAGGCGATCTCGGAACCAGCAGTAATCAACTGCCTGAGGAGGGAGCGCTCGCGAACGATTTCCGCGTAGGCCCTGACGTTAGCCGCGGACGGAGTGTCGCGCGCTACGGAACTTAGATAAGCCAGTCCTCCCGACTCCTCGAGCTTTCCGTTGCGCTCGAGATGTTGGGAGACCGTGACGACGTCGCACGGCTTACCGCCAACGGCCAAGGCGCCGATGGCTTCGTAAATCAGCTTGTGATCGGGACGGTAGAAGTCCTCGAACTTGAGGACGTCCGCAACGTTGTCCCAGGCGTTGGAATCGAGGAGCAGGCCGCCAATCACGGCCTGCTCCGCCTCGATGGAGTGTGGCGGTACCGGTGCGTCCGCGCTCGCGATGGGTTCGCGACGCGCTTTGGCGGGGCCGGCCACCTAGCTCTTACTCTTCAGCGACGATCAACACCGCCAGCGGAACATCGATGTCGGCATGCAGGTGCAGGCCAACGCTATGTTCGCCGACCGTGCGCAACGGCCCGTTCGGCATGCGCACTTCGCTACGCTCGATCTTGAAGCCCGCCTTGGTCAGCGCCTCGG
>DAITMW010000307.1:0-1402 GCA_036834945.1 Steroidobacteraceae bacterium
CTGATGGCTCGACAGCCCTTCATTGGGCGGTCTACAACGACGACGCCGACCTGGCGCAGCGGCTGATCAAGGCGGGCGCCGACGTCTCTGCGAAGAATGACTATGGCGCGACACCGTTGTGGACGGCGGCCACGGTTGCCGATCCCCTCATCATCAAGACGCTGCTGAAAGCCGGCGCGAATGCGAATGAGCAGAACGCCGAGGGCGAGACGCCCCTGATGGTCGTCGCCCGCACCGGAAACGTCGAATCGGCCAAGCTGCTCCTCAGCCACGGCGCCAAGGTCAATGCGAAGGAGCAGTGGGGCGGGCAGACCCCGCTGATGTGGGCTGCGGCGCAGAAGCAGCCGGAGATGGTGAAGCTGCTGATTTCTCACGGCGCGAATGTCAACGATCGCGGTGACGTGCGTGACTGGCAGCGCCGTGTGACCGCGGAAGGACGCCCGAAGAACATGAACCACGGTGGGTTCACGCCGCTACTTTACGCAGCGCGCGAGGGCTGCATCGAGTGTGCGAAGTACCTCATCAAGGCCAAAGCGGATATCAATTTTCCGGATCCGGAGGGCGCGACGCCTCTCGTCCTCGCTTTGATGAACATGCGGTTCGACTTCGCGACCTACCTGATCACGGCGGGCGCCGATGTCAACAAGTGGGACTTTTACGGCGACACGCCTTTGTATGTCGCCATCGACATGAACACGTTACCTCGCGGCGGCCGTCCCGACCTGCCTTCAACGGATAACGCGACCGGTTATCAGGTGGCTGCCATGCTGCTCGAGCACGGCGCGAATCCCAACGCGCAGTTGAAACTGCGGCCGCGGTATCGCAACGGGGTGTTCGATCGTGGTGGCGATCAGATCCTGTCCACCGGCGCGACGCCGCTGCTGCTCGCGGCGAAGGTCGGTGATGCGGAATCGATCAAACTGCTGCTCAAGTATCACGCGCTCATCGACCTGCCGAACGCCATGGGCGTGACGCCTCTCATGGCCGCCGCCGGGATGGGCCATAGCTTCAATCCCAGTCGCGGGCGGTTCAAGACGGACGAGGAGGCGGCCGAGGATGTGAGGCTGCTCAAGGAGGCCGGCGCGAAGATCAACGGAGCCGACGCGCAGGGCCTGACCGCGCTTCACAGTGCCGCGGAGCATGGTTGGAATGATGCGGTCAAAGTGCTTGTCGCGGATGGGGCTGAACTACAGCCCAAGGACTCGAAGGGGCTGACGCCCATTGACTACGCGGCTGGGCGCCACCCGCGTGCGTTCCTCGAGCCTGAGCACGTCAAGCATGATGACACCATGGCTTTGCTCAAGGGCTATATCGTCGCGGCTACGGGCAAGCCGCCGATCGAGTTCGAGGGGACGCTCAACAAGTCGACTCGCGGCACGGGTGGGGCGCTGACCAACTAGGC
>DAITMW010000307.1:1502-8979 GCA_036834945.1 Steroidobacteraceae bacterium
AATATTCCCATAACTCAGCCCTGTTGCGTTGTAGTCAGGTTGCTGGACGCTAATGCACGAGCTTCGCGATCGCAAAGGCCAATCCTGCCACGGCGATGGAAGTTGCGATAAACCATTTGATCAACCTCGTTTCCATTCCACTTATGGCGGCTCGCAGGTGACCGAAGTCTTCTTTCGTCGCCAGATGGGGGATCTGGGCGGCAATGGCGGCGACCTGGCCTTTGACCTCCTTCAGCTCCTCTTTCGTCGCGAGGTGTGGAAGCTGTGCGGCAATGGCGCTGACCTGACCTTTGACTTCCTTCAGGTTCTCTTTCGTCGCCAGGTGTGGAAGCTGGGCGGCGATGCCGCCGACCTCCACCCGAATCGCCGACACGGACGACTCGACTGCGCCGAGTCGCTGCAAAACATTGTCCATACCACCTCCGCCATCGCTCGACTTGCCGGCAATCCTGCTCGGCAGGTAGGTCTCGCCACTGATTTCATCGCGACACGGGTCAAGTTGGATTGCTGCTGCCATCTGAACGCTTCCTTGTGCCGTTGGGGTGGGATGACTATAGACGACAGCGCGCGCGGGAATCTACTCTCAAATTTGCGATTTTTATGAAGAAATTCAATGACTCACCGTGAGAGATAACACGGTGAGTCAACGAGGTGAGTTCGCGTGGTGGCGCGGACGTCTGGAGTTAGCGTCCGTTTTTACGGCGGGAGTAGAAGCGGATCACGAGCACCGCGAAGACGACCAGAACAATGATCAGCAACTCATGCCACATGTCAGGTTTTCTCCGCTATCAGTGGGACGGAAACAGATCCGTGGTGATGTAACCCGCGACGTCGCGAAATTGTTCGGGCGTCAGGACGCCCTTGAAGGAGGGCATGTCACCGCGGCCCGTGGTCGCGGTGGTGATCACGAACTTGGCGTCCTTCGAAGCGTTTTGGAGGTTCGCGCCGCCGTGGCTGCCGAGACCGGTGTCGCCGTGGCAAGCCGTGCAGAAGGTGTGGAAGAGCTTCTTGCCGTTGGGGAGGTCCGGGTCGCCGGGCGCGAAGGTGATCTGGGGCTCGTGGCCGCCATAAAGCAGGGCGTTGGGGCGACCGACTGAAATCGGGAAGGACTCGAGTGTGCCGGTCGTGGAGAAGAGCCAGACGCTGTCGCCTTTCTTCGCGCCGGCGGCGAAGAGCGTGCCGGCGGAAAGGACGACGACGTACTGCTGTCCCTCGTACTCGAAAGTGCTGGCAGGGGCGTTGACCCCGGAGTCCGTCTGGAATTGCCACAGGCGGTCGCCGTTGCGGCTGTCGAGTGCGGTCAGGCGGCCGTCACTGCGGCCAACGAACACAAGGCCGCCCGCAGTCGTGAGCGAGCCGCTCCAGCAGTCGTCGCGCCACTGTTGGCGCCAGACGAGGCGGTTCGTTTTCAGGTCCATGGCGGCGAAGATGCCGCGGCCGGCGACTCCGGAGTAGCCGGCGCCGCCTTTGTTCCACATGCCGTCGAATGTGGGTTTGTCGAAGTCTTTCGCGTCGCCCTTGGTGTCGCTGAACGAGGTGCCCACGTGGTCGATGGCGCACAGGTACATCAGGTTCGTCGCGGGGTCGTAGGAGCTCGGGGGCCAGTTGACGCCCATTTGCGGCCGGTAGGACACCGGCTTGTCCCAGTATGGGGTGAAGATGCGTCCGCCGTTGATGAGCTCCTGTCCCTCGGGGGCGATATCGAGCGACTGCGGCACGACCGCGTCACCCACCGGGTAAGGTTGGGTCGCCGCGGTGGCTTGGTGTGGCTCCTGGGGGACCGGCTTCTCATCGATACCGAGCAGCGGTTTGCCGGTAGCGCGGTCGAGAATGTAGACCCAGCCCGTTTTCGACACCTCGGCCACGGCCTTGCGCGTTTTGCCTCCGTAGAGCGCGTCGAACAGGATCACCGGGTTGGGGGAGTCGTAGTCCCAGATGTCGTGGTGTACTTGTTGGAAGTGCCAGCGGTATTTTCCGGTCTTGGCCTCGATGGCCAGGATCGAGGCCGTGAACAGGTTGTCTCCGGGGCGCGTGCCGCCGTTATAGGTCGAGCCGGCATTGCCGGTTGAGAAGTAGATCAGGCCCAGCTCGGGATCGACGGCGGGTGTTTGCCATACCGAGGCGCCGCCATATTTCCAGATGTCGCTGTTGGCCGGCCAGGTGTTGCTGCCGAATTCCCCTGGCGCGGGGATCGTGTAGAACGTCCAGAGGGGCTTGCCGTTCTTGGCGTCGAACGCCTTGATCTGGCCGCGGATGCCCATGTCGGCGCCACCGAGGCCCACGATGACCATGCCGTCGTAGTAGAGCGGCGCTCCGACGATGCTGTATCCCTGCAGGGGGTCCTGCGCCTGGGTTGACCAGGCGACCTTACCGGTGTGCTGGTCGAGCGCCACCAGTTTCGCGTCGAGTTGACCCAGGAAGACCTTCCCCGCACCGAGGCCAACGCCGCGGCTGATCCATCCGCAGCACACGCGCACCCGATTGGAGTCGAGCTTTGCCTGGTAATTCCAGAGTGCGGCGCCGGTTTTGACGTCCAACGCGAAGACATCGTCATTGCCGGTGACGATGTAGATCACCCCGTCATAAACGATCGGCTGGCCTTGCCCGGAGTATTGCGCGCCGATGCCGGAGCCGTTGAGGTGGGTACGCCAGACGCCCTTGAGGTTTTTGACGTTGTCGCGGTTGATGGCTGACAGCGACGAGTAGCGCTGGTTGTAGAGGTTGCCTCCGTTGGTCGCCCAGTCGTTCGCGGCTGGCGCAACGAGCTCCTTGGGGGGAAAGGCAGGGGCGGCGCCGGAAGCGACCGGTTGGGCGGCCGCGATCAAGGGCAGGGCGGCGGACGAAACGAAGAGTGCGAAGCGAGAAAGACCGAAGCGGCGGACAGCAATGGACCGCCGCTTCGCGGAGTTGACGCTATGGAACATCGTGAGACTGACCCCCTTATTCGATGATCAAAAGTCGCCTGCGGCGCTTTTGATGACGGGGAGCCGAAAGGCGCGGCTTTCGTTCCCCTGATCCGATGATCAAAAGTCGCCTGCGGCGCTTTTGATGATGGGGTCTGAAAGGCGCGGCTTTCAGATCCCCGAACCCGTCACGCGATGTTAGCGAATTTTCAGTACTTCGAGAGGCGCGTTTCCTGGCAGGTGATGAACTCCAGCAACGCCGGCTTGCCGGCCTTCGTCTGCGCGATGCCGCGCTTGATGGCCGGGATGATCTCCTGCACGGACGTGACCCGCTCGCCATAGCCGCCGAACGCGCGGGCCATGGCCGCGTAGTCGCCGGAGATGTCCGTAGCGCGATACTTCTCGGTCGCTTTCGGCATCACCGCCAGCTCGATGGCCATGGAGGAGTTGTTCAGGAGGATCGACAGGATCGGCAGGCGCTCGCGCACCGCCGTCTCGAAGTCCGTGCCGGTGAAGCCGATGGCGGCATCGCCCCAGACGTTGATACAGAGCTTGTCGGGGTGAACCAGTTTCGCGCCCATCGCCAGGCCCAGCCCGTAACCCAACTGCGTCGTCTTGCCCCAGCCGATGTACGACAACGGCGTAGTCGTCTTCCAGAAGGGCATCAGCTGGTCGCGCGGGCTGCCGGCGTCATGGGTGATGATTGTGTTGGCGACGTCGACCGTGTGTTGCAGATCCCACAAGACGCGATACGGCGTCATGGGCTCCTGGTCGGAGGTGAGGCGCGGGAGCCATTCTTTCATGTGCTCCGCGCTGACCTTCTCGATCTCCGCGGTGACGGCGGACCAGTCGCGGTTCGACGTGACGTGCTTGCGGCAGGCGGCGATGAGTGCCTGCAGGGTGAGCTTCGCATCGCCCACGAGGCCGTACTGTGCGATTACGGCCTTGTTGAGGTCAACGGGGTCGAGCGTCGCGTGAATGACGGTCTTGCCGGTTGGCATCGCGCTCGCGAACGGCGATTCGGAGAAGCTGCAACCAACACCGAAGATGACGTCGGAGTTGCGCAGGAAGTGCGGAACAGTCTTCGGGTGTGCGTTACCGCCCGAGCCCAGCGCGAGCGGGTGGGTCTCGTTGAACGAGCTCTTGCCCGGCAAGCTGGTGCAGACAGGGATGGCGAGCAGCTCTGCCAACTCCTGCAGCTCCTTGTAGGCTTCGGACCAGTGGATGCCCTGGCCGGCATAGATCACGGGCCGCCTGGCCTTCATCAACACGTCGGCGCACTTGACCACATCCTCCGGGTCCGGGCCGGAACGCGTGCGGACGACTGGAGTGTAGTTGAGAGGCTCCGGCACTTCGTCGTCGAAGGAGTCGTAGGGGATCTCGACTACAACCGGCTGCGGCCGGCCATTGCGCAGCTGTGTGAATGCGCGGCGGAAGATGTTCGGCACCTCGGCGCCCACGGTAACGGGCTCCGCGTGTTTGGAGACACCGGCCATCTGCAGGGTTGAGTTGAAGTTGAAAGGCACGTGAGCAAGACGGCGCGGGTAGCCCGCCGGCAACACCAGCACCGGTACGGAATCGCCGTACGCCTGCGCTACGCCGCCGTAGGCGTTCTCGGCGCCGGGGCCGTGCTGCATGCAGAAGGCGCCCATGAGCTTGCCACGCGTCAGACGCGATACTGCATCCGCCATGTGCACGCCGATGCGCTCCTGGCGCACGATGACAGTTCGGATATCCGCGCTAGCGGCCGCTTCCAGCAATTGATTGCGCGGGTACCCGAACAGGACATCGATGCCCTCCCGCTTCAAGATCTCCGCGATAGCGGCAGCAGTTTTCACTCTTCAACTCTCCGAGAATTAAGCAATCGAACGATTGTCCGTCTACTATGGCCTCCAACCGCCTGTTGGGCAGCCATCGACGGGCCAAAGGATTTTCACTGGGCCGGAAAAGATGTCGCCTCGGCGGTACGCTCGGGTGCAATGCTGTCGTGCAGGATGCGTCCATCGTACCGATGTAGGAACAACGACCCGATCAGAGTTAACAATGCGCAGAAGCACATGTAGTAGGCGGGACCGATCGGGGAGCCCGTTTTCGCCACCAGGAAGGTCGCGGCCAGCGGTGCGATACCGCTGAATATGGAGAATGCCAGGTTGAACGAGATCGCCACGCCGCTGAAGCGGATGCGAGTCGGATACAGATCCGCCGCCACACCGCACATGGGGCCGTTGACCAGCGATGCAGCAACGCCGGCGAAGGCGAAGAGGAGGAGCAGGCTCACGGTGTGGTTGGCGGCGGCGGTGAAGAACGGAATGCTCAACACCAACAGCACCAGTCCTCCGGTGCCGAGAATCCAACGACGTGGAATCCGGTCGCCGAGCCAGGCAGCCGTCAGAAGGCCGAACGAGAGGATCACGAGGCAGACATTCTGGGCCTGGATGGCCTCGACCGCCGAGTAACCCATCACTCGCGGCAGAAAGGCCGGCATTGCGAACAGCAGGCCATTGAAGCCCGCCGTGGCAACCATCGCGGAAATGCCGGTAAGCACTTGCGCGGGATGCGAGCGCAGTAACTCCACGAAGGGCACCTTCGCCGCGGCACCTTTGCGCAGGAGCTGAAATTCGGGGGTTTCCTCCAGCGACAGGCGCAGCCAGAAGCTGATCAACCCCAGGAAGCCGCCGAACAGAAAGCCGATGCGCCAGCCCCAGGCGGCGATGTCCGGCTCCGCCAGCGTTTCGTGAACGACCAGGCTCAGCCCGGAGGCCAGGGCCACACCCGAGTTCACGCAGAAAAAGATGAAACCGGCGGCGAAGCCGGCCGTTCGTGGCGCCGTTTCGACCACGAAGGTAATGGCCCCCGGCAACTCTCCGCCCAAGCTGAAGCCTTGGATCAAGCGCAGGCACACCATCAGAATCGAGGCGGCGCTGCCGATTTTGGCGTGCGTGGGGAGCAGGCCCATGCAGATCGTGGCCGCGGACATCGCGAGAATGGAGACGATGAAGACCCGCCGGCGGCCGTACTTGTCGCCAAAGTGGCTGAAGACCACTCCGCCCAGGGGCCGGGCGAGGTAGCCGACCGCGAACACTGAGAAGGAGTACATCAGCGAATCGAGCTGGCTGGTCGCCGGGAAGAAGGCCGCCCCGATGTACTGGGCGAACATGCTGTAGATGACGAAATCGTAGAACTCGAGCGCGCCGCCGAGGCTCGAAAGGATGATCACCCGCCATTGCGAGCGCTGAATACCGGGAGCGGCTGCCGTCATCGTTTTATCTTCTCCGTCCGCAGCCCACCGCCGCCTCATAGGTTTAGCAGATCAGTTTGTCCGTGGGGAGCGGTGAAGATTAGAGGGTCAGGTCAAAAATCATTTGTGACGGCATGGAAATAATGCTGAGTCGATTATTTCTGGCGCGTCATTGAAACGGCCGGGAGCGTGAGCTCTCGAGGTCCCGTCCTAGACCTGTTCAAAAATGGACGTCCACGCACGAATCATTGACGCACAAGGGAAAAGATACGTTCTAATGACCCATGTGAGGGGTGTATTCCTGTGTTGATCGAGTCGGATCGCCGAAGCTTTTTGAAAGCCGCCTTAGCCGGCGCCGCCGGGGCCTCGCTTTCGTTCCGGGCGTTCGCCGGCTCCAGGTCGGAGCCCATAGCGGTCGTACCTTTGTCCGACCACATCGTGCAGATCACGGGTGCGGGGGGCAACGTGGTTGCGCTCACCGGCTCGGACGGCGTCCTGCTGGTCGATAGCGGGGTGGAGGAGAGCTCCAAGGATCTCCTGCGGGCCGTGCAAAAGCTGCCGGGCGGCAAGCAGATCCACACCCTGATCAACACCCACTGGCATTGGGATCACACCGGCGGCAACGAGCGCTTCGGCAAGGAAAAGGTCAAGATCGTTGCCCACGAGAACACGAAGCTGTGGCTCGGAGCGGATTTCTACTGCGAGTGGCAGGACAACAAGCACTACACCCCGCGACCCAAAGCCGCCTGGCCCACCGAGACCTTCTATAACTCGGGCAAGCTGACGACGAACGGGGAAGAGGTGGTTTACGGCTATCTGCCCCGTGCGCACACGGATGGCGATATCTACGTGTTTTTCCCGAAGGCGAACGTACTCGTCGCGGGCGGACTCGTCTCAGTTGGCAGTTATCCGATCCTCGACTACACCACCGGAGGCTGGATCGGAGGCATGGCGGATGCGTCGAAGGCGCTGACGGGGATTGCCAACAAGGATACGAAGATCGTTCCAGGCATTGGTCCTGTGCAGACCTATGCCGACCTGCAGGCACAGACGGAGATGTTGGTGACCTTACGGGAGCGACTCATCGATCTCATGCGTCACGGCGTTGGCACGGACGACCTGGCGGCCGACCCGCCGACGAAGGAATTCAACGCGAAGTGGGGCGACCCGCACCAGTTCCTGGCGAATGCGTACCGCGGCCTGTGGGGTCACGTGCGCGAGCTCGGCAAGATTGTTTGAGACGAGGGCTGAATGTTGATTGATCGGACTTCTGACCGGAGCGCAGCGGAGGAAATCCCGAGAAGCGCCAGGGGCGCGACGCGGGGCGACCGGAGCG
>DAITMW010000308.1:0-8963 GCA_036834945.1 Steroidobacteraceae bacterium
GAGGTCACGGTGCAGCTGCGGTACAAGTTCTAATGCGAGCCGAAGCTCTGCGAGAGGTGCGGGCACTGCCCGCACTGGCGGCGCTGCTGCTTGCCGCCTGCACCCAACCCAGGGAGCTGCCGCGGGCCGAGCCGCGGCAGCCCCTTGCACCACCGCAGGTTCTGTTCAAAGACCTGTTCGTCGCGGTGCAAACGGCAGGTCTCTATCCTGACGGCAAGACATTCGCGGATGCGCTCCCCAAGGAGGCTCCGGAAAAGATTCTCGAGGAGTACCACGCCGCTCATCCGAGCTCGAAGGAGGAACTGCGGCAGTTCGTCGACGGGCACTTCACGAGCCCTGAAGTAGCCACCTCGGCGACCTCGCACCCGGAACGGGTCTCGATCGTGACTCATATCGACCAGTTGTGGGACCAACTCACCCGTCGCACACCCACGGCACCCCCCTACTCGTCAATGCTGCCCCTGCCACAGCCTTACGTGGTTCCCGGAGGTCGTTTCCGCGAGCTGTACTATTGGGATTCGTACTTCACCATGTTGGGTCTGGCCGAGAGCGGGCGCAAGGACCTGCTGACCGACATGGTGCGCAACTTCGCATACCTGATTGACACGTACGGACACGTTCCGAACGGCACGCGGACGTACTACCTGAGTCGGTCACAACCGCCTTTCTTTTTCGCGATGGTCGGACTGCTCGCCGGGGATGGCGCGGATCCGGGTGCCGCCTATGCCGAGTATCTGCCACAGCTGCGCGCGGAGTACGCGTTCTGGATGGAAGGCGCGACGGGATTGCGCAAGGGCAGCGCACACCGGCATGTCGTGGCGATGGCCGATGGCTCGATACTGAATCGGTTTTGGGACGATCGGGATACGCCTCGCGACGAGGCTTACGGTGTGGATACCGAGCTTGCCCGTCGCAGCGGGCGACCGGCACCTGAGGTTTACCGTGACATCCGGGCCGCGGCGGAGAGTGGCTGGGATTTCGGATCCCGCTGGTTCGCCGACGAGCACAACCGCAGCACGATTGATACGACCGAGATCGTACCGGTCGATCTCAACAGCCTGCTGTTCGGGCTGGAGAGCGCCATCCAGTCGGGCTGCGAGCATCGTGGCGATGCGGCCTGCACACAGGAATTCGCTCGACGCGCGGCGGCACGGCGCGACGCCATGAACAAGTATCTGTGGGATCCGTCACGAGGCGCTTACCTCGACTACCGTTGGACAAGTTCGATGCCGATCACCCGCGTTTCTGCCGCGACGGCCTATCCGTTGTTTTTTGGTGTGGCCTCGAACGAGCAGGCAGCGGCGGTGGCGAAGGTGGTTTCCGCGGAGTTACTTCGCGAGGGCGGCATCGTGACGACCCCGTTGAGCACCGGCGAACAGTGGGATGCTCCCAACGGGTGGGCACCGCTTCAGTGGATCGCGGTCGGCGGGCTTCGTCGCTACGAACAGGGAGCGCTCGCGGAGGCGGTTGCCTGCCGATGGATGGTCAACGTGAACGGTGTCTACAACCAGAGCGGCAAGCTCGTTGAGAAATATGACGTCGTCACGACGGGGCGCTCAGGCGGAGGTGGTGAGTATTCGCTGCAGGACGGCTTTGGCTGGACCAATGGGGTGATGCGTAAGCTGATTGCGTTGTATCCCCGGGATGCGGCTTACTCTTCGGCGACGCAGTGTCCGAAGGGGTAGTCACTTCTTTCACGAACGCTACGACATCTTTCACCGCGGGAGTGCGCCAACGCGCCACGGGAGCGAAAGAGGCCACCGTGTCGCCGTGACCGCGGTGCTCGTAAATGTGCAGCTCCACCCGCAGATGCTGGCGCAACATTGCGTCGCGCAGCTCAACGGCTTCTTCGGGTAGCACCTCCTTGTCATCGCTTCCATGTAACAGCAGTGTCGGGGGCGACTGCGCATCGACAAAGCGGACGGGCTGCCAATCCTTCTCCGTATACGGTGGAGGAAAGGTGGCACGCTCCTCGGCCGATCCGGGAACCAACACATAAGTCCCCGAAAGCCCCACCAGCCCTGAAATGTCGCGCGGATCGGCGCCGCATTTCCGCAGGAACGCGTGGTTGAAAGCCAGGAAAGCCGCCGTATGCCCACCGGCGGAATGCCCCATCAACACGATGTGGCGGGGGTCGCCGCCGAACTCCTGTATGTGCTGCTCTACCCATGCGACCGCGTGAGCGCCGTCCTCGTCAAACGCCGGGAAATGCACCTGCGGATAGAGCCGGTAGTCCGGGATGACCGTGACGATGCCTCGCTCGGCCAGCGTCGTTCCGACGAAACGGTAGCGTGACTTCTTGCCTTTTACCCACGAGCCACCGTACCAGAAGACGACAACGGGGCGGTTCACCGCGTGCAGCGGTGAGTAGACGTCCAGCCGCTGGCGCGGACCCTGCCCGTAGGCCAGGTCGGTGTGCCGGTCGACGCGATCGAATTCCGTTGGCCCATTCGCGACCAAGGACAGGGTTGACGCACAGCCTTGCAGGAGAAGCACGAGGGCAATCGCAAGGAGACGGCGGGTCATCGCTCGACTATGCCATGACCGCGCAGCGCACGGGCGTGAAATATGCTTCACCTGGCGGGGGGCCGGCATGCACAATCACCGCGTAAATACCGGATTGACGCTGATGACCCGACTCGATCGCCGCGAATTCTTCCACTCTACCCTTTGGACCGCCGCCGGACTGCCACTGTGTTATGCCGCGCTAGGCGGTCGCACGGCTGCCGCCGCCAGCACGCACGAGACCGCGATTGCGGCGCACCCGCTAACTGACAACATCGTGCTCATCACCGGTGCGGGCGCCAACGTCGTCGCCATCAAGGGTCCCGACGGCATGATCCTCGTGGACGGCGGCCTGGAGCAGCATTCGAAGGAGCTGGTGAAGATCGCCTTGAAAGCAACGTCCACGAAACGCGTGACGACGCTATTCAACACACACTGGCATCCCGAGCAGACCGGCTCGAACGAGCGCCTCGGCAAGGATGGCGCGAAAATCATCGCCCATACCAACACGAAACTGTGGCTCACCCGCAAGATCAACGTCAGCTGGCGCCCCGACCCCTACGGCCCTTTCCCTGCCAAGGCGCTCCCGAACGAGACCTTCTATTCGAGCGAGGAGACGAAGATCGGCGCCGAGCCCGTGGAGTACGGGCACATGACCCAGGCCCACACGGACGGCGACATTTACGTGTTCCTGCGCGAGGCCAACGTACTCATCGGTGGAGGCGTGGTCTCCGCGGACCGCTGGCCGGTGATCGACTACCAGACCGGGGGCTGGATCGCCGGGCTGGTAGGTGGCCTGGATACCCTCATCAAGCTGTCGGATGACCATACCCGGATCATTCCGGCGGACGGCCCGATCCTGACGAAAGCCGACCTGCAGGCCCAGCGCGCCAGCTACTTCACCATCTATGACCGCCTCATAAAGTGCCTCATGAAGGGGTTGGGCCCGGATGAGACCCTGAAGACGGAGCCGGCCAAAGGGATCAATCCCGCCTGGGGCGAGCCAACGCAATTCCTGACCATGGCATTCAAGAGCCTGTGGGGCCACGTCGCCCCGGATGCCTAGGGGCCCGACCACGACGCCCGGGGGCCCCTGACACCCCGGGTCTCCTCACAGCTCGCCCCTCTCACACCCCCGACGCCCCGTGGGGCCGTATAATCCCGGCCCCATGGAAAAGCACTTCATTTCGGCCGACTCGCTCCTGCACGACTCCATGGAGCTCGCCAGGCTCATCGTTCACAGCGGCCTGCGCCCTACCTTCCTGGTAGCCATGTGGCGTGGCGGCGCACCAATCGGTATCACCGTGCAGGAAGTGCTCGAGTATCACGGCATACACACGGACCACATCCCGATCCGTACCTCCTCCTACACCGGGATCGACACCCAGAGCAAAACGGTCCGCGTCCATGCCACCGACTACCTGGTGTCGCGCCTCACCTACGAGGATGAGCTCCTCATCGTCGATGACGTGTTCGATTCGGGGCGCAGCCTGGAGGCGGTGATCTCCGAGCTGACACGCCGCTGCCGTCGCAACCTGCCCGGTAAAATCCGCATTGCCACCGTCTATTACAAGCCGACCCGCAATCGCAGTGCTCTCGTGCCCGACTACTACGTGCGGGCCACGGACAGTTGGCTGGTATTCCCCCACGAGATCCAGGGGCTGACGCGCGAGGAGATCCTCAAACACAAGCCCGTGCGGGAAGATTTCTTCGACGGGCCGGTCAAGCCAGGTAAATGAAGCGCGCCACGCACAGCGCCGCCAACAGGTAGACCAGCCACTCACTCGCGCGGCCCTCTCCCCGGACGAGCTTCAACACCGCGTAACTCGTGATGCCGAAGGCGAGCCCGTTGGCAATCGAATAGCTCAACGGGATGGTGATCACCGTCAGAAAGGCCGGGATCGCCTCCCCGGGATGACTCCACTCCACTTCGGTCAGCGCGCCCATCATCAGTGCGCCGACCAGGATCAAGGCAGGCGCCGTCGCGATGGCCGGAATGGCCTGCACGATCGGCGCGAAGAACAGCGTACAGAGAAACAGGATGCCGACCACGATGCTGGTCAACCCGGTGCGGCCGCCCACGGCGACTCCCGAAGCACTTTCAATGTAACTGGTGACCGGGCTGGTGCCCGCGAGCGCCCCCACCAACATCGAGATCGAATCCGCCAACAGGATACGGTTCATGCGCGGTACGGAGCCATCCGGGGCAACGAGACCCGCGCGTTTCGTGACCGCCACCAGGGTGCCGATGTTGTCGAACATGTCGACGAACAGGAAAACAAAGACGATCTCGACCAGCGACAGACCGACCCCGCCCCGCAGATTCAGGGCCGCGGGTATGTCGAGCTTGAAAGCCGTCGAGCCGAGGTCCGTCAGACTGTAGGCCGCCGGCGCGAAGTGCGACAGGCCCAGAACCCACGCCAGCACGGCCGTCACCAGGATGCCGATCAACATGGCACCGTTCACCGCCCGGGCCTGCAGCGAGGCAATCAGGAGCAGGCCGAAGATCGACAGCGCCGTCGCCGGGGCGGTCAGCTTACCCAGACCCACGACGGTACCCTGGTCGGCGACAATGATTCCCGCGTCCCTCAGGCCAATGAAGGCAATGAATATGCCGATACCCCCGCCGACAGCGGCAAACAGGGAGCGCGGCAATGCCCGGATGATCAACCGGCGCACACCCGCGAGTGTCAACAGCAGGAACGCAACACCGGAGATGAACACGCAGCCCAACGCCGTTTGCCACGGGAGTCCCATGCCCTTGACGACGGTGTAGGTGAAATAGGCGTTCAAACCCATCCCGGGAGCCAGCGCCAGCGGATAGTTGGATAGCAGCCCCATGAGAATGCTGCCGAAACCGGCGGACAGGCATGTCGCCACCGCAACCCCTGCGATCGGCAGGCCAGCGGCACCCAGTATCAGTGGATTGACCACGACGATATAGGCCATGGTCAGAAACGTGGTGAGACCGGCGAACACTTCGATGCGGACCGTGGTCCCATGGCCACGGAGGTCGAACAGGCGTTGCAGCATGGTTGTTTTTAAGGCTCCACGACGTCTTCCAGGCGATAGCCACCTATCAGACCGATCTGTGTCAACGCGGCGTGCCGCTCGGACGTGACGTTGTTATTCAAGCGGTTCTGAAGCGCCGCGAGAATGGAGTCCGGCGTATGCCCCCGCACCGCCAGAATAAACGGAAATGAGAATTTTTCTACATAGCGGGCATTCAGCTGCATCAATCGGTCGAATTCGACGTCGGTGCAAGCATCGAGACCGGCACGGCGCTGCTCCTGAGCGGAAGCCTCCGTCAGCTGCGCGCGGGTACGCCCGCGTGCTCCCAGCTGCGGATGTGCCCGGATCAACGCAAGTTGCTCGTCCGGCGAGGCCCGCCCCACGACAGAGCGCATCTCATCGAGCAACTCCGCGCGGGAACCGAAAGGACGCGCCGACGCCGCCCGCTCCGCCACCCAGGGCGAATGCTCAAAGATCGCGCCCAGGAGGGCGACGAATCTCTCGACCGGCAACGAGTTCAACTCCTGCAGTGTAATCAAGGACTCCGCCCCACGGCGCCGCCATGGCCGACCCACATCAGCAACTTCGCACGCTCATCCTCGGTCATCCCCGTAAGGTTACCGAGAGGCATGGCGCGCAGCGAGACCTGTTTCTGGATTTCCGGCAGATGGGCTCGCAACTCGTCGAGCGTCTCGAGAACGATGCCATTGGGTGGTGCATTGAAGCCTGCCTGCGTCGGGCTCGTGCTGTGGCAGGGAACACAGCGCTGGGTCACGATCGACTGCACCTGCGCTGCGTCAACTGTGGGCGCGACTCCGGTCGGTGACCCTTCCGGGGCGAGCGCGACCACCAGGCCGGCAAGCGTCACTGCCCCCAACACCGCCGGCATGGCCGCGGCCACCCCATGCCGCCCTTCAGGCTTGTGGCGGGCGACGAACCAGCCCCTGATGCAGGCGCCCGCAAAACTCATCGCGATGAGCACGAGCCAGTTGTAGCGCGCACCATAGGTCATCGCGTAGTGGTTGCTGATCATCACGAACAACACCGGTAAGGTGAAGTACGTGTTGTGAACGGACCGCTGCTTGCCGCGCAAGCCGGGGGCTGCGTCAGGCTCACGGCCTTCGCGCTTCGCGAGCACCAGCTCCCGCTGGCCTGGAATGATGACGAATAACACGTTCGCCACCATGATCGAGCCGATCGCCGCGCCGAACACCATGAAGGCACCACGGCCGCTGAAGATCTGGCACAGGGCCCAGGCCTCGACGGCGGTCACAATGGCTATCGAAACGGCCAACGCGCGCGGCTTCCGCCCTAGCGGCGACCGGCACAGCCCGTCATAAATGAGCCAACTGCCGACTATCACTGCCAGGGCGATCCCGATCGCCGCCGACTTGCTCAGCGCGAGCACCGCGGGATCGATGAGATAAGCCTCGGCCCTGAGGAAATACAACAAGCCCAGCAGGGCAAAGCCGGAAAGCCATGTTGTGTAGGCCTCCCAGTAGAACCAGTGCAACGTCGGCGGCAACACCTCCGGTGCGACGCGATACTTGCGCGACCGGTAAAACCCACCGCCGTGAACGGCCCAGAGCTCCCCGGCGACCCGTGGGTCGGGTGGCTCACGCTCGCCGAGCGGCTCGAGGGAGTTGTCGAGCCACACGAAATAGAATGACGACCCGATCCAGGCGATGCCCGCGATGATGTGCAGCCACCGAACCAGCAGGCCGCACCAGTCCAACAGGTAGGCTGTCACGAAGGAGTCACCGCCCCGGTCCCGTACCGCAAGTCGAACAGTTCTCGCCGTTGCAATCGGCCGTCGTCGCGGCGCGCCCTGGTCTAGGAGGCTCGGCCGGTCCGCGCGCCAGCGGTGCCGCGGAAATCTGCTGCATCATCTGCGCGGCCACCCCAACCGCGATCGCCGATGGCCACTTGCTGTCGATCCCTTCGATTCCGATCGGGCAAACCATCCTCCCGATCACCTCCTGCGCCACCCCCGCCCGCCGCAGGCGTGAGCGGAATCGCGCAGCCTTGCTCTCCGACCCAATGAGCCCCAGCCAGGCGAAGTCGTTGCGCTCCAGGACGGCCTGACACAAGGCGTAGTCCAGCGGATGACTATGCGTCATCACCAGAAAGTAGGCGCCAGGCGGCGCATCGGCCACTGTCGCAAGCGAGTCGGCATCGCGCCGAACCCGCACGCCTTCAGGGATCACGGCCGGGAACAACTCGGTCCGCGAATCGATCCACGTCAACCGCAACGGCAGCTCTGCCAGAATCCGCGCCAGCGCCTGTCCTACATGGCCGGCGCCGAACAACCAGAGCGCCGGAAACCGATCATCCAGTCGCTCGAGAAAGCTGACCTCGCCCGAAGCGCTACTCACGACCTGCGGATGCGCGCTCTCACGGGGACTGCGCAACAGCAAGGCTGCCTGCGCATCTGCGCTAGCATCGCACCGCGACTCATGGTCTATCGCCTCAGCGTCGTCCCCCGACAAAAGATGTCGCTCGATGCGAGCTCCCTTGGCCGTGCTGCGCAATACCGCACGCCCCCGCGCGCCAGCCTCGGCTGCCAGGCGCAGCAGCCCCACATCGCCCCGCGTAAACCGCTCCAACCAAACCCGAACCACGCCCCCGCAACACTGCCCAAGGTCCGCGCCCAGCACGACCTTGTTCAAACGGCCCGCGACCGAAGCCTCGTCCAGCAACTCACGCGCTGCTGCAATCGACTCCCACTCGAGTCTCCCTCCACCAATCGTGCCCTCTACGCCAGCACGCCCAACCAGCATGAACGCGCCCGGCTCCCGCGGCACGGAACCGTGAGCCTCGGCAACAACGATACGAACAACAGCGGGCTCGCGCTCCAAGATCTGCACGACGGCAGGCACCCACTCGCGCGGCAGCTTAGTCACCGTCACCTCCTGCGATGACTGCGTCAACCTCCGCATCAACAGCCGCAACCCGGTATTCGATGGACCCCGCATCGATGTTCTCGAGACAACGCAACACCGCCTCCGGCGTCGCCGGCGCGACCAGGTCCGGCAGCGCCCGCGACTGGCCGCAACTGGCGATGGCGTCGCGAATCGCCATGAGCACGGAAATCGCGAGCATCAGGGGTGGCTCACCCACCGCCTTGGATCGATAGATCGTCTCCTCACTGTTAGGCCGTCCATCCAACAGCTCTACGCGCCAATGCGGTGGCCAATCCCGCGCGGTCGGAATCTTGTAGGTCGAAGGTGCGTGGGTCCGCAGCTCACCTTGCTCGTTCCACCACAACTCTTCCGAAGTGAGCCAGCCCACTCCCTGCAGGAACCCTCCCTCGATCTGACCGAGGTCGATGGCGGGGTTGAGCGACTTCCCGGCATCATGAAGGATATCGACACGCAGCAGCTGCGTTTCCCCGGTCAGCGTATCGACCGCAACCTCGCTGACCGCCGCGCCGTAGGCGTAGTAGA
>DAITMW010000309.1:0-8953 GCA_036834945.1 Steroidobacteraceae bacterium
GCCGGCGCATCCGGCGTCCGCGCTAGTACGAAGTGCACGATGTTGTCCGTGAGGTCGTGGTCCCCCCACGAGATGTAGATCTTACGGCCGTAAAGGCGCCAGGCCTCACCATCAGGTTCCGCGCGCGTTCGCAAAGTCGAGAGGTCCGACCCCGCCTGGGGTTCGGTCAGGCACATGGCGCTTGCCCATTCGCCGCTGGAGATGCGGGCCGCGTAGGTCTCGACCAATTCCGAGGGTGCGTGCAATTCCAACGCACCGAGCGCACCAACAGCCACCTCAGGGCACATTGCAAACGCGAGATTCGCGCCACCCCACATCTCCGTCACGGCAGCCGAAAGGAGTGTCGGCAATCCCTGCCCGCCATGCTCGACGGGGGTGGCGAGCGACACCCAACCGTCCTCGCGAAATCGCCTGTAGGCCTCGACAAAGCCCGGCGGGGTTACTACGCCGTTGGTGTCGCAGTGCGACGGTGTTCGATCACCGACCGGATTCAAAGGTGATAGCACGTCGCCGGCGAAGCGTGCGGCGTTTTCGAGGATGGGCTCGGCGAGATCGGTCAGGACGTCGTCGTAGCCAGGCAAAGTGCGAGCTCCGGAGATTTCCGCGGCCTGGTTCAAGGCGAGACGCACGAGGGCGAGAGGGGCCTGGTATGGGTGGGGCACGGTGAAGTGTTACGAATGGGAACAGTCGGGGCATTACACCACTAATGTTCCCCGTTGGGGCCGGAGCTTGCTGGCGCCGGTGCTAGACTCGGCAGCCCGGGACGACCGGGGTGAGTTCCCTTCTTTCAAGCAGGATCGGTGAAGCGTCATGGCAGTCATACCGTTCGAAGTCGTCAGCCAACACCGTTGCTTCAATGGCACGGTGGGCTTTTACAAGCACGAAGCCGCGAGCACCGCGTGCTCCATGAAATTCTCGGTCTTCACGCCTCCGCAGGCGCAGTCGGGCAAGCTTCCGGTGCTGTATTACCTCGCGGGGCTGACCTGCACCGAAGAGACTTTCATGATCAAGGCGGGTGCGCAGCGTGTTGCCGCGGAGCTCGGGATCATGCTCGTCGCGCCCGACACCAGTCCGCGGGGCGTCAAGCTTCCGGGCGATGGCGATGCGTGGGATTTCGGAATCGGGGCGGGTTTCTACCTGGACGCCACGGTCGAGCCCTGGTCGCGGCACTACCGCATGTATACGTATGTGACTCAGGAGCTGCGCGCGCTGGTCGAAGCGCAATTCCCAGCCGATCCGAACCGCACCGGGATTTTCGGGCACTCCATGGGCGGACATGGAGCGCTCACCATTGCCTTCAAGAATCCGGATCGCTACCGCTCGGTCTCAGCGTTCGCGCCCATCGCGGCGCCCAGCCAGTGCCCCTGGGGACAGAAGGCATTTTCCGGCTACCTGGGCCCCGATCGTGGACAGTGGGCGAGCTACGACGCCACCGAGTTGGTCGCCCAGGTGAAGGATGCTGCGCGCCGGCCGCCCATTCTGATCGACCAGGGGTTGTCCGACCAGTTCCTGCAAACCCAGTTGCATCCGCATCTGTTCGAAGAGGCCGCCCGCAAGGTCGGTTACCCGCTGCAGCTGCGGCGGCACGAAGGGTATGACCACGGCTACTACTTCATCTCGACGTTCATGCAGGATCACCTGGTCCATCATGCGAAGATTCTGAAGGGGTGAGCTGGGGCTCGAGTCAACTCTCTTTCGCCACCCCGATGATCACGTCACGCAGCCAGGCGTGTCCGGGGTCCGGCTCATTTCGCTTGTGCCAGATCACGACTTCACGGGTCTCCGGCGTATTGAATGGCAGCGGTAACACCTTGACCGCTGCCACTTTCGCCAGGGTTCTCGCCAGGTGCTCGGGCAGCGTGGCGACCGACTGAGTCCCTTCCAACAGGAACGGAATTTCCAACAGCCCCGGTGTCGTCGCACGCACGTCGATCTCGGCGTTGCTGAGGCGGCGTACCATTTCCTCCAACTGCAACGTGTGCCCGCTCGGCCACCCGAAAATGTGGGGTAGGGCGAGGTACTGCGCCTCGGTAATCGTATCCTCCACCGTGGGGTGATCCTTCGCTACCAGGGCGACCCAACGTACCGCCCTGAGATCGGTCATCCTCAGGGTGTCGGGAAACGCTTTCAGACCAAACAACCGCAGGCTGTTCAAGCCCAGGTAGATGTCCGCGTCGCCGTACTCGAGTCGGGAGAGAGTCGTGTCGGAGAAGTGCTCGACGTGACAGGTGATGCCCGGTGCTTCCTTTGCCAGCCGTCTGAACACGGACGGCATGACTCGCAACAACGCGTCCGCCGATACGATGAGTGTGAACGTGCGCCGTACCGTGCCGGGGTCGAACGTGGGCTGCGTACCCAACGTCGCCTGAATGCGCAGCAGTGCCTCCCGCACAGGCTCGACCAGCGACAGTCCCCTGGGTGTCAGCTCCATGTCGCGTCCGACCCTGACCAATAGCTGATCATTGAAATATTCACGCAGCTTCTGCAGCGCCGCGCTCATGGCGGGCTGGGATACGAACACCCGTTCCGCGGCTCGCGTCACATTCTTCTCGTGAAGCAGCGCGTCGAGCGCGATGAGCAGGTTGAGGTCGAAGCGGTTCAATTGCATGTCAAAAGTCGTCTCGGCAGGGTGTGGCAGTGCCTAATTCATTGAATTGTACGGGCGTCGCGCGAATTGAACACCAGTCCGGCCCCCGCCAGATATGTAGTCCGGCACATATACGGCAACAGGGGGCGCTTGGATTAGGATCAATGCCGCATGACACCTACATTATCAGCCACTTATTCCGATACCGTCCGCCGTATCGTCGCGGATCTCAAGGGCCGTCCGGGTCCGCTCCTCGAGGTGCTGCACGCTATCCAGGCCGCCCTGGGATACGTTCCGGAGGGTGCGGTTCCTTTGGTTGCGCAGGGTCTGAATATCTCGCGCGCCGAAGTCCACGGTGTAGTCACTTTCTACCATTACTTTCGACGGACTCCTCCGGGCAAGCATGTCGTGAGCCTCTGTCGCGCCGAGTCATGTCAGGCGTTGGGCGCCGAGGGCCTTGCCGAGCACGCCAAGCGCAAACTCGGGGTGGACTTTCACGAGACCACCGCGGACGGCGAGTTCTCGCTGGAGCCGATCTACTGCCTCGGTAATTGCGCCTGCTCTCCTGCGGCCATGGTCGACGGCCGTCTCTACGGTCGTCTCAATCCGGAGCGCTTCGACAAGATGATTGCCAAGGAACAGGGGCGCGAGAAGTCATGAGCGACCCGATCACTGTCTATGTTCCGTGTGACGCCAGCGCTCTCTCACTGGGCGCGGAAGATGTCGCGGACGCGATGGTCAAAGAGGCCTCGGCACGCGGAATCGATCTCCGCCTGATTCGCAACGGCTCCCGTGGTGCTTTCTGGCTCGAGCCCCTCGTGGAGGTCGTCACATCCAACGGGCGTGTTGCTTACGGACCCGTTACGCCAGAAGACGTGCCTGGCCTGTTCGCCGCCGATTTCCTCCAAGGTGGCCAGCATTCGCTCGCTCTCGGCTTGACCGACAAACTTCCGTGGTTCGCGAGCCAACAGCGTCTGACTTTTGCACGGGTCGGGATCATCGACCCGGTGAGCGTTGCGGACTATGTGGCGAATGACGGCTACCAGGGCCTGCGTCGAGCTCTCGCCATGACCCCGCATGAGATCGTGCAAGCGGTACTCGACTCCGGCCTGCGCGGTCGGGGTGGCGCTGCGTTTCCAACTGGAATCAAGTGGAAGACCGTCCTCGAGCAGCCGGCCGCCCAGAAGTACATCACTTGTAACGCGGACGAGGGCGACTCCGGCACCTTCTCCGACCGCATGTTGATGGAAGGCGATCCGCTTGCCCTGATCGAAGGCATGACGATCGCGGGCGTCGCGGTGGGTGCCACGCAGGGCTACATCTACCTGCGTGCTGAGTATCCGCACGCTTATCGCGCCTTGAACAACGCCATTCAGGCCGCTTACCAGTCGCGCTACCTCGGTAGTGACGTGATGGGCAGCGGAAAGCGCTTCGATCTCGAAGTCCGGCTCGGTGCCGGCGCATATGTCTGCGGCGAAGAGACCTCGATGCTCGAGAGTCTCGAAGGCAAGCGAGGCGAGATCCGTGTCCGTCCACCGCTCCCGGCGATCAAGGGTCTGTTCGGTCAGCCGACGATCGTCAATAACGTCATGACGCTCGGCACCGTGCCGGTGATCCTCCACAAGGGCGCGGAATTCTATAAGAACTACGGCATGGGTAAGTCGCGCGGCACACTGCCATTGCAACTCGCCGGAAATATCAAGCGCGGCGGTCTCGTGGAGCGCGCTTTCGGCGTAACCCTGCGCGAGCTGTTGTATGACTATGGTGGTGGCTCCGCTACGGGACGGCCGATTCGTGCTGTGCAAGTGGGTGGGCCGCTGGGCGCGTACATCCCCGCATCGCAGTTTGATGTTGCCATCGATTACGAGGCGCTGGCCGCTATCGGTGCGCTGCTCGGCCACGGCGGCATCGTTGTGTTCGATGACTCGGTCGACATGGCCCGGATGGCACGATACGCCATGGAATTCTGCGCGGTCGAGTCCTGCGGCAAGTGCACGCCGTGCCGGATCGGCTCGACCCGCGGCGTTGAGGTGATCGATCGGATTCTCGGCGGAGTGGAAAGCGAGCGGAACGTACGCCAGCTCGAGGAGCTGTGCGAGACGATGTTGCAGGGGTCCCTGTGCGGCCTGGGCGGCATGACACCATTCCCGGTCACCAGCGCGCTCAAACACTTCAGGGAAGACTTCCGCGCACGAACGCGGCAATAGGTCTCGCGGAGACAAACATGTTTGCAATCGACTATGAAGATCTCGGAACCCCCGAACCGGCGCAGAACGCGAGCGCGGGACCGGTGACGGTCGAGATCGACGGCCAGGCCGTCACCGTTCCCGATGGGACATCGGTGATGCGCGCCGCGGCGCTCGCCGGTGTCAAGGTGCCGAAGCTCTGCGCAACGGACACTTTGAAAGCGTTCGGCTCCTGCCGCCTGTGCCTGGTCGAGATCGAGGGGCGTAAAGGCTACCCGGCCTCGTGCACGACGACCGTCGCGCCTGGCATGACGATCCGCACCCAGTCGGAGAAACTCACCAGCCTGCGCAAGGGCGTGTTGGATCTGTACATCTCGGATCATCCGCTCGATTGTGTGAGCTGCCCCTCCAATGGCCACTGCGAGCTGCAGAACATGGCCGACGAGGTGGGGATCGAAGAGACATCCTACGGTCTGAAGGGCGAGATCGAGATGCACCGTCCGTTGCCGAAGGACGAGAGCACACCCTACTTCTCCTTCAACCCCGAGCTGTGCATCGTCTGCTCGCGCTGCGTACGCGCCTGTGACGAAGTGCAGGGCACTTTCGCACTGACGATCCAGGGCCGGGGCTTCGAGTCGAAGGTTGCCGCGAGCCAGAACGAGCCCTTCCTCGACTCCGAATGCGTCTCCTGCGGTGCTTGTGTGGAGAGCTGTCCGACGGCCGCGCTGACTGAAAAGTCGATCGTTGCGTTGGGTCAGCCCGAGCGGGCCGTGACGACTACGTGCGCTTACTGCGGCGTGGGTTGCAGCTTCAAGGCCGAAGTGAAAGGCGAGGGCGTCGAGTCGGAAGTGATCCGCATGGTCCCCAACCGCGATGGCCATGCCAATCACGGTCACGCTTGTGTGAAAGGCCGCTTTGCCTTCGGGTATGCGACCCACACGGATCGCCTCACGAAGCCGATGATCCGCAAGAAGATCACCGACCAGTGGCAGGAAGTCTCCTGGGATGTGGCGATCGACTACGCCGCGAGCGAGATCCGCCGCATCCAGGCGAAGTATGGTCGCGAGTCCGTCGGCGGAATCACTTCTTCCCGCTGCACGAACGAGGAGACGTTCCTCGTACAGAAACTGATCCGAGCCGCGTTCGGCACGAACAACGTCGATACGTGCGCACGCGTGTGCCACTCTCCGACGGGATACGGTTTGAAGAACACGTTGGGCGAGTCCGCAGGTACTCAGGCCTTCGATTCCATCAGGAAGACCGACGTGATCATGGTCATCGGGGCCAACCCGACGGACGGGCATCCGGTCTTCGGCTCGCAGATGAAGCGTCGTTTGCGCCAGGGCGCGAAGCTGATCGTCATCGATCCGCGCGTCACCGATCTCGTACACTCGCCGCATATCCACGCCGACTATCACCTACAGGTCACCCCGAGCACGAACGTCGCGATGTTGAATTCGCTGGCGCACGTCGTCGTGACCGAAGGTCTCGCCAAGGAAGAGTATGCCCTGGAGCGTTGTGAGCCGGAGTCATGGGCGAAGTGGAAGGCGTTCGTATCGAAGCCGGAGAACTCGCCCGAGGCGTTGGCAAGTGTCACGGGTGTCCCGGCGGAGCTGGTTCGCGGTGCCGCGCGGCTGTACGCGGCGGGCCCTAACAGCGCCATCTACTACGGCCTGGGTGTAACCGAGCACAGCCAGGGTACGACGACCGTGATGGCTATCGCCCAACTCGCGATGGCCACGGGAAACCTCGGTCGTGAAGGTGTGGGTGTGAATCCGCTACGCGGCCAGAACAACGTGCAGGGCTCGTGCGATATGGGCTCGTTTCCCCATGAGTTCAGCGCGTATCGTCACGTGTCGGATTCGAGCGTGCGCAAGCTGTTCGAGGATGCCTGGGGCGTGCACCTGCAGTCCGAGCCCGGGTTGCGCATTCCAAATATGTTCGAAGCGGCCCTCGACGGCACGTTCAAGGGTATGTACATCCAGGGTGAGGATCCGGTGCAATCGGATCCGAACACGCACCACGTCAGCAAGGCGATGGAGTCGATGGAGTGCGTCATTGTTCAGGACCTGTTCCTGAATGAGACGGCACGCTACGCGCACGTGTTCCTGCCTGGCTCATCGTTCCTCGAGAAGGACGGCACTTTCACGAACGCGGAGCGTCGTATCTCGCGCGTCCGCAAGGTCATGCCGCCACGCGGTGGCTACGAGGACTGGCAGGTAACGATGCTGCTATCGAACGCCCTCGGCTATCCGATGAGCTACAACCATCCATCGGAGATCATGGATGAGATCGCGCGGCTCACGCCGACTTTCACCGGAGTGAGCTACGAGAAGCTCGATCGCATGGGCAGCATTCAGTGGCCGTGCAACGACGCGGCGCCCGAAGGCACCCCGACGATGCACGTTCATCAGTTCGTGCGCGGCAAGGGCAAATTCTTCTCGACGGAGTACGTGCCGACGAGTGAGCGTTCGACGAGCCGCTTCCCGCTCATCCTCACCACGGGCCGCATTCTCAGCCAGTACAACGTCGGTGCGCAGACGCGCCGGACGCAAAACACGGTTTGGCATGCGGAAGATATCCTGGACATCCATCCGCACGACGCGGAAATCCGGGGTATCAGCGATGGCGATTGGGTCGGCTTGACCAGCCGCGCCGGTGAGACGGTGTTGCGTGCGCGGGTGACCGAGAAGATCGCCCCGGGCGTCGTCTATACGACCTTCCACTTCCCGGAGACCAACGCCAATGTCGTCACGACCGAGAACTCTGACTGGGCAACCAATTGCCCCGAGTACAAGGTCACGGCGGTCGAGGTAGTATTCGTGAACCAGAAGGACGCCTGGCAGAAGAGGGCGCAGGAAGAGCGCTCGATCCCGAAGCAGCAACGTCGGCGTAAACGCGATACGGCGCCGGCCTGAGGAGAATCTCCACGATCACCGACGAAGCCAAGCCGGTCAGTACTGAAGTCAATATTGACCGCTGGTCGCAGGGTGCGACGACGCATACCACCGACCAGGTCGCGGAGGAGTGTCCGGTCGCGCTGGTCTATCACAACGTGCCGCACGTCGTGATGCTGGCGACGCCCGCGAACCTCGAGGATTTCGCAGTTGGTTTTACCCTCAGCGAGCAGTTAGTGGGACGTCCCGACGAGATCCGTGAGGTCGAGGTTACCGTCGGGACTGAGGCGGTCGATGTCAAAGTCACGGTCGCCTGGGAGCGCTTCACCGAGCTCTTGCATCGGAGGCGCAACCTGACAGGCCGGACCGGCTGTGGTTTGTGTGGCGCGGAAACGGCGGAAGACGCGATCCGGGAGCTAGGGCAAGTAGGTCCCGGAACGCCGACCACCGTCGAGGACCTGCACGCCGCCATTGAGCAGTTGGGCACGATGCAACCGATCAATGCGCGGACGGGCAGCGTCCACGCCGCGGCGTGGGTGATCCCCGGAAAGGGGATTCAGTTTGTTCGCGAGGATGTCGGGCGCCACAACGCACTCGACAAGGCGATCGGCGCCCTGGTGCGCCAGAAGATGGATCTTGCCGCGGGCTACATGCTCGTTACGAGCCGGGCGAGTTACGAGATGGTGCAGAAGTGCGCGACGGTGGGGATTTCCTTCCTTGCGGCCTTCTCGGCGCCGACCGCTTTTGCGGTGCGGCTTGCGCAGAAATCGGGTTTGACTCTCGTGGCCTTCGCGCGCCGCGACCGGCACGTGGTGTACGCGAACCCGCACAGGTTGAAGTGACACGATGAACATCGACCACCTGATCAAGATGGCGAACGAGATCAGCTCGTTCTGGGAAGGCGAGCTGGGTGGGGACAAGGCCGCCAACGACGTGGCCACACACCTGAGGCGCTACTGGGAGCCGCGCATGCGGGCGCAGATGATCCAGTACTTCGAGGAGCGCCAGGGTGCTGGCCTCAGCGACGTGGCCAGGCAGGCCGTGGCGTTGTTGGCCAGCCAAGCTAAAGCTAGCTCCAGTGCCACCGCTGGTCAGGCGGGACCACCGGTGTCAGCCCATCAGGCGGTGCCGCCGAAGCCCTGAGTGACCACCGGCCGGCCGCCCGCACCGCCTGCCGGCCAGCTGCCCCGCGTCGCACCGCTGGCGCTTCTCGGGATTCCCTCCGCTGCGCTCCGGTCGCAAGTCCCCGTCAAATAAGCTTTTACGCACCGGATCAAGTCGCG
>DAITMW010000310.1:0-8922 GCA_036834945.1 Steroidobacteraceae bacterium
GTTCAAGCGCGTCCCAGATGCGTTGCTCCAGGCGGTCCAGGTTGGTCGGCTGGCCTTGACCTGGCGTGACCGGTTGTCCCGTGTTTTCAGGGCGCTCAGGGTTACGGTGCGCGAATTGCGTGGCGAAGTGCGGCAGGCGCCCAGCATCAGCGAGTTGACGCAGGTCTGTCAGAACCTCGGGAAACTGGCGGGCGAGCAGACTCAACGGCATCACCCGTCGCGGGCCAACGGTCAACCGATGGTCGCGATTGAAGGAGACCTCGCTATCACCACCGAGTCCACAGGTGCGCACGTCGACCGCCTGAACCATCGTTCGCCAGCCCCCGATCACGGCACCTTCGTCACGAACGACAGGTCGACCACCGACGACAATGGCGACGTCGGTCGTCGTCCCGCCCATATCCGACACGACGAAATCCTGGAGTCCGCTGAGAAACGAGGCGCCCACGACGCTGGCGGCCGGACCGGACAGGACCGTCTCGACCGGATACTCCAATGCGACATCGGCTCGCATCAGCGTTCCGTCGCCCTTCACGATCATGAGGGGCGCCGTTATTGCCTCGCGGTCGAGAACCTGCCGCAGAGAATCGAGCAGGTGGCGGATGTGGGGTGTCAGGCGAGCGTTCAGTGCGGCCGTCAGTGCCCGTTTGGGCGCGTCGAGTTGGGAGCTCAACTCGTGGCTGCAGGTCACCGGTTTCGAGCAGGCTGCGCGGATGAGATCGTGGGCGCGCCGCTCATGCGAGGGGTTGCGGACCGAAAACTGCGCGGCAACGGCGAATGCCTCGACCTTCGAGCCGAACTCGCTGACGGCTGCGCCGATCTGCGATTCGTCGAGCGGCTCAGCCTCCTGGCCTGTGGGGTTGTGACCGCCGCGCACCCGCACAATGACGCCTCCACCCTCGTGCTTCAGGCCGGATCGCTCGACCATCTTGTCGTCGAAGCCAATGAGGAGGGTGCAGATGGGGCTGAAACGGTTTTCGACGACGGCGTTCGTCGCTAGTGTTGTGGAGACAGAGACGAGGGAGATGTCGGAGCGCCGGATGCCGACAGGAAGAGCATCCAACACGGCCCGCATGGCGCCGGCGAGCCCGATGGAGAGGTCCCAGTGGGTCGTCAACGCCTTCGCGGTCGCAATGACTTTGCGCGCGCCGTCGAGAGCTACCGCGTCGGTGTATGTGCCGCCGGTGTCGAGGCCGATCCAGACGTCACTCGAGGACATGTGTGAAGAGAGGCTATTCCGCTGTCAGTGCGGCGAGTTCCTCGGGCGTCAACTCGCGGAACTGTCCGCGGCCGAGGGTCCGCTCCATCGTGATTGGGCCGAGGTGGGTGCGTTGGACGCGGCTGACCAGCGCGCCCTGGCGCTCGAACAACTGGCGGACTTCTTTGCCGCTCGCGCCGCGGGCGATGAAGGTGTACCAGCGATTCGCGCCTTCCCCACCTGCGGGCTCGCAGCTTTGAACTTCGATCTGCTCACCGCTGTCGAGGGCTCCCGCGAGGATGCCTTCGAGTTGCTCGGGGCTGAGCTCACCGAGGACCCGGACGCTGAACTGACTGACGAGATTGTGTACGGTGCGCTGCAGCTTTACGCCGAGCTCACCGTCGGAGGTGACGAGCTCCAGGCCGCCGTCAACACGGGGCATGGGGCTGATGGTGATGAAGCGTTTGCCGGCGCGGCTTGGCAGCCGCTCGATCATTGCCGTCGTTGCCGGTGGTGCTTCGCCCCCCTCCTCCGTTGGAGTTTCGGAGTGGGGTTGGGTGAGACTCTCGCCCGGTGAGCGGTGAACGACGAATACCGAGGGGCCGGATGTGGTTTCGCGTTGGCGAATCAAACGGCCGTCGAGGCGTAGTTGGTCTGACGGGGAGACGCGGACGCCGAGGACAGCGGGTTGGCCGTTGATGGTGATGCGGCCGGCGCGAATCCAGTCTTCCACCTCGCGGCGGGACGCCAGGCCGGCGCGGGACAGGACTTTTTGCAAGCGCTCGCCCTCGCCCTCGGAGGTTTGAGCTGTTGAGTGAGTGCCGCGCGGGGTAGAAGCTGCGCGTTGCGGCCTTGTTTGTTCGCTTTGCGAACCGCGGGTTGTATCGCGACCGCGTCTGCTGGTCGCGGCGTCGCCGCGAGGTGCGCGACGGGCGCCCTGAGAGGCGTTGCGACCTCCGCGCCGCTCGCCACGGTCGGCACGTGAGTCCGCGCGAAATGCATCGCGGCTTGGGCGACGCTCGCCACGACCAACGTGAGACTCGCTAGGGCCGCGCTGGCGAGCACTCGGCTCTTCGCGTCGGCCGCCAGGACGCGGTCGTCTCTCACGAGATCCAGCCCAAGGATCGCCGAGGCGGGTGTCATCGGAAGGACGGGCGCGACGGCGTTCGGAGTCCTCCTTACGGAATCTCGGCTCGCGCGAGGATGGATTCGACTCGTTGCGTCGTCGGGAAGTCGCGTCGGTGCGCTGCCCACTGAAGCCGCCGCTTTTGCGCGGGCGCGCTGAGGACCACGAGTCGCCGGGCTCGCCGTCGGTTTTCGTGTCCGCATTGCGCCAGCGCGGATCCGCCTCCCGCGGGCCAGGGCGGGACTTATCGCGCGGTCCGGGGCGGGTGCTTCTTGACGAAGGGGGTTCGTGCGCTGATCTGCGCGCCATAATTGATTGGTGTTGAAAAGTCAGTCGTCGAGATCACGCGGGGCTGCTACCAGCTCGCGTGAGCCATGGCCATCTGCGGAGAGCTCGTCTTCGTCGGCTTCGTCGTCAGATGAGTCATCCAGCGCGTCGGAGGACTCGCTGGAGGTCGAAGTAGCGGTTGAGTCGGAGTCGTCTGGGTCCGGCGCCGTGTTTGCGACCTCGCCTGCGGTTAGAGTGCGGTCGGCTTCGGCTTCCGAGTCGGCGTCTGGGGGGCTGGCAGTTACGTCGTGGGATTCGTCGACGTCGTTGGCGTCGTCTGAGCGCGGCGAGGTAGCGGCCGCGACCGCATCGCTGTGAGTCTCGTCGTCAGCGCTCGCGCGGGTGGCTGCGTCGGCGTCTGTGACCTCGTCAGCCGAGGCATGAGCCACCGCATTGGCGTCGGTGACCTCGTCAGCGGCGGCATGAGTTACCGCGTCCGCGTCGGTGACCTCGTCAGCAGCGGCATGAGTTACCGCGTCCGCGTCAGCGATCTCGTCAGCCGAGGCATGAGTGATCACGTCGGCATCCGTGACGTCGTCAGCGACGACGGCTTGCGTGACCTCATCGTCGCGCCCTAACGCGCCAACCTCGCTGGCGGTCTCCGCGCCATTGGCGATATTAGTATCGGAGGCCTCGGCGGATACATTCTCGGCGTTGGCCGGCTGGTCGGACGTCAGCAGTCCAGCAACGGCAGCGCCGCCCTCGCCCTCGGGTGCTCCAACCAGCTTGGGCTCGCCTTCGGGCGTCGCGCCGTTGGGGAGCTCGAGTTGGAGGTTGTAGTCTCCCATGGCCTTGAGTTCCGCGAGCGGCGGGAGCTCGTCCAGGCTTCGCAGCCCGAAGTAATCGAGGAACTCGCGTGTTGTGCCGAGAAGCTCCGGACGACCGGGGACGTCGCGGTGGCCGACAACGCGGACCCAGTTGCGCTCGATCACCGTCTTGACGATGTTGGGGTTCACCGCAACGCCGCGGACGGCTTCGATCTCGGCGCGGGTGATGGGCTGCCGATAGGCGATCAGGGCAAGTGTTTCGAGGAGCGCGCGCGAATAACGCGCCGGGCGCTCGGGCCAGAGGCGGGAAACCTCCGCGGAGAATTCACGACGGACCTGGATGCGGAAGCCGGCGGCCGTTTCCTTTACTTCGATGCCGCGGGTCGCGTACTCCGCCGCCAGCGCGTCGATCGCCGTACGAAGGTCTTCGACCTTCGGGCGGGTGCTTTCATCGAAGAGCTGTCCGATTTCGGCGAGCTGCAGCGGCTTGCCGGCGGCCAGCAGGGCTGCTTCGATGACATTGCGGATGTAAAACTCGTTCATCAGCTGGCCTCATCAGGCGAAGGCGGTTCGACGTCAGTCCCTGGCAGATCGAGCTCGTCGTCGTCCGAGTCGTCGGAATCATCGATGAAATTCGGGTCCAGAGGGAGGTCCGTAATGATGTTCTCGACAGGCGTCACGGGTACTTCCTGCACCGCACCGTTATCGGACACGACGCGCAGGTTGCGCCCCGGTCCGGAAGCGCGCACGTGCAACGGCGCGAACGGTTCTGCCTGCACGATGTCGATCAGGCCCTCGCGCACGAGCTCGAGGATCGCCATGAAGGTGACCGTTACTCCCATCCGCCCTTCGGCGGGGCGGAACAGGTGGATGAATTCTACGAAACTCGATTGCTCGAGTGAAGTCAGGATGTCGCCCATCCGCGCGCGCACGGAGAGGCGCTCTCGCTGGATGTGATGGTGAGCAAACATCTCCGAGCGGACGACGACGTCCTTGAACGCAAGCAACATCTCCTGCAGCGTGACTTGCGGCAGGACGCGGACCACCTGTCGATCCTTGAGCTCGGCGGAAGTTGGCCAGACGTCACGCTCGAGTCGTGGCAGCGCGTCGATGCTCTCGGCCGCTTGTTTGAAGCGCTCGTATTCCTGCAGGCGCCTGACGAGCTCGGCGCGCGGATCTTCCTCCACGCCGTCGGCATCGGTTTTCGGTCGCGGCAACAACATGCGCGACTTGATCTCGGCGAGGGTGGCGGCCATGACCATGTACTCGCCGGCGAGCTCGAACTGGAGTCCTTCCATGAGCTCGATGTATTCCATGTACTGCCGGGTGATCTCGGCGAGCGGAATATCGAGAATATCCAGATTCTGCCGCCGGATGAGGTACAGGAGTAGATCCAACGGACCTTCGAACGCCTCGAGGAAAACCTCGAGTGCCTGCGGCGGGATGTAGAGATCGCGCGGAAGCTGCGTGAGCGGCTCGCCATTCACGACCGCGAACGGCATCTCCACCTGTTCGGGCGCCGCCTCGACCGGTGGCGGCTCCGGCGGGTCGTTGGAGACGACGATCTTCAGCTCGGGTTTTGCCTTGCTCGCCATATCAGTCAGCACGCAGGTGCATGGCGCGCCGCACCTCGTCCAGTGTTTGTCGAGCGGCCTCGCGAGCCTTGTCCGCCCCCTCGGCCACGATGCCGCGCACGAGCTCGGGGTTCTCTTCGAACTCCTGGGCACGGCGGCGCATTCCGGAAATTTCGTCCACGACCTTGTCGATGACTTTCTGCTTGCAGTCCAGGCAGCCGATGCCGGCCGAGCGGCAGCCTTCGTTCACCCAGCTCCGCGTCGCCTCATCCGAGTAGATCTTGTGCAGGTCCCAGACCGGGCATTTCTCCGGATCGCCCGGGTCGGTGCGCCGCACACGGGCCGGGTCGGTGACCATGGCGCGCATTTTCTTGACGACCGAGTCAGGCTCCTCGCGCAAGCCGATCGTGTTGCCGTAGGACTTCGACATTTTGCGGCCATCGAGTCCCGGCACCTTCGGCGTCGCGGTCAACAACACCTGCGGCTCCGGCAGAATGGTGATCCCCGTTCCTTCCAGAAACCCGAGCAGCCGCTCACGGTCCGCGACGGTGATCCTGTTGTTGGCCTGGACGAGCGCGCGGGCGCGCTCCAGAGAATCGGTATCGCCGGTCTCCTGGAACTTGCGGCGCAGTTGCCGGTAACTCGTGGTGTTACGTCCGCCGAGGCTCTTTACCGCACGCTCGACCTTTTCCTCGAAGTCAGGCTCGCGCCCGTACAGGTGGTTGAAGCGTCGCGCGGTTTCCCGAGTCAGCTCGACGTGCGCGACCTGGTCCTCTCCCACCGGGACGTAAGCCGCACGATAGACGAGGATGTCGGCGCTCTGCAGCAGCGGGTAGCCGAGGAAGCCGTAAGTCGCAAGGTCACGGTCCTTCAATTGCTCCTGTTGGTCTTTGAACGTCGGCACACGCTCCAGCCAACCCAGCGGCGTGATCATCGAAAGCAACAGGTGCAGCTCGGCGTGCTCGGGCACCTGCGACTGAATGAAGAGCGTCGCCACGCCCGGGTTCAGGCCGGCGGCCAGCCAGTCGATCAGCACGTCCTTGATGTGCTCCTGCAGGCGCGAGGTGTCCTCGTAGCCGGTCGTCAACATGTGCCAGTCGGCGACAAAAAAGAAGCACTCGTACTGGTACTGGAGCTCCACCCAGTTGCGCAGGGCACCGTGGTAGTTGCCGAGGTGCAGCCGGCCAGTCGGCCGCATGCCTGAAAGCACGCGCCGGGCGGCGGAGGGAGTGCTCAAACCGGCCCCCGCAGAAGGGCTGCGGGCGCTCGAAGGAAGAGAAAGTATTTTCGCATCAATGAATTAGTATGCAGCACAGCTCGCTCTGAGACCGCCCGCGATTATAGCGCAGGAGCGCCCGGCAGCCGCCTCAATCGCGACCCCCGATGACCGGTCCGAGCGGACCTTTGCCTTCGCGAATAATGACGGGTGGCGTGACTGACAGGTCCACCACCGTGGTCGGGTCGATGCCGCAGTCGCCACCGTCGAGCACTGCATCGACGTCGTGCTCGAGGCGCGTCTGGATCTCGATGCCTCGAGTGAGCGGTTGTGGCTCGTCGGGGAGCAGCAGGGTCGAGCTCATCATCGGTTCACCCAGCTCGTGCAGCAGCATCAGGGGCACCGGATGATCCGGTATGCGGACACCGATCGTTCGCCGTTTCTCATGCTGTAAGCGCCGCGGCGTCTCGCGCGTTGCGTGCAGCAGAAAGGTATAGGGACCTGGCAGGCAGGCCTTCAGGATGCGGAACTGCCAGGTGTCCAGCTTCGCGAAGTGGCCGATCTCAGCCAGGGTCTCGCAGACCAGGGTGTAGTGGTGATGGCGGTCGGCCTGGCGGATGCGGCGCACCCGTTCCTGTGCGTTCTTGTCGCCCAGGTGCCAACCGAGCGCGTAACAGGAATCCGTCGGATAGGCGATCAGGCCGCCCTCCCGCACGATTTCGGCGGCACGACGAATCAGGCGCACCTGCGGATTGACCGGGTGCAATTCGAAATAACTGGACGGCACGATCCACCAGGGACTTCGCTTGTCAATTGGAAGTTGAGCGCTACGCATGAGACTATACGCGGCCATTTTTGCCGCCTTTGCACCTTTGCATTAACGGATCCATGCAGGCTCTGCTCGAGTTCGCGCCGCTTCTGGCCTTCATCATCGCTTATTACGTCGGGGGCCTCTACACCGCCACAGCGGTGCTGATGGTCGCGATGATCCTGTTGCTGGCAGTCGACTTTCTACTGCAGCGGCGCATTCCGCCCATGCACGCCCTGAGCGCCGTGCTGGTGTTCGTGCTGGGCGCCGCCACGCTGCTGTTTCACGACAAGCATTTCATCCAGGTCAAACCCACCGCGTTGTTCTGGCTGGCCGGCATCGCGTTCCTGGGGAGTTTCTGGATCGGGGAGCGCACGTTGACCGAGCGGCTGCTCAGCACTGCTCTCCAGGACCAGGTGCACGTGCCCAAGAGCGTGTGGCGGCGGTTGAATGCCCTCTGGGTTGTGTTCTACGCGCTCCTCGGCGGGCTGAATCTCGTGTTGGCTTACTACGCCAGCGAGAAGGTCTGGGTGAATTTCAAAGTCTTTGGCCTGACCCTCCTGACGCTGGTATTCGTGGGTGGCCAGGTGATCTGGCTGACGCGCCGCTCCGAGGAATCCCCGCAGGTGCAGGAGCCACCGCCCGCATGACCGACAGCCCTCTCGTCGCCGCGATCCGCGCTGCCCTCGAGCGGGATCTGGCGCCCAGCTCGCTCGAAATCCTCGACGACAGCGCCCGGCACGCGGGTCACGCTGGCGCTCGCGAGGGCGGTCACTTCCAGGTGAGTCTCGTTTCGAAAGCTTTCCAAGGGCGGGCGCAACTCGAGCGTCACCGCCTGGTCTATGCAGCCGTCGCACCCCTCATGGGTCGCGGGATCCACGCTCTGAACATCGTGGCCCGCACTCCTGAAGAGATTCCTTAGATAAACTCCCTATCCTACTGAGAACACATATGAAACAGGTTCGAGTCCTCGTCGCTGCCATGGCTTTGGGCGCCCTGGTGGCGTGTCAGCCCAAAGGCGCCGCCACCACGGCGGGCACCGCGGATACCTCGCCCACACTGGCTACTGTCAACGGCACGCCGATCACGCAGAACTTCTTCGACTTCTACGTGAAGGCCGCCGCCGGCAAGCAAACCAGCACCCTCACGCCCGACCAGAAAGCCAACGCCCTGGACAACCTGATTCGTGCACGGCTGGTTGCCCAGCAGGCGGAGAAGGACGGCGTCGACAAGACCGCCGACACCCAGGACCTGCTGGAGCTGACACGGCTGAACGTCCTGCAGCAGACGATGGAGGAGCGTTACCTCAAGGACAAGAAGGCCACGGATCAGGAGCTCCGCACGGAATACGAGACGCAGGTGGGAAACCTGCCGAAGCTCGAATACCACGCGCGCCACATTCTCGTCGCCACCGAAGCCTTTGCGGATAACGTGGTCAAGAAGCTCGAGAAAGGCGGCAAGTTCGAGGACATCGCCAAGCAGGAATCGATGGATTCCTCGAAGGACAATGGCGGCGACCTCGGCTGGTTCACCCCGGACCGCATGGTGAAGCCATTCGCCGATGCCGTGACGAGCATGAAGCCGGGCGAATACACCCACAAGCCCGTCCAGACGCAGTACGGCTGGCACGTGATCCAGCTCGTCGAGACCCGCGACCTCGCGCCGCCGCCGTTCGACCAGGTGAAGCAGCGGCTCGAGCAGATCGTGCAGGCCAAGAAATTCAAGGCTTACACGGATGACCTGTTGAAGAACGCGAAGGTCGACAAGAAGGCCGACGCGAGCGCGGCTCCGGCCCCGAAGGCCGGCTGAAGTCGCTGGGTCAGAGGCGTCGCGCCTCGATCCTGAGCGACGCGCTTCGATCAATGACGGCGGGCGGTAGCGACTACCGCTCGCCGTTTTGTTTGGG
>DAITMW010000311.1:0-6710 GCA_036834945.1 Steroidobacteraceae bacterium
ATGTTCGGCATCATCATGCGCAACTCGGTGATTCTCGTCGATCAGATCGAGCAGGACATCAAGGCGGGGCATACGCGCTTCGAGGCGGTGGTGGGTGCGACAGTCCGGCGCTTCCGGCCGATTACTCTCACGGCGGCAGCGGCGGTCCTGGCGTTGATTCCGCTGCTGCGGAGTAACTTCTTCGGCCCGATGGCGACGGCGCTGATGGGCGGCATCACGGTGGCGACGGTGTTGACGCTGGTGTATCTGCCTGCGCTGTACGCGCTATGGTTCCGCGTTCGCCGTGACGAAGCCCCGTTGGAGGCAAAAGCATGAAGACATCCCTCGTGCTCACCTTGGCGGCTCTGACCTTGTCAGCCTGCGCCGCCTTCGGCCCGGATCGCAAGCCGCCCAAGATGCCTTCGCCCGAGCACTATTCGCTCGAGAGTCAGCCGTCGCAATTGCCGGCGGCCGACGGGGTAGCGCAGAAGATCGATCCAGGCGCGAGACCGGTCCCGGACTGGTGGAAGTCCTTTGAGTCCGACGAGCTCAACGGCCTGGTGGAAGAGGGGCTCGCGAACAGCCCCTCTCTGGCTGCCGCGCAAAGTACCTTGAAGGCGGCGCGGGAGCAGTTGCGCTCACAGATCGGCAACTCGCTGCTGCCGAGCGTCGACATCGGATTCGACCCGTCCCGACAGCGGGCGCTCGGCATCCCGATCCTGCCGAATCAGGAAACCTTCCTCTACGATGTGTTCGTGGCGCAGGTTCAGACTTCCTATACGTTCGACTTCTTTGGCGCGGCATTTCTCGCCGATCGCGCCCTCGCGGGGCAGATCCACCAGCAGGCTTTCCAGTTGGAGGCCACCCGCCGCGGCCTGGCGGCGAATATCGTCACCGCGACCATCAATGCAGCGGCACTCCAGGAAGAGGTAGCCGCCACCGAGCAGCTCGTCGCGTTGGGCGAGCAACGCGCGCAGCAAACCGCCGCCCGCTACAAACTTGGCAGCGCGTCTCGCGACGAGATGTTGGCGGCGGAGCAGGATGCGGCCAACGCGGCAGCGACGTTGCCGGCGCTCAGGGCTCAGGTGCTCGCGGTACGTCACGCGCAGGCAGTGCTCCTGGGACGGTCTCCTGACCAGGCGCCGGAGCCGCTCCCGCTGGATTCTCTACATCTTCCCGGGACCGTGCCTGTGTCGATCGCATCTGACCTGTTGCATCAGAGACCCGATATCCTGGCCGCCGAGGCCGCGGTGCGAGCGACCGCGGACGAGGCGGGCGCCGCCACCGCGGCGATGTTTCCAAGCCTGACGCTTTCGGCCTCGTACGGTCGCGGCGGTTTCGACTGGTCGACGTTCACCTCGCCCGAGGGGAAGATCTGGAGCGTGGGAGCGTCCCTGACGCAACCTCTTTTCCATGGTGGGGCGCTGTTGGCGCGCAAGCGGCAGTACCAGGCGACTTACGCGGCCGCGGTGTCGGACTACAAACAGACCGTGTTGTCCGCATTCAGAGGCATCGCGGATACGCTCGTCGCCCTGGATGAGGACGCGAATACACTGGCGCAGACTCAAAGGGCGGAAGTCGCGGCGCGCGAGACCCGGTCCAACACGGAATCCCGTTACAAGCTCGGCGCAACCCCGTTCTATGCGACGCTGACAGCCGGCCAGCAGTACCAGAGCGCTCACGTGCAGTACATCCGGGCCCGCGCGGCGAGACTGGCCGACACCGCGGCCTTGTTTGATTCCATGGGGGACCCGCCGCCCGCGCCGAAGGGTCCGAAATTAAGTGAAGCCGCCGGTATCGGGTCTCACTGATTCCGCTGCGACAAAGGTCCTTTATCGTCCTTGACGTTCCTTATGATTAGAATGGAGGAATCTTCTCCTTGGGGGATCTCCATTGACCCGCATACGGAACCGGGCCGCTGGCCTGTGCACCTCTTTGCTCCTAGCCATGACTTCCGGAGCCGCGCTCGCCGCTTCGTCGGCGGGGCCTGCTAACGTCACCGCGGAGCGCCTGCTGCACGCGGACTCCGAGCCGTCCCAGTGGATGACCTACGGTGGTGACTACAACGAGCAGCGCTACAGCCGCCTCACCAGGATCACCCGGGACAACGTCAAGCAACTCGGCCTGAAGTGGTTCGCCGACTACGACACCAATCTGTCGCAGGACGGTACGCCGCTCTACATCGACGGTGTCATTTATGTCTCCACGGCCTGGAGCAAGGTGTACGCCTTCGACGCCCGCACCGGTAAAACACTCTGGCAGTACGACCCCAAGACACCGGGTGAGTGGATCCGCAATGTCTGCTGCGGCATCGTCAATCGGGGTATCGCCGCCTACCATGGAAAAATCTATCTCGGGACCCTCGACGGGCGCCTCGTGGCGATCGATGCGCACACCGGCAAGGAGGCCTGGTCGACCCTGACCATCGACAAGACCCAACACTACTCCATTACGAGCGCGCCGCGCATCGCCGAGGGAAAGGTGTTCATCGGCGAGTCCGGTGGTGAGTATGGCGTGCGGGGTTACTTGAGCGCCTACGACGCGGAGACCGGCAAGCTCGACTGGCGTTTCTACACGGTCCCGGGCAATCCGCACAATGGCTTCGAGAACGAGGCCATGAAGAAAGCGGCGGCGACCTGGGGCGGCGAGTGGTGGAAGTTGGGTGGCGGCGGCGCCGTCTGGGACGCGATCGTTTATGACCCCACCACGAAGCTCATCTACTTCGGCACGGGTAACGGTACTCCCTGGAACGATCGGTACCGTGACCCGACGACCGGCGATAACTTGTACCTCGCCTCGGTCATCGCGGTGAAGGCCGATACCGGTGAATACGTGTGGCACTACCAGTCCACGCCGGCGGACACGTGGGATTACGACGCCGTCAGCCCCATGACCATCGCGGACCTGACAGTGGACGGCAAGAAGCGTCACGTCATTCTGCAACCGTGCAAGAACGGCTTCTTCTACATGCTCGAAGCGGCGACGGGTAAGTTGCTGCGCGCGGTGCCATTCACCGAGGTGAATTGGGCGGATGGCGTCGATATGAAGACCGGACGGCCGCGAGTGCGACCGGAAGCCCGTTTCCCGGTCGGCAAGCCGTGGAACCTGGCGCCCGGTGTCCAGGGCGCCCATGGCTGGCAGGCGAACGCCTTCGATCCGCAAACGGGTCTGCTGTATTTCCCGACCCAGGAGGCGTACTTCCCGATGGTCGCGGACAAGAGCTTCACCCCCAATCCGGTGGGCTATAACCTGGGCCTGGATTTCGCGGCGCCGTTCACTTACTACAAGGACCACCCGAAGGAAAAGTCGGGCTTCTCCGCCTTCCTGCAGGCATGGGACCCGGTCACCGGCAAGCAGGTCTGGAAGGGTGAGTCGAACCAGGGGCCGACCGGCGGTGCGCTCGCCACAGCTACAGGCCTCGTCTTTCAGGGCGGCGGCAGTGCCAACGAGGTGCGTGCCTACGACGCCAACACCGGTGAGAAGCTCTGGAGCTTCAAGACCGAGACGGGCGTGGTGGCCCCGCCGATCACCTTCGAGCTCGACGGCCAGCAGTACGTCGCGATCAGTGTTGGCGGCAACACGCTGGGTGGCTACTACGCTCCCAACTACTCACGCATGTTGGTTTTTGGACTGGGTGGTAACGCCAGGCTCCCGCCCGCCGAGCCGTATACTCCGCCGCCGCTCGATCCGCCCGCGTCCACAGCCTCCGCCGCGGAAATCAAGACTGGCGGTGAGACCTACGCGAAGTACTGCGCCGCTTGTCATGGTGATCGTGGTGCCACCCGCGGAGCCAACTTCCCGGATCTCACCCGTTCACCGCTCCTGCACAGCCAGGAGGGGTTCGACATGGTGGTGTTGAAAGGGATCAAGCAGGCGAAGGGCATGGCCTCGTTTGCCCCGGCTCTGAAACCTGGGGACACCAAGGCCATCAGGGCCTACATGATCGAGCGGGCCAACGAGGCGAAGCAGGCCCTGGCGGAGGGACCGCCGGCGGCTTCCGGAGTCAGTCAGCCGCATCAATGAGTGAGACCTCGTGCGCCCGGCTCCTGTTCGTGCCGGGCGGCACGAGGTGTTTGCGGGCCGGCCGGATGTCGCGCGTCCCGGCCCGGTCACCCTGCGGACGAAACCCTCGGCAACGCAGTAGCGCCGACCCGGTTGACAGCCTCAAAGGGACTTTTCGGGCGGGTCAACCCGCGAAATAGTGCCCCGTTCCTACCCCTCGAGTAGCGCACGCTACGACCAATTCAAACATCCGGGAGAGGACGGCGTATGAAAACGATGACGATCACCTTACAACTCGTCGCGATGAGCCTGCTGACGAGTGCCGCGTGGGCGCAGACGACCGCGGAGCAAGACCAGCAGCGCGACGTCAACCAACAGCAGCGCATCGAGCAGGGACTGCAGTCCGGGCAGCTGTCGACCCGCGAGGCGGGCTCGCTCGAGCGCCAGGAGCAGCACGTCGACAAAATGGAAGCCCGCGACATGAAGAACGGCTCCATCAGCCCCGCCGAGCAGGCGCGCCTGAATGCCGCGCAGAACCGGGTCAGCGGCCACATCTACGCCGACAAACATAACGGCGTGACGGGCAATCCGAATTCCGGTTCGTCGCAGCGTATGCAGGCCGACGTGCAGCGCGACGTCAATCAACAGAAGCGCATCCAGAACGGCATGGAAAGCGGCTCACTGACGAACCGCGAAGCGGGCAAGCTCGAACGCGGACAGGCGCGGGTGAATGGCCGCGAAGCCAACGCGGCGGCGAATGGTCGCGTGGGTGCTCGTGAGCAACGTGGCATTCAGCGCTCGGAGAACCGTCAGAGCGGGCGTATCTTCCGCAAGAAGCACAACGGCGTCGCCTGATGATGCGAATGGCGTTACGGGAGCGATGGCGCTCCCGTTTTCGCCTCCGCGAGCAGCGTCGTACAGTCGACATCCTTACCGTGCCCCGGATCGACCAGCTTGAATTTCCGGTCTTCCCTGGCGACTCCGACCGAGGGATGCCTGAGGGTTCCCTCGATCTCGATGGGTGCCTGCAACCGGAACAAGCGCGTTTGCTTGGGATGGCCGCGAACCTCGAAGTCCAGGGTCTCCGTGTTGAGATCGATCACACCCGCACCCGTTATGAGTACCGGGTCCGTGTCGATCACGAGAGTCTGGGCAGTGAGGGTGCCTTGCTTCGCCTGGAAGCGGGCGACGGCGCAGCGCACCGGCGTAGCTGCCTTGTTCCTGGTCAGCAAGAGTCCCAGGCCACGGAGATCGATACCCGTGAGCTCGGCGAGTGAGGCACGCATCGTGCCCTGCGGCAGTACGCCCGTGATGGTTCCATTGGCATCCGCCGCGATCGCATGAATCGACCGGCCACGGCCGGTGAGTTTCAGATGGGCCTGCAGCAGGCCATCGAGCGGAGGCTGCGTGGGATCTTTTTTCGCCAGCTGGCCGATTCTCACGTTGGTCAAGGTGAGCTCGACTTTCGCGGTCGGGACATCGGGTTTGCCGTCAAACGTGACATGCCCCGTGACCCTGCCGTCTGGCAAGTCCGCCGAGAGTTGCGGCACTTCGACGAGCCCGTGATCGATCGACATTTTTCCCGCCGCACCATGAAACGACAACCGTCCCGCGTCGAGTTCCTGGGCATGAAAGGTAATGGCGGCATTGGCGCGACGGAGGCCGTCGACACGTAGCTCGAGCTCCGGAAGAACGAGCGGCTTGGCATCAGGTGGGCTCGCGGCACGGCCGGCAGCCCGCATGCCGAGATCCGCGATCCGCAGCCGCTTCGAGCGCAAATCGACAGCGACGTGCGAGTTGCCTTGCGCGTCCAGCTCACTGGCCACTGTGGCATGCATGTCACTCTCGCCGGTCGTCGCGACCAGATCGCTGAGTTTGAATTTCGTGAAACGGCGCTCGAACTTTCCCGAGAGGTGGTAGGAGCCGGTGTTGGGAAGGTGGACGCCGGCCAGATAGTAGAGATCCTTCAGATCCGCGCCGCTGGCCGTGAATGTGCCTTCGAGATATCTGAGGTCGAAGGGGTGAGTCACCGATCCGTGACCTGCCAGATGGGAGCCGCTCGAGCGGGCATCTACGGAAAACGCGTAGGGCTTGGATCGCGCGATCGTGGCCAACGGGTCTCCATCGATACTCAGAGTGACATCCCGGCCGTTGAGATGCCCTGTTGCTTCAATCCGCAGCCGCGTGGCCGCCCCGGTGGACGAAGTGTCTTTCGTCGTCAACGTGCCGTCGAACAACAGGTGGCGGCGGTCGTCGTCGATTTTGACATGCGCGTCAGCTATGCGGAGGTCGTGGATAGGAGGGATTCCTTTGCCCGGCAGTATGCCGGGAGACTTCCAGAGCCAATTCGCATGTGCCGCCGCGTCACGCTGGAAGTGAATGTCGGCGCGCTCCAATTCCAGCTTGCGCAAGGCGTAGGTCTGACCGGGCAACGGCAAATCCAACACCACCGTGAGCTTGCCAATGACCGCCAGCGTTCCTGGCGGACTCCAGGGCGGATTGCCGATCGTCACCCGTTCGGCGATGAAGCTCGGATGCAAGGAGAGCAAGTGACCCTTCAACGGGCCATCGATCCTGATCTGACGGCCGTAGTGTCGGGATAGATGATCCGCGATCGGCCCGCGCAGTTGATCCGGGTCCACCAGTGCAAGCGCGGCCGCCGCGACTGCCGCCAGCAGACACAATGCGGCAACGGTGCCGAGCGACCATATCAGGATGCGGTGGCCCAT
>DAITMW010000311.1:6810-8922 GCA_036834945.1 Steroidobacteraceae bacterium
TGAGGCACCTCGCTCAGTCCCTGCACGACGGCATCGTTGTGCATGACGATGAGCGTCTCGTGATCGCCGATCTTGGGGATTGCCTCCCGTAACAGGTGTGGCAGGTTGAAACTCTTCACCTCCCAGTTGCCCGGAAGATTCTGACCGCCACGGTCGATGGTGCCATCCGGGCGAATGACCCCGGGACAGCCGATACCAATGAACGGGGCGAGCTTCAGGTCGTCCTTGCCAGCCCGTTTGATGAGATCCTGGAGCATCTCGATGAGCCGGGTCACGGCGTCCTCGCGCCCCGGGTTGTCGTCACTGTGACGCCACAACTCGAAGTTCTTCACCACGGCTTCGGAGAAGTCGGGCTTTTTCTTCGCATTCAACTCGATGAGGCCTGCACGGATGTTGCTTCCACCGATGTCGACCGCGAGGATGCTGTCGTGACCGGCGAGAATCCATGCGGGTAACAGTTGGACACAACCGATGAGCCCGGCGTGGTCCGGCTCGTGACTGATCGGTTTCAGCTCGACATCGAAGCCGTTCGCCTTCAACTGCACGGCGGTGCGGCCGATGGCCAGCTCGCCGATGCGGCTTTGCCGCAAGCCTCCGCCGACCACGATGCGTTGTGTATCCTTCCAGTTCTTCAGTCGCAGGAATCGGCGGATGACCTGCGCGAATTCCTGGGCGAACTCCTCGATCGCGCCTTGGATGATGCCCGCGGCCTCGGCATCCCCTTGCGAGAGGACCTTGTCGAGCTGCTTCTTGCTGATTTCCTCGGTGGGCGTGTCGCCGAAGGGGTCTTCCCCCGACTGCCGGACCCGCTCGCGCCAGTCATCGACAATCGAGATGAAGGCCCGCCGGCTCGCGCGGTCGCCGACGAATCCTTCAGAGCTGCGCAACTCGGCATTGTACGCGTCGACCGTGACCTTGCTGAGTTGCTCGGCGCCGTGGGCGACCAACGAATTGGGTGCTGCATCCGTCATGCTCTTGGCAACGGCGGGGCGGGGCTTTGGTTCCTCGTCGCGCTCGAGATGAAGCGCGTGCTAACGTACGGGCCCATATGAATATCTCCCAGATCGTTTGCACGGGCGTTGCGCTCGGAACGCTGCTCGTGGCCCACGCTCAGACCTCGAAACCCAAGACGCACCGATTGGAAGCGACACCTTCGACGGTGGTGTACGGATACTACTGGTCGCAGGCACGGCCTGTGCTGCGCATCGACTCGGGCGACATCATCGATGTCGATACCTTGTTGACCAATACACCGGAGGGTCTCGCGAAGGCCGGTGTGCCGGAGAGCAAGATCCAGGCTTCTCTCAAGAGCATCGTCACCGAGGTGACCGGTGATCGCAAAGGCCCTGGAGGACACATTCTCACCGGCCCGGTCTATGTCGAAGGCGCCGAGCCCGGCGATGTCCTGGAAGTGAAGATCCTGTCCATCCTGTTGGACATTGATTATGGCTACAACGGCTGCAAAGGATTCCTGCCCGAGAACTGCGACCGGGCAGCCAGCGAGGGAACCCCCGGCGGGGGCGGGGCGGACAAGCCATTCAAGATCATCCCGCTGGACCGTAGCCGCATGACCGCGGAGTTCGTACCGGGCGTCGTGCTTCCGCTGCACCCGTTCTTCGGCAGTATGGGTGTCGCGCCGGCGCCGGAATCCGGCCGCGTCAGTAGCAATCCGCCCGGACGCCACGCTGGAAATCTCGATAATCGCGAGCTGGTGGCGGGAACCACACTGTACATTCCAGTGTTTACCCGTGGCGCGTTGTTCGAGATCGGAGACGGGCACGCGGCACAGGGTGACGGTGAGGTCGACCAGACTGCGATAGAGACCTCCTTGCGGGGACGCTTGCAGCTCACCGTGCGCAAGGATATGAAGTTGACATGGCCGCGCGCGGAGACGGCGACGGATTACATCAGCATGGCCACGGACCCGGACCTGACGGTCGCGACTAAAGGCGCCATCCAGGAGATGATCGACTTTCTGGTCGCGCAGAAGCACCTTTCGCGTCACGAGGCTTATCAGCTCGTGAGCCTCGCGGGCAATGTGGCCGTCACGCAGCTGGTGGACAAGCCCAACTACGGGGTCCACGTGCGCATGCCCAAGAGCATTTTCGTCGC
>DAITMW010000312.1:0-5909 GCA_036834945.1 Steroidobacteraceae bacterium
GGAGGCACACCGGCCTCGCGCCCGCCCACCATCGCGCACCAGTCTCGCGCCCGCCCGACCGTCGCGTACCGGCCTCGCGCCCGCCCACCATCGCACACCGGCCTCGCGCCCGCACAACCGTCGCGCACCGGCCTCGCGCCCGCCCCCACCGCGCTGCTCGCGCTGGGTCTTGGAGCGCGTAGTTGAGAGGTGGCGATGGTCGTGGCTGGGCGTTGTTTGAGAGTCAGGGCCAGGGTCAGGCCAGGCGGCGTTGTTTGAGAGTGAGGGTGGCCAGGGTCAGATCGGGCGGCGTTGCCTGGGAGTTGGGGGTGCCAGGGTCAGATCGAGCGGCGTTGCCTGGGAGTTGGGGGTGCCAGGGTCAGGTCGGGCGGCATTGCCTGGGAGTTGGGGCTGCCAGGGTCAGGTCGGGCGGCATTGCCTGGGAGTTGGGGGTGCCAAGGTCAGGTCGGGCGGCATTGCCTGAGAGGTGGCCAGGGCCAGGTCAGGCGGCGTTGCCAAGAGTAAGGGCGACCAGGGCGAGGCCGCGCGTTTGAGAATGAGGGGGTCTTCTGGTAATGTACTAATGCGCTATTACATTGAGGCACCATGAAGTCGCATCGTACCCTGAGCCCCAGGCAGGAGGCCCTCGCCGAACGCAATCTGTGCGTGGCGGTTGCTGCCTTACGGACGCCGGATGAGGTCCGGGCGTTCTTCCGCGACCTCTGCACCCCCGCCGAGCTCCAGGCAATGGCTGATCGCTGGGCTGTGGTGGATCACCTGAAGCGCAACGTCCCCTATCGCGAGATCCATCGCCTCACCGGCGTGAGTGTCACGACGATCGGGCGTGTGGCGCGGTTTCTAGGTAATGGCAATGGCGGTTATGAAGTCGCGGCGCAAAGGCTCGAGGAAGCCAAGCGGGAGCCTGCGGCGGTAAAGCGCGTGGAGGTGTCCCGTAATGGATGAGTTGCGTCTGAAGCTTGCCGTTCAAAAGTCCGGGCGGCTTACCGATCCTTCGCTCGATCTGCTCACGCGGTGCGGCCTGAAGCTCTCGCGGGGGAAGGATCAGCTCATGGGCTTTGGCGAGAACATGCCGCTGGATGTGCTGTTTGTCCGCGATGACGACATTCCCGACCTCGTGCAGGAGGATGTCTGTGACCTCGGGCTCGTTGGCCTGAATGTGCTCGAGGAGGCCCGCCTCGAGCTCGCCTCGCGCGGACACCGTGCCCGGTTTCAACAGGTGCGCACGCTCGACTTCGGACGGTGCCGACTGTCGCTTGCGGTGCCGGACGGAGTGTCGTACGAAGGCCCGAGCTCGCTGCGCGGGCGCCGCATTGCGACCACGTATCCGTTCATGCTCGAGCGCTATTTGCGCGAGCGTGATATCAAGGCTGAGATCGTCACTCTGTCGGGCGCTGTCGAGATTGCGCCTCGGCTGGGCCGAGCTGACCTGATCTGCGACCTGGTTTCGACCGGCTCGACGCTGCAGGCGAATCACCTGCGCGAGGTGGAGACAGTGTTGGAGAGTCATGCGGTGTTGATCCGTACTCCGCTGGAGCTGCCGCCTGAAAAGGACGAGTGGGTGGAGCGGCTGCTGATGCGCATCGAAGGTGTGCAGAGCGTACGCGAGAGCAAGTACATCATGCTTCACGCACCCCGTACGGCCCTCGAGGAGATCCGCAAGCTGCTCCCCGGGAGCGAGTCTCCGACCATCATTCCCCTGGAGGGGCATCCGGAGCGGGTCGCGGTGCATGCGGTTTGCCGCGAGAACGTGTTCTGGGAAACGCTCGAGAGTCTGAAGAAGGCCGGAGCGAGTGCCTTGTTGGTGCTGCCTGTTGAAAAGATGCTGGCTTGATTCATGCGTATTCTGGATTGGAACATTCTCTCGGACTCCGAGCGGCGCGCCGCATTGGCGCGTCCCACGTTGGAGTCGCGCGCGGATATCGCGGCCGTCGCCCTCGAAGTCATCAATTCCGTTCGTCAGCAAGGCGATGAGGCGCTGCGTCGTTATACGGAGCGGTTCGATGGCGTGAAGGTGGAGGCCCTGGAGGTCTCCCGTGAGGAATTCTCAGCCGCCCGTCAGGAACTGACCTCCGGGCAGATCGCCGCTCTCGAGCGGGCGATCGACAATGTCAGCCGGTTTCACGAGGCGCAGGTGCCGAAGCCTTTCGCGACGGACACGATGCCTGGCGTGCGTTGCGAGCGGATCGTCAGGCCCATACAGTCCGTGGGTCTGTATGTTCCGGCCGGGTCGGCGCCGTTACCCTCGGCGGTTGTGATGTTGGCGGTGCCGGCTCGTATCGCTGGTTGTCCGCGACGGGTGCTGTGCACTCCCCCGAATCGTCAGGGGCATGCCAACGCGGCAGTGTTGGTCGCCGCGCAGCTCTGCGGCGTGGATACGGTGTTCAAAGTCGGCGGGGCCCAGGCCATCGCCGCCCTCGCCTACGGCTCGGGCAGTATTCCCAAGGTCGACAAGATTTTCGGCCCGGGCAATGCCTGGGTGACGGCGGCCAAGCAACTCGTCTCCAGTGATCCGGCGGGTGCCGCGTGCGACATGCCGGCTGGTCCCTCGGAAGTGCTGGTGGTTGCCGACGATACGGCGCGGCCTGACTTCGTAGCCGCAGATCTGCTTGCACAGGCCGAGCACGATGGGCAGGCGCAAGCCATCCTCGTCACACCCAGCCGCAAACTCGCGGAGAGCACGGCAGCCGCGATCCGGACTCAGACGGCGGGACTCTCGCGGCGCTCGATTCTGGAGAAGTCACTCGCGTCCAGTCGATGTCTCGTGGTGTCGGACCTCGATTCCGCTATCCGGGTTGCGAACGAGTATGCCGCGGAGCACCTCATTCTGGAGGTTGCCGAGCCGCGCCAGTGGCTGCCGAAGATTCACAACGCCGGCTCGATCTTCCTTGGCACGTGGTCGCCTGAGCCCATGGGGGACTACTGCTCGGGGACAAATCACGTACTGCCGACTTACGGGTACGCGCGTGCCTACAGCGGACTGTCCGTACTCGACTTCGTCAAAGGCATTACTGTGCAGGAGCTTTCGCCCGCGGGCCTGAAAGCGCTTGGCCCGACGGCGGTGGCCCTTGCGGAGATGGAGGGCCTCGACGCTCACGCCAACGCGGTAACGCGACGGCTGGCAGTGCTCGAGGCGGAGGGCACATCATGAGTTGGGTGACCGAGCTCGCGCGGCCTGACATCGTCGCACTCAAGCCTTATGAGCATGCATCGTGGGAGCCGTCCCTGGAGCGGTTGCATGCCAATGAGCTGCCCTGGCGCGCGGGCAGCGATGATTCCGAGGCGGGACTCAACCGCTATCCCGAGCCGCAGCCGCGTGTGCTGGTGGAGGCTCTGGCGAATCTCTACGGGGTCGCGCCTGAGTACGTGCTCGTCGGTCGTGGGAGTGACGAGGCCATCGATCTTCTGACCCGTGCGTTTTGTCGGGCCGGTCATGACGCCGTGTTGGTTTGCCCGCCCACCTTCGGTATGTATTCCGTCAGCGCCCGGATCCAGGGAGCCGAAGTCATCACCGTGCCGCTGCGCTCGGACGCCGCATTTGCCATCGATGAGCGCGGCATTCTCGAGCGATGCATGACCGAGCGGCAAGCGAGGGAATCCCCAGTGCGGGAGACCGAGCGGCAAGCGAGGGAATCCCCAGCGGGGACGGCCGAGCGACCAGCGGGGGCACCCCAAATAAAGATCGTGTTCTTCTGCTCGCCCAACAACCCGACCGGCCACCTGCTCGACGAGCAGGCCATTCTGCGCATCGCGGCCCGGTTGGCAGGTCGGGCCGTGGTGGTCGTCGATGAGGCCTATATCGAGTTTTCCGGCGTCCCAAGCCTCGCGCGGCACCTGCCACGGCTGCCGCACCTGGCGATCCTTCGAACACTGTCCAAAGCGCACGGACTAGCCGGGGCCCGGTGTGGAACGCTCATCGCGGACCCGGAAGTCATCGCGCTCCTGCGCAAGGTGATTCCGCCCTACGCCATCGCGCAACTCACGCTCGAAGCGGTCCTGCGGCAGCTCGAGCCCAAGGGCCTGGCGGAGTCCCGGACCAACATCGAGCTGATCAAAAGCGAGCGTGCGCGGCTGACCCGTGCCCTGCCGGAGCTGGCACGGGTCGTCCGCGTTTGCCCGAGCGATGCCAACTTCATTCTGACTCACTTCAATGACGCGGGAACCGCCTTGCAACTTGCGCGTAGTGCCAAACTGCTGGTGCGCGACGCGCGCGGCTACCCGGGACTTGGCCAAGCCTTGCGTGTCACGGTGGGTACGCCGGAGCAGAACAACCGGCTCCTCGAGGCCTGGCGATGAGTACGACTCCCGTGATTCCCACTCTGTTCATCGATCGCGATGGAACGCTCGTCGAGGAGCCGCCCGACGAGCAGGTTGATTCGCTGGAGAAGATCAGGTTTCTCCCTGGCGTCTTCGCGGCCCTGAATGAGCTCAAGCGCCGGGGGTACCGCTTCGTCATGGTCACCAACCAGGACGGTCTCGGCACGCCTTCGCTACCCCAGGTCGATTTCGAGAAGCCGCAGGAGTTCATCCTCGAGGCCTTTCGCTCGCAGGGCGTCGAGTTCGAGCGGATCTTTGTCTGCCCGCATTTCAAGACAGACGGTTGCGCCTGCCGCAAGCCCAAGACGGGGCTCGTGGAGCAGTTCCTGAAGGACGGCGGTGTGGATCCTGCCGCCAGCGCAGTCATTGGCGATCGCGACACCGACCTGCAATTCGCCGCCAACATGGGGATCCGGGGTCTGCGCGTTCGCCGTCATGGCACGGATGAGGAGACCTGGCCCGAGATCGTGCGGACGCTCACCGCCCGGCGCGCGCGCGTCGAGCGGCGCACCAAGGAGACGAACATCGAGGTGTTGGTCAACCTGGATGCCACCGCGCCGATTCACATCTCGACCGGGATCGGGTTCTTCGACCACATGCTCGAGCAGCTCGCCAAGCACGGCGGCTTCTCGCTCCAGCTCACCTGCCAGGGTGATCTGCAGATCGATGAGCATCATACGGTTGAGGATTGTGGGCTCGCCCTGGGCGAGGCGTTGCGTCGTGCCCTGGGCTCCAAGGTGGGTATCGCCCGTTATGGGTTTCTCCTGCCGATGGACGAAGCGCAGGCGCAGGTGGCCATCGATCTGTCAGGACGTGCCTATTCACAGTTCTCGGGGCGGTTCATGCGGGAGGCCGTGGGTGGGCTCCCGACTGAGCTGGTGCCGCACTTCTTCCGCTCGCTCGCTGAATCACTCGGTGCGGCGGTTCACGTCAGTGTCACGGGTGAGAATGCTCATCACATGATCGAGGGCTGCTTCAAGGGTGTCGGTCGGGCCTTGCGGCAGGCGTTCCGCCACGAGAGCGATGAGCTGCCGAGCACGAAGGGTGTTCTCTGATGGACACCGTGATCATCGACAGTGGCGGTGCCAACCTGGCCTCATTGCAATTTGCGTTCGAGCGTCTGGGTGCGAGCACGCACGTCACAGTGGATGCCAACACGATTACCCAGGCTCCACGCGTGGTTCTTCCGGGTGTCGGCGCCGCGGGAGATGCGATGCAGCGCTTGCGTAACTCCGGCATCGCGGAGTTACTGCCGACATTGACGCAACCGGTCCTGGGGATCTGCCTGGGCATGCAACTGCTCTTCAGCAGCTCCGAGGAAGGCGCTACCCCGTGCCTGGGTATTCTGCCCGAGACGGTGCGCCGGTTGCGACCCTCGGCCGGGCTTCCCGTACCGCACATGGGTTGGAACCAACTTGAGCCGCTGCGCGACGATCCGATTCTCGAAGGCATCACTCGCAACGACTACGTCTACTTCGTTCACAGCTACGCCGTGCCCGTCGCGGCGGTCACACTCGCGAAGACCGACTACGGTGTTCCGGTTTCCGCCGTGGTGCGTAAAGGGAACTTCTGGGGTGCGCAGTTTCATCCAGAAA
>DAITMW010000312.1:6009-8897 GCA_036834945.1 Steroidobacteraceae bacterium
GTTTCCGCCGTGGTGCGTAAAGGGAACTTCTGGGGTGCGCAGTTTCATCCAGAAAGGTCGGCGGCGACCGGCGCGCGGCTACTGGCGAATTTTCTGAGGCTCAATTGATGTTGTTGATTCCTGCGATCGACTTGCGTGACGGACGCTGCGTGCGGCTCTATCAGGGCGACTTTGGCGCCGAGACCCGTTATGAGCACGAGCCTCACGAGCTGCTGTTGCGGTACCGTGAATTCGGAGCTCCCTGGTTGCACATCGTGGACCTGGATGGCGCGAAGGACGGGGTACTGGCGAACCGCTCCGTGATCGTTGCACTCGCCTCACAACGCGCGGTGAAAATCCAGGTGGGTGGTGGGGTGCGCTCCGCAGCGGTGATCGATGACCTGCTTCGCAACGGTGTGGAGAGAGTTGTCGTCGGTAGCGCCGCGGTCCAGCGTCCCGAGGAAGTTGCCGAATGGTTTACGCGTTTCGGCACGGAGCGCATCTGCCTCGCATTGGATATCCGCATGGATTCAAGTGGTGAGCCGCGAGTGCGCACGCATGGCTGGCGTGAAGGTACGGCGATCAGCTTGTGGGAAGCGATCAGTCGTTTTCCCACAGGCATGGTGAAACATGTGCTGTGCACGGACATCGAGCGGGACGGCGCGATGTCCGGGCCCAACTTGAATCTGTACCGGACTGCCCTGTCCCGCTTCCCACGCCTGTCGTGGCAGGCATCCGGCGGTGTGCGCAACGCGTCCGATCTGGCCGCGCTGGCCGAAATTGGAGTGACCGCCGCGGTGAGCGGCAAGGCGCTGTTGGAAGAACGTATTACTCCCGAGGAGCTGCGACCATTCTTGCCCGACGCATCATCCCCTGCCTCGACGTCCGCGAAGGCCAAGTAGTCAAAGGCGTTCGCTTTCGCGAACACCGCATCGTGGGCGACATCATGGATCTCGCCGCACGTTATCGCGACGAAGGCGCGGACGAACTGGTGTTCTATGACATTACCGCGAGCCCCGAGGGGCGGTCGGTGGACCGTGAATGGGTGCGCCGGGTCGCGCGGGTGTTGGATATCCCCTTCTGTGTTGCCGGGGGTATCAAGTCGGTGGCCGACGCTGAGGAAATTCTTAACGCCGGCGCCGAGAAGGTTTCCGTAAACTCGCCGGCATTGGCCAACCCGGGGCTCATTGATGCCTTGAGCGCTCGCTTTGGGTCGCAGTGTGTGGTGGTGGGGATCGACAGTCAGCTGACGAAAGTGGGCTATCGTGCCTTTCAATTCACGGGCGATCCCAACCGCACGCGGGAGTCCGGTCGCGAGGTGCTTTCCTGGGTCCGGGAGGTACAGGACCGCGGCGCCGGCGAAATCGTTCTCAACTGCATGGGAAGTGATGGCGTGCGGCGCGGATATGATGTCGAGCAACTGCGCACCGTCAGAGAGATCTGTGACGTTCCGCTCGTCGCATCCGGAGGCGCGGGAGCCGTGGAGCACTTCGCCTCTGTGTTCAAGGAAGCGGAAGTTGACGCGGCGCTGGCGGCCAGCGTGTTTCACACGGGCGCGATCGCGATTCCTGACTTGAAGCGCGAATTGCGGACGGCCGGAATAGAGATCAGACCATGAATGACGTGCTCGAAGGCGGCCCGGTGACCGTTTCCGAAGTCGACTCGCTCGACTTTGCGAAGGGCGGTGGATTGCTGCCGGCTGTGGTTCAACATGCCGGTACCGGCGCTGTGCTCATGCTCGGCTACATGAATGCCGACGCGTTGCGTGAGACCTTCTCGCGGCGCCACGTTGTGTTCTTCAGCCGTAGCAAGCAGCGGATGTGGGAGAAAGGCGAAACATCCGGGCATTTCCTCGAGCTGGACTCGGTGCGGACCGATTGCGATCGGGATACCTTGCTCGTCACGGCCTGGCCCCATGGGCCGGTGTGTCATGTTGGGACGGAGACGTGCTTCGGGAACGAGCTCGCCAGTACGGGTGAGCGGCTGGCATTTCTGGCGACGCTCGAGACCATCATCGCCAAGCGCGCCGCGGAGCAGCCGGAAGGCAGTTACACCGCCCGCCTGTTTGAGCAGGGACCGCGACGGATCGCGCAGAAGGTTGGTGAAGAAGGTGTGGAGGTCGCGCTTGCCTCCGTCACCGAATCGGATGACAAGGTCATCGGCGAATCAGCCGACCTCCTGTTTCATCTGCTCGTGCTGTTGAAGAAGCGCGGACTCTCATTGGAACACGTAGTCACCGAGCTTCGATCGCGGCACGAAAAGTCAGCGCGGTGACAGGGCACTCGCCTTCTTGTCGGCTTCCGCGGCTTCCTCATTACGATCGCGCGCCCTGTACGACTCCGCGATGAGTCGCCAGGCGGAGGCCTGCGCCTGCGGATCGCCCGTCGCGAGCGCGAGTGCCTTATGCCCCATGCTGTCAGCCTGGCCGGGGTTGTTCTCGCTCAGCCGGATCTGGCCAAGCTCGATCCACAGGAGCGGATTCTCGGGCTCGATGCGCAACGCGCGCTCGAGAGTTGTGGCGGCGGGAACGAAGGCACCCGAGCGCGCCTGCGTGTGGGCCTGCTGAACGAGGGCGTTCGTCGCCGGGCTCAACTTGAATTGTTTCGGCGGTGGCCGCGGGGGTTGCTCGGGAACCGGGACTGCCTCGGGAGTCGGAGCAGGCTGAGGCTGTGCCGTACCAGGTCCCGGTGGCGTCTGGGAAGGTCCCGGCCCCTGCGAGGAGGGCGACTCGGGTCCACGGAAGACGGAGCAAGCGGAAAGAAGGCTCGCGGCGGCAAGCAACGCGACGAATGGATGAAAGCGCATGACGCGAATCATATCGCGTCAGCGAGCTCTCAATGCATGAGATCGCGGATCCACTCTCCGGCGCGCTCGACGATCGACTGCATCGAGTTGTTGCCGCAATTGGG
>DAITMW010000313.1:0-8705 GCA_036834945.1 Steroidobacteraceae bacterium
GCGCTCGAGCAGCAGACCACGAGGAAGGTGCTTTGGCGCATCATTCCTTTTGTCTTCACGCTCTACGTGGTCTCGTACATCGATCGCGCCAACATCGGGTACGCGGCGCTGCAGATGAACCAGGAGCTGGGGCTCTCCGCCAGCGGGTTCGGGTTCGCGGCCGGGGTATTTTTCATCGGTTACTTCCTGTTCGAGGTTCCGAGCAACCTCGCGCTGGTGCGCTTTGGCGCCCGGGCCTGGATTGCTTTCATTCTGATCCTGTGGGGCATTGTCGCGTCGCTGAGTGCATTCGTGCATACGGCAGCGCAGTTGTATTGGTTGCGATTCCTGCTCGGGGCCGCCGAAGCCGGGTTCTTTCCCGGGGTCATCATCTATCTCACGCTTTGGTTCCGCGCCAGGGATCAGGCAACATCTGTCGCCCTGTTCACCGCGGCCATTCCGGTTTCTTATCTGCTGGGCGCGCCGCTCAGCACCTACATCATGGATCACGCCAGCGGCTTTGGCTTGAGCGGTTGGCGCTGGATGCTGATGTTGGAGGGTGTACCGGCGCTGCTCGGCGGATTCGCGTGTTATTTCTTTCTCACCGACAAACCCGAGGAGGCTCGCTGGCTCACGGAGGAGGAAAAGCATTGGCTCGGCACGGAGCTCGCCAAGGATCACCTGGAGCGACCCCATGTCAAGACTCTCAACACCTGGCAGGCCATCGCCGCGCCCAAGGTGCTGCTCCTCGCGCTTATTTATTTCATCTACCAGGCGGGCAGCCTGGGCGTTGGGTACTGGATGCCGCAAATCATTGCGAGCCTGTCATCACACGTCAGCAACTTCCAGATCGGATTGCTCGCAATGGCACCTTATGCGATCGCCACACTTGCCATGATCGCCTGGTCGGCTCATTCGGATCGCACTGGCGAGCGGCAGGTGCACTCGGCGTTACCGCTACTCGTGGCCGCGGTGGCACTGGCGGCAACGGGCTTGACGCGCAACCCGATTGCCTCGCTCGGGTTGATTTCGGCAGCTCTTGCAGGCCTGTATGCGTTCAAGGCGCCTTTCTGGTCGCTGCCCGGATTGTTCCTCAGCCGCTCTACCGCGGCCATATCGATCGCCTCCATCAACTCGATCGGTAATCTCGGCGGTTTCGCCGGTCCTTACATGGTGGGTGTTGCGAAGGGGTCATCGGGCGATGCGTTGAGCGGTTTGATGTTCTTGAGCGGGCTGTTGGTGCTCGCGTTTTTATTGACCCAATTCGGGCGTTTCGCCGCGCGAGCGCCTGCTGAAACCATTGCCGGTGTGAATTGAAACTCCTCCTTGCGGGCGAGCCGCATGAGCTTGCCGACCTGGCCGGATTTGCCGGCGAGAGACTCCAACGATTGCCCTGGGTGCTGCGGATTCTTCTGGAGAATGCGCTGCGCCACAATCCGGATGACTTGACCGCTGCGCAGGCGATGCTGGCGTGGCTCGAGACCGGAACTAGCAGTGCCGAGGTCCCGTTCTATCCCGGTCGACTGCTCATGCATGACACGACCTGCGTACCCGCGTTGGTGGATATCGCGGGCATGCGCTCGGAGTTGGCGGAGGCGGGACAAGATCCTTCGCGTTTGAATCCGCAGTTGCCCATTGATGTCTCGGTCGACCACTCCATCGCCGTCGACTACTTCGGTACGGCGGATGCGCTCCAGCGCAACATGGCGCAGGAGATACAGCGCAACGAGGAGCGCTATCGGCTGTTGAAATGGGCGACTCATGCGTTAAGCGGTGTGCGGGTTCATCCGCCCGGGACGGGCATCATGCATACGATGAATCTCGAGCGGCTGGCGACGGTGGTCACCTCTGGGCCGGCTGATGAAGGTAGCTGGGTGTACCCGGATACGTTGATCGGCACGGATAGCCATACCCCAATGATCAATGGGATCGGGGTTTTGGCCTGGGGCGTTGGCGGCGTCGAGGCCGAGAGTGTGATGTTCGGCATGCCGGTGATGTTGAAGGTGCCGGAGGTTGTCGGAGTTCGCCTGATCGGGGGACTGTCAGAAGGGACTCTGGCTACGGACCTTGCGCTGACGGTGACGCAGCGGTTGCGCAAGCTGCGGTTGGCGGGGAAGTTCGTTGAGTTCTTCGGGCCTGGGGTGTCGACGCTGTCGTGTGGAGAGCGGGCGGTTATTGCCAACATGGCGCCTGAGTACGGGGCCTCATGTGGGTTCTTTCCTGTTGATCAGCGCACGCTGGAGTATCTGCGGGCTACCGGACGTGCTGAGAGTCATATCACGCGCGTTGAGGCTTATTGCAGGCAGCAACAGCTGTGGTTTGATCCGGGGTGTGTGCCTCGGTATACCGAAGTCATTGAGGTTGATCTTGGGAAGGTCGAGCCTTCGATCGCGGGGCCGCATCGGCCGCAGGATCGGCTTGCGGCCGGGAGGACCGGGGCGTGGTTGGCTGAGGTAAGCAAGTCGGGGCGGCTGGGGGCTGGTGACGGTAGACCGCCCAATGGCGCAGTAGCCATTGCTGCGATCACCAGTTGCACCAACACATCCGACCCGCGACTGCTGATTGCCGCTGGGTTACTGGCCAGAAAAGCACGGCAGCTCGGGCTGACGCCGCCCTCGTGGGTGAAGACCTCGCTCGCGCCGGGGTCGCCGGCTGCCGAGAGATTTTTGCGGCGTGCTGAACTTCTCGGCGACCTCGAGGGCCTGGGATTTGGCATTGTCGGGTTTGGCTGCACGACGTGCATCGGCAACTCCGGTGCGCTCGTTCCGGAGTTGGTTGACGCTGTCGAGAGTCGCCGCATCCTTCCTGTTGCGGTGCTTTCGGGTAATCGCAACTTTCCAGGTCGGGTGCATCCGCAGATCGAGGCCAGCTTCCTCGCGTCCCCTCCCCTCGTCGTCGCGTATGCGTTGGCTGGTCATGTGAACCTGAACATTCTCAGTGATCCTATCGCTCGCACGGGGGATGGCAGGGTGGTTTACCTGCGCGATCTCTGGCCGACGGGGGCGGAGATCGATGCCGCGTTGGCGTCCTCGTTGGATCCAGGGGATATCCAGGAGGCTTATCAGCGGGCGGAGGACAATGAGATCTGGCGCGCGCTCGAGGCGCCCGCCACCGCCCTCTTCCCTTGGAGTGCCACTTCAACTTACATCCGGCGGCCGCCGTTCGCATCGCGTAAGAGCCAGTCTCGGTTGGGCTGTTATACCGCATCCCCTCTGATCGTTCTCGGGGATGACATTACCACCGACCATATTTCTCCGGCGGGTCAGGTGCCGGCGAAGAGTGCTGCGGCGGAATACCTGATCGCCCGGGGTGAGGATCCGGCGGATCTCAACGTGTTCGCCGCACGGCGCGGGAATTGGGAGGTCATGCTCCGTGGGTTGTTTACGAATCGGTCGGTGCACAACCTGTTGGATGCTCAGCTTCCTCCCGGCAGCACGATTCATGTGGGCAGTGGCGCGCCCATGCCGTTGTGGCTTGCCGCGCAACTCTATGAGTCCGAGGGGACTTCGCTGGTCGTTGTCGCGGGAGAGCGGTACGGAACTGGCTCCTCGCGCGATTGGGCTGCGAAGGGTTTGTGGTTGTTGGGTGTACGGGCTGTGCTTGCTCAAAGCTTCGAGAGGATTCACCGGTCAAATCTGATTGGCATGGGGATTCTGCCGCTGCAACTTCCTGCGCACCTCACGCCCGCCAAACTAGGGCTCGCTGCAGGAGATACGCTTGAGGTACGAGCCGATCCTGCGGCGTTAGCTCCGGGCGGGCGCGTTCCGGTCGTTATCCGGCGCGCAGGCGACGCAGGCGCGGCCACCACCGATCAGGCCTTCGTGGCGACGGCGGCGATCGAAACGGCTCTTGAAGTTGGCCTCCTGGCGGAGGGTGGCATCCTTCCCTACATCCTGAGACGCAGCTTGTCCGATCCGCTCTGACCTAGCCCGTTTGCTCAGGAAAAAGGCCCGGCATCCAGCGTGCCGCCAGGGCGGCGGGAAACGCAAGGCGTAGCGGAGCGCGGCTGCTCGTAGAAACCAGCACACCATGGTTGGTAAGCGCCGAGACGACCCGGCGTGCCTGGCGGTCTCCGGTGCCGACGGCACTAGGGGTATCGCCCCGCGGCAGCGCGCCGCGAACCTCATACGTCGGCACCTGGGTGCGGCGTACGCAACGATGGTGAAAGGAGCGGAGGCGACCCCTTGGTCGGGTAGCACGAGCCAAAAGAAGCGTTGACCACACGCCTGGCCGGGGCAGTGCTAAAGTAAACTGCAATCTGCATCGGGCGCGAGGTAGACATGACAGAAGAAATGAATCGCCGCACCGTGCTGGCGTTGGCAGCGGGAGGGTCGATTACGGCGGTTACCAGCGCTCTGCCCAGGATGCCCTCCGCAGGCGCTCGCACGAACGAGCTGGTCATGATGGACGCCGCATCGCTTGCGAGTGTCATCCGCTCACGGAAGGCTTCCTGCGTGGAAGTCATGACGGCCTACCTGGATCATATCGACGCCAACAATCCCAAGGTCAATGCGATCGTGGCGCTCCAGGAGCGCCCGGGCCTGCTGGCGCAGGCGCGCGAGCGTGATCATCAACTCGCCCGTGGCGAAATGCTGGGTCCACTGCATGGTTTTCCTCACGCTGTGAAGGACCTGGAGGACGTCCGGGGCATCCGTAGCACCCAGGGATCGCCGATCTTCAAGGACTTTGTCCCGGCAAGAGAGGGGCTGATGGTGGAGCGGCTGCGAAAAGCGGGCGTAATCTTCATCGGCAAAACCAACGCGCCGGAGTTCGGGCTCGGCTCACATACCTACAACCCGGTATACGGCGCAACACTCAACGCCTACGACCCAACCCGTTCGGCCGGAGGCAGCAGCGGCGGCGCGGCCGTTTCACTCGCCCTACGCATGGTGCCGCTCGCGGATGGCTCCGATTATGGAGGTAGCCTGCGTAATCCCGCCGGTTGGAACAACGTGGTGGGCTTTCGAGCGAGCATCGGTCGAGTCCCCAATAGCGCGAGCGACGCCTGGCTGCCTTCGATGGGCACCAAGGGGGCGATGGCGCGCAATGTCACAGACCTCGCCGTCTTGCTCTCCGTCCTGACCGGTTATGATCCCCGCGCACCGCTGTCCCTCGAGGCAGACGGGTCGCTCTTTCAGCAACGGCTGGGGCAGGACGTGAGGGGCAAGCGCATCGCGTGGTGCGGCGACTTCAAGGGCCATACCCCCTGCGAGGCAGGCGTTCTCGAGGTCTGCGGTAAAGCCCTGAAGACTTTCGAATCCCTGGGTTGTCATGTCGAGGAGGCTGTGCCGGATTTCGACATTGAGGCTGTCTGGCAGGCCGTCGTGCGTCTGCGCGGCTGGCAGCAGGGCGGGTCACTGCTGGGGTTCTATAACGATCCGGCCAAGCGGGGGCTGTTGAAGCCGGAGGCGATCTACGAGGTGGAAGTGGGCATGAAACAATCCGCCTACGACATCTCGGCGGCTTCGGTCGTGCGGACCAGTTGGTACGAAGCGCTGCGTCGGTTCTTCCAACGTTACGACTACTTTGTCGTCCCGACCGCGCAGGTGTTTCCATTCGAGGTTGGCCTGCATTGGCCGCAACAGATCGCGGGCACGAAGATGCAGACCTACCACGAGTGGATGAAAGCCCAGCTGCTGGTCACCATGTCGGGCTGCCCCTCTCTCGCAATGCCCGCGGGCTTCGGTGAGCGTGGATTACCGATGGGCATTCAGATCGTCGCACCCTTCCGTCAGGATCTGGACTGTCTGCAGCTGGGCTACGCCTACGAACTGGCGAGCCAGTGGACCAACACGCGGCTTCCGGGGCTGCTCGGTCAGCCGAGCCCGAGTCCTACATGACGGTTATCAGCGGGTCTCGGGCTTCAGATACCGGAGCAAGGACCAGACAACAAGGTCCCCTCGAGGCGCCCAGGACCCTTCAGGCCCGGAAGGTCTTGCCGAGCTCATGGTCGGAAAGAGTGTAGTAGTGTCGGAAGTTATAAACCAGCGGTGACCATTTGTCGGGATCGATGTGGTCGGTGCCGGACTTTATGAATGCCTCATCCGCGTGCACGCGGAGGATCTCCACGACCGCTACCACTCCTCCGCCCAACTGTTGCAACTTCCCGCCGCCCATTTTGTGAATCGCCAGCACACGCGCCTCCATCTGGATGGGGCAGTCGGCGGCACGGTCGGGGTGCACCAACTCGCTGGTGGCTTTCGCAAAGCCGCTGACCTCGAACTTGTGCTTCTCGGTGTGAAACTGCTTTGCTTTGAGCTCGGGCACGGGGTCTTTGGCAGTCAGGGGTGCCAGCTTTTCGACCCTCTTCCACATGGAGGGCTCGGGCAAATTGACTACGCACTCCGCGTGGCGCGCCAGATTCTCGGCTGTCTTGGTCTCATCGAGCAGTCCGAGTGTCATGGTCCAACCCAGCGCCCAGAACGAGGAGATCGGGGCCAGGTTGGTGGAATGGTCCTCATTGAGCGAGCTGATGAGAGCCACTGGCGTTCCAAAATAGAGAATCTTCGGCTCGATAGTGCGCATCGGCATCCTCCTGCGGGTGCTTCCTGAAAGGAGGCAAACGGTCGAGAGGGTGCGAACGTTCCAGGGTGGATGGCTCGCCTCATCGGCGATCGCCCACGGGTCGTCGAATCAGTCTCAGCCAGGATTCCCGCATGATGCCGCCTCGGCAACGCATGTGCCTTCGCCCGGCGCGCCGCAGGTGGGCTAGCGGTGTTCTTCGTCGATCCGGGTCGTGACGCCAGTGGCAACGATCGTGCGATTGGCATCGATGCAGGCATACGTCCAGAAGATCGACATGGGCTCGGTCGTGGAGGTGTTGCGAAAGAAGTGCGGTATACCGGTCGGGATCCAGGTCGTGCACCCGGGTTTGACGTCGGTCTCGACGCCGTCGATATGAACGCGGGCACTTCCTGATAGGACGAGAACACTCTCCTCGCAGTTGTGATAGTGCAGAGGTACGGCCGCGCCAGGCTCAAGAGTCGTGACGCCATTCAGGAGGCCGGTCGAGCCGATGCGGGAGGTTACGAGCGGAACCGTGCGGATGCCGCCGCCTCGATTTTTTGCTGGCAGGGTGTTCGGGTCGAGGATCGCCGCCTTTTGAGGGTTCGACATAGGTTGCCGCTCGGTATATTGTACGGTCAAAGTACCATTTTGTCGTTTGGGGTGTCAAAATGCACCCTACAGTCCGAGGGGCTGGATGGGTTAAGTGGGCCGGTGGTGCGGCGGTTGCCGATCAACGACTGGCGGGCAATTTGACGCTGGCGCGCAGACCTGGCGAGTTGTCCTCGATAGACAGGGGTGCCTCGTGGAGGTTGGCGATGGCGGCCGCGAGGCTCAGGCCCAGTCCGTAGCCGGGGCTCGTTCGGCTACTTTCCAGGCGAACGAAGCGCTGCAGTACCTTAGCGCGCATCTCCGCTGGGATTCCCGGGCCGTTGTCTGATACCGAAACCTCCACGTACTGGTCGCGATGCTGTGCCATGACGGCGATACGTGCACCCGGGGGGCAGTGGCGAACGGCGTTTTCGACGAGGTTGGCGAACAGCTGGATCAGCAACTCGCGATCACCAATCGTGGCAGCGCGAGGGTCGATGTGGTGTTCGAGATGCTGCTCCTTCTCGTCAGCAGCACTGCGATAGACCTCGACCACCGTATCGAGGATTTGGGCCAGGTCGACTCGAGAGAACGCTGCCTTGCGCGCGCCGCTTTCGACCTCGGCGATGCGCAGGAGAGCAGCAAACATGACCAGAATGTCGTCGACCTCACGTCGGGCATCGCCCAGGTTTTTGCGAAGGATTTGCTCATCCGCGTCCGAGCGTGAGGCGATCTCGAGTCTCTGCCTCAACCGGGTCAGTGGAGTCCGCAGGTCGTGGGCAATGTCCGTCGTGACCTGCCGCAAGTCACCCATGAGGGTCTCAATGCGGTCCAACATTGCGTTCACGCTCAAGGAAAGGCGGTCGAATTCATCTCCGACGTGGGCAACCGGCATACGCCGTGACAGGTCCCCTTGGATGATGTCGCGGCTGGTCGCGCTCACCGTTTCGATCTTGCGGACCAGGCGACCGCTCATGATCGCGCCGCCGGCCAGGGCGACCAGAATGGCTACCGTGGTGCCCCACATGAAGGCCTTCGCGATGAACTCCTCCATCTCGTGCAGCTGGTGGGTGCTCCAACCTACATACAGGTAGTTTTCTCCGAGCTGAACGCCCTTGCCGCGAAGACGGCCACGCGTTCGTTCGCCATGGGGCTTGCCCGTGCCCCATTCGAATACACCCACGTGTGGGGGAAGCGCCTGGATGTTCCCCGCGAGTACTTTCCCGTGAGCGTCCTGAAACAAGTAGGTGAAGCCGGAGGATTGCCTCGCCAGGCCCGCGACAATGGCACGTGTGGTCGGCACATCGATGGGCGCTTCGGAGATGATTTCGTTCAGCTCGTTGTTGACGCTGTCGTCGATCTGGCGCTCCATGAAGCGGGAGGTGGACCAGAAGATCACTCCGAACAACAGCACGAAGCTGATGCCGGTCACACCGGCATACAGAAGGGCGAGCCGGAACGTGGATGTTCCGTAGATGCTACGAAGACGCACGCAGACAGTAACCCGTGCCGCGGATGGTATGAATGAGCGGTGTCGCGTGGCCCTTGTCCACCTTGGCGCGCAGGCGGCTCACATGGGTCTCCACGACGTTTGTGTGGGGGTCGAAGTTCAGGTCCCAGACTTTCTCGAG
>DAITMW010000314.1:0-1514 GCA_036834945.1 Steroidobacteraceae bacterium
CTGCTGGCGACGCAGGACCCCAGCGGTAAAAACTGCCGGTGCTGCTACCAGAAGCAACGCGTTGCCGATGTCTTCGCCGTCGGGGAGCCTGGCTACGAGCGCCCGAACGGCATCCACGGCCGGTTGTTCGATAAGCTGAGCGTCCGCCGCGGCGAGGTGCTGGAAGACCTGCAGGCGTGCCATTCCCAACATGTCGGGCATCTCATCGGCGCGCGGTGACTCCTTGAAGAAGCCTTCCCACAGCAATGTCAGGATGTCCTCGTACGTGGCGTGCTCCACCAGCTCATCCAGAGATTGCCCCCTGATGATGAGTCGACCCGACTGTCCGTCAACGTCGGACAGGACCGTTTCCGCAGCCACGACATCCTCTAATCCGCTGATCATCGCTTTATCTCTCGGCGCAAATTACTATCGGTGTGCAGATGCTGAACCTTTTATACTTGACGTCAATCTTGATGCATTCAATCAATATGAGCGAGGCGCATCGTGACCTGGCTGACCGCCACTGAGGCTCTACGGGTACTGGGTGTCCGTCCCCAGACGCTCTACGCGAACGTGAGTCGTAAGAAGATCCGTGCGAAACCGGATCCCAAGGACACGCGCCGCAGCCTGTATCACGAAGTCGACGTTCGGAAGTTGGCTCGCCAGCATGGCGGGCGCCGCAAGGCCACGGTGGTTGCCGCAGGGGCGATCGAGTGGGGCGATCCGGTTTTGTCGTCGGCAGTATCAACTGCTGTGGATGGGCGGCTGTATTACCGGGGGAAGGATGCCGTTGAGTTGTCTGAGAGCGGCACGTTCGAGGAAGTAGCAGGGTTGCTCTGGGATGCGGATGCTGTCGACTTCGAGGCGGCATGGCGCAATGTGCCGGGGATCAAGGCAAGAGCGTCCATAGCTCCGCTGCCGGTGGCCACGCCTCTGCAGCGTGCGTTTTACACTTTGGGTCATCGGGCGGGCACGGATCTGTCGTCGTATGGACGAACTCTACCTGTGTTACAGGCGGAGGCGGCCGGAGTGCTCGTTACGCTCGTGGCCGCAATGTTGGAATCCGGGCCGTTGCCGCGACCCTCTGACCCGCTCCACCAGCAGATCGCAGCCGCCTTCGGCCGCCGCTCGTCCGCTGACGCTCTTCGCCGGACGCTCGTGCTCCTTGCGGACCACGAGCTGAATGCCTCTACCTTCGCTGCACGGGTGGCGATATCAACGGGCGCGCCTCTGTCCGCGGCGGTGCTGAGTGGCCTCGCTACTCTGAGCGGCCCCTTGCACGGGCGAGCGTCGCTCGGAGTGTTGGATCTGGTGATATCGGTCGAGCAGTTGGGCGCCGATAAGGCCGTGCGCGAGTGGCTCTCACAAGGTCGGCCGATCGTCGGGTTTGGACATCCACTGTACCCGGCCGGGGACCCCCGGGCCACGGCGCTGTTGGAGCAGCTTGCTTTACCGCGCGCCTACACTGATCTAAGCGACGCCGTCGAGAGTCTGATCGGCGAGCGGCCCAACATTGACTTCGCGTTGGCGGC
>DAITMW010000314.1:1614-4657 GCA_036834945.1 Steroidobacteraceae bacterium
ACGCCGTCGAGAGTCTGATCGGCGAGCGGCCCAACATTGACTTCGCGTTGGCGGCACTGACGAAAGTCCATCGGTTGCCGCCCGACGCTCCGCTCATTCTCTTTGCGCTCGGCCGCTGCGCCGGTTGGCTTGCTCACGCGCTCGAACAGGTTACGACCGGTAGTCCGATCCGCCCGCGCGCCCGCTACGTCGGGCCTCCGATCTCCTCATCCACGTCGTCGCTCGTGACTTCCGCGTCAGGCTGGCCGGAACGCTGATGTGCCTCGAGTACGGCTTGCAAGTCGCTGAGCTTGTCGGCTTCGGTCGCGGGCTTGTCGGTACGCCGACGCACAATTCTCGGAAATCGCAGCGCTATGCCGGACTTGTGCCGGGTGGACGCCGCGATTCCCTCGTAGGCGAGCTCGAACACCTGCGTCTGCTCGACCTGGCGCACGGGGCCGAATTTCTCCGTGGTGTGCGCGCGGATCCAACGATCGAGCTCCGCGATCTCGGTATTGCTCAGCCCGGAATAGGCCTTGGCGACGGGTACCAGTTCGTTGTTGCTCCACACTCCGAATGTATAGTCCGTGTAGAGATTGGATCGCCTGCCGTGCCCGGGTTGTGCGTAGAGCATGACGCCATCGAAGGAGTACGGGTCGATCTTCCACTTCCACCAGGAGCCACGTTGGCGACCCGTGCCATAGGTCGAGTCGAGTGCCTTCAACATGAGGCCCTCGACGGCTCGCGAGCGGGACTCCTCGCGTAGGCGCGCCAGCTCCTCCCAACTATCGGCAGCAACCGAGGCCGAGATACCGAGGACTTCGGGAGCGCCTCGAAGCAGCGCCTCGAGCTGCTGCCGCCGCTCACGCAGCGGCCGCTGCCTCAGGTCCTGATGATTCCGTTCCAACAGGTCATACGCGAGAAATCGAACCGGCACGCTTTCCAGGATGGCCGGCGTCAGTTTCTTTCTTCCGATGCGCTGCTGCAGATCGGCGAACGGCCGGATGGCACCGTCCCGCCAGGCCACCAGCTCACCATCCAGTACCACCCCATCGGGCAGTCCCGCCGCTGCCGCCACGATTTCCGGAAAGCGGTCGGTGACGAGGTCTTCGCCTCGAGACCAGATGAAACATCGGCCCTCGCGCCGGATGAGCTGACTGCGAATGCCGTCCCATTTCCATTCCGCCAACCAGTCAGATACAGCGCCCAGCGTGGCGGGGGCGTCCTCCAGAGGGGAGGCGAGGAAAAAAGGGTAGGGCGCGGCGGGATCGGAAGTCAAAGGCTCGGTGGATCGCAGGCTCTCCCAGAATGCCGCACTCGGACGCCACTCTCCCATGATCCTTCGGGTGACGTCCGCCCGATCTCTCTGCAGAAATTCCGAGAGCGCTCGAACGACGAGCAACTCGGATACGCCTACGCGCAATTCCCCAGTCAGGAGCTTGTTGAGAATGAAACATTCCCTGTAGGGAAGTGTGCGCCACCATTCGACGATGGCGGCGCGCTGCTGTTGCTCGTCCACCTCTCGCAGGGGCAGCAGCCGGTCATCGATCCATGTCGACAGGGACAGGTCGGGAACGACGCTGGCGGAGGACAGGCCACTTTCCAACAGCAGGGCGATCGTTTCAGCGAGGTCTCCTACAGTGGCGTAGGACTCCTCAACCAACCACTCGGGCAGGGCGCTCTCCTCCACGAGCCAGCGCCGAAGTACAGCCGGACCGATGAAGCGTTTCAAACGGCGACCCGAGAGAATGTGGACGGCCCACGCTGCATCCGCCGGACGAGCGGTGCTGAAGTAACGGACCATCGCGGCAACCTTCAGGTTCGTGGAGGTCGTGGTATCCAGTTCTTCGTACAGCTCGCTGAAAGCGCGCATCAGTCCTCTTCGCCGTAAGACGTTTGCAGCGCGCTGGCCTCGACGCCCTTTTCGTTGAAGTAGCGCGTGAGGGCATCGGAATAGCCGTGCGTGAGCAGGATCCGCCGGGCTCGCGATGCCGTGCAGGTCTCGATGAGGGCAGGCCAGTCGGCGTGATCCGAAATCACGAAGCCGCGGTCATAGCCTCGGCGCCGACGGTCACCTCGCACTCTCATCCACCCGGAGCAGAAGCCACTCGAGTGCTCACCGAAGCGACGCATCCACGGCGTTCCGGCCGCACTCGGCGGTGCCAGAATCAGGGCGCCGCGATAGTCGGTCTTCTTGTCGGTTCCGACCGATCGCGTGGGCAGCATGCCTACGCCCGCTCTTCGGTAAACGCCAGTGAGGGAGTCAACGGCGCCATGTGCGTACACCGGCTCGTCAGTGAACGCGCGCAGTTCGGACAGAACCCGCTGCGCCTTTCCGAGCGCATAGCAGAAAAGGACGGAGGCAATACCGCGCTCCCGATTCGAGCGCCACCAGCGATGGATCTCCTCAATGACCACGGAGGTCTCCGGCCAACGGTAGACGGGGAGCGCGAAGGTGGCCTCACTGATGAAAACGTCGCACTCCACCGGCTCGAACGGCGCGCAGGTCGGGTCCGGTTGCCGCTTGTAGTCCCCCGAGACCACCCAGACCCGGCCCTGGTGCTCGATGCGGACCTGGGCCGAGCCGAGAATGTGGCCGGCGGGATGGAGCGACGCAGTCGTCGCGCCCAGAGAAATCGGGGTCCCATAGTCGATAGGGGTCAGCTCCCGATCGCTTCCCAGGCGCTGGCGCGCGATACCCGCTCCGGGACGTGCGAGAATGTAGCGAGAGCTGCCGTGTCGTAAGTGGTCGCCGTGACCATGTGTGATGACGGCGGTCTGCACCGGTTTCCCCGCGTCGCGCCACTGGCGCTTCTCGGGATTCCCTGCGGTGCCCTCCGGTTGCCACGGGTCGATGTAGAAATCGCCCTGCGGACAATAGAGCCCATTGGCGGTGACGACGACGAGCGGTTCGGGATCCGAAGTCATGAATATCCAGAGCTTGGGCGGCACACTTTCCGCGCCACGACAGCAGTGCGCCGGCGCAGTGCTGATGATTAGGCCAGCTGCCTTCGATTACAACCCGGAGACGGCGCTGACCAACAAGATGCAGCGCCCGGACTCA
>DAITMW010000314.1:4757-8676 GCA_036834945.1 Steroidobacteraceae bacterium
ACCGGGAGCCTGATCCTCGATCACGTCGAGCGCGTTGCGTACGCGAGTTTGTCGCCGCGGACACATCCGAAGGTTATCGAAGAGTGGTCGCGGGAAATGGGGTATGAGCCTCTCGTGTTCGAGGCGTTCGATCGCGCTGGGGTGCCGCTCTACCACACGAACGTGTTGATGTGTGTCGGGGGTCGGCTGGCAGTCATCGGTACCGAGGCTGTCGCGCCGGCCGATCGGGGGCGCCTGTTGGAGCGGTTGGGTGCGAGCGGACGTGAGGTCGTCGAGATCGGGCACGATGAGATCTCGAGGTTTGCCGGTAACATGCTCGAGCTCGCGACTTGGGATGAGGCACTTGGTGACTCGCGTGTGCTCGTGATGTCCGAGGCCGCACGGCAGGGGCTGAGTGTTGATCACTTCAGGCGTCTGTCGGCCTGCACGGATGCCGTGTTGGCTGTGCCCGTGCCGACAATTGAGAAGCTCGGCGGTGGCAGCGTTCGCTGCATGATCGCCGAGGTCTTCCTGCCGGCGTAGCGGACTCGAGGTCGGCATTGAAATGGTTGGGTCTGACATGACGGAATGGATCATCAAGGCGGTGCTGAGCTACCTGCTCGGGTCGATTGTGGGCGGCCTGGTCGTCGGCCGGCTGCGTGGCGGTGTCGATATCCGCCGGATGGGTAGCGGCAACGCCGGCGGCACGAATGCGCTGCGGACGCAGGGGAAGGGCTTTGCGTTCTGGGTGTTGCTCATCGATATCGGCAAAGGTTGGATTGCTACGCGAGTGCTCCCGTACCTGGACCTGACCAGTGGTGGGGCGATGGAAGGCTCCCAGTCGTATGGCTGGATCGGCGTCGTGTGCGGCATAGCGGTCATTCTTGGACATATCTACCCGCTCTGGTACGGGTTCCGTGGCGGAAAGGGCGTTGCCACGCTCGTCGGTGCGGTGTTGGGGCTGAGCCCCTGGATGCTGATTCCCATGTTGGTGACCTGGTTCGTCGCGGTAGCACTGTTCGGGTTCGTGGGTTTGGCCTCCATGCTCGGCGCGCTCGCCCTGGCGGTGGCGTCGATCTTCGGATCTTCCGGGCCCAATATGCCTCTTCTTACATTTGGCGCACTGTCGGCGCTGTTGATCGCATTCACCCATAGATCGAACATCGCGCGCATGCGCGCCGGTACGGAGCCCCGTGTGCGGCGGCTATGGCTTTTCGGCCCACGTCGCGGAGGAGCTTGATTGAGCGCGGGGGAGGAGACGCCACTGGTCGCGCGCGTGTTCGCCATACTGGCGGACGGACAATTCCATTCTGGTGAAGCCCTGGCGGACGCGTTAGGAGTGAGCCGGGGTGCGGTGTGGAAAGCCGTCAAGTCGCTTCGTGACCTCGGTGCGACTGTGCACGCTGTGCGCAATCGGGGCTACCGGCTTGCGAAGTCGAGTGAAGCGTTGGCGGTTGCGCCAATCCTGGCGAGTCTTTCGGACAGCGTGCGTGGTCGCGTGAAGAGCCTGGAGGTCGTGTGGTCCGTGGGGTCCACAAACACAGTTCTCCTTGCACGGCCGAGCCCTCCCAACGGATCCAGTGAAGCCATGCTCGCCGAGTATCAGACTGCGGGTCGCGGACGCCGCGGAAAACCATGGGTGGCACCTCCCGGTGGCTCCATCTGCATGTCGTTCAGCTGGAACTTCAGGGGTGTACCCGAGGACCTGGGCTCACTCGGCCTGGTCATCGGAGTGTGCGAGCTGCGCGCGTTGCGCACTCTTGGAGTGACGCAAGCGAAGCTCAAGTGGCCGAACGACCTGTTGGTCGAGGACAAGAAACTGGGCGGCATCCTGATCGAGCTGCGCGCGGAATCCGACGGACCGGCCTATGTTGTGGTGGGCATTGGGGTGAATGTGGCCCTCGGTGTGCCCTTGCTCGCGAAGATCGCCGAAACCGGAATAGCCCCGACCGATCTGGTCACGGCAGGGTTGGAGCATCCCTCCCGGAATGCCGTGGCCGGCGCGATTCTGGAGGCTTGCATTCACGGCGTGCTGCAGTTCGAGCGAGAGGGCTTACGGCCGTTTCTGGAGGACTGGCGGGACGCAGATGCACTGCAAGGCCGGATGGTGGATGTGCGCGGTGCGACGGGAGATGTTGCACGGGGCCTGGCTCGTGGCGTTGACTTGCATGGGGCGCTGTTGGTCGAGACCTTGGACGAAGGACTCAAGAAGTTCGTATCTGGCGAAGTATCGGTTAGAGTGAGTTGAGTGAACGCCCTTCTGGTTGACATCGGCAATACACGCGTCAAGTGGGCCCGGTTCGACGGGCGCAAGTTGGGCACGCTGCATGCGTCGTCCCACTCAGGGTGGGGTGGCGAGGACTATGCCCGCCGGCTCATCGGCTCGGCACGCGGTCTGGACCGGATTGTCGTGGCCAGCGTGGCGGGCGACCGGGTGAATCGCAGTCTCTCGCTGGCGGCGCGGCGCGCTCGGGCGCCGACACCAGAATTTGTGAGCTCGCAGCGACATGGAGGAGGGGTCACGGTGGGATATGTCGAACCCTGGCGTCTGGGAGTGGACCGGTTCGTCGCGTCGATCGGCGCCTACCACCTGGCCAGGGGAAAGCCAGTCGTGGTGGTTGGTATTGGCACCGCCATGACCATCGACCTGGTCGACGCAAAGGGTCGCCATCGCGGTGGCGCCATCATCCCCGCGCCGACACTCATGGTAGATACATTGTTGAACAATACCGACGGCATCAGGCGACGGGCACAGGGCGGGGCCGCTGGAGGCCAGAGTCTATTCGGCCGCTCCACCCGGGCCGGCATTGTCCAAGGCTCACGCTATGCTGCGGCGGCGCTCGTGGATCGCGCGGTCGGCGAGGCTCGCGCTTTGGTCGGTGGACGTATGCCTCTCGTGATGCTGACAGGTGGCGGCGCGCCCTCGGTCCGACCTCTTGTGCGAAGCGCCTGCACCAGCGTCCCGGATCTCGTGTTGCAAGGGCTTGCTGCCTTGTGTGAACAACCCCCACACCCGCCACGGTCTGTCTGATTTAGAATCAACTGGTGCGTGCTGCATTCTTCTTACTGCTGTTTGCCAACCTGGTCTACCTGGCCTGGGCCCAGTGGATCGACGTTCCGCAGCCAGCGACCTCAAACGAGGTCTACGCCAAGCTCCCTCGCCTGAAGCTGGTAGGTGAGGAGCCACAGAAGCCGGCCGAAAGCCCTCGACCTCCGTCTGGCAGCGCACGCAAAACCGCACTGCAGCCCCCGGTGCTCGCCGCCGCCCGATGCCTGTCAATCGGGCCGTTTGACGACGAGACGGGTGCTACTCGCGGGGCCTCGCTGCTGCGAGAAAAAGGCCTCGCTCCTCGCCAGCGCACGCAGCAAGGCGAGGTATCGAAGGGGTTCTGGGTTTACATCGGAGACCTCAAGACCGACCGCGACGTCTCCCAGGTTCTGCGCACGCTGGAGCAGAGCCACGTCGACGACGCCAAGGTCATGCCGGATACGGCTCCCGATACGCACCGCGTCTCCATCGGGCTCTTCACGGACCGGGACCGCGCCGACCGTCGCGCCCAATCCATCAAGAAACTGGGCCTCGAGCCGGCGGTTGCCGAGCGCAAGGTGCCGGGGACGGTTTTCTGGATGGACGTCGATGTCCCGCCAGGTGCGACGGGCCCCACCTCGCAGGACCTGGCTGGCGACGTTGTCGGCGCCGCCCCCATCCAGGTGACGCCATGCCCTTCGCCATCACCGGGCGGGATTGCCCCGCTTCCCGGGGCTCCTGGCGCTCCCGGCACTGAGACGTTTCGCACCAAGGTCGCCACTGGCGACGCATCCAAGGTGCCCTGAGCCGGCTGGCCCGGTACAATACGTTTCCTCTGCGCCGGCATAGCACAGTTGGTAGTGCACCTGATTTGTAATCAGGGGGTCGGGGGTTCGAGTCCCTCTGCCGGCA
>DAITMW010000315.1:0-8667 GCA_036834945.1 Steroidobacteraceae bacterium
AGGGCAAAGGGCATCGTTCCCATGATGAGCGCCGCTTCATCGATTCGCCGGAAGCTCAGATAGAGCAGGACGAAGATGATCACCAGTGTCGCCGGAACGACGAGCTTCAGGCGTGCGTTGGCGCGCTCCAGATATTCGAACTGCCCGGAGTAAGTGAGAGATATCCCGGGTTTGAGATGGACCCGTTGTGCGACAGAGGCTTGCAGCTCTGCAACGACTGAAGCGAGATCGCGCCCGCGCGCATCGATGTAGACCCATCCCGAGGGCCGCCCATTCTCTGTTTTGAGCATCGGCGGTCCGTCACGCAAGACGAGCCGGGCCACCGTGCCAAGTGTGATCTGCGCTCCTGTGTTGGTCAGAATCGGAAGGTGCCGCAGATTCTGCACCGAGTCACGCAACTCCCGGGGGTAGCGCACATTGATGGGGAAGCGCGCCAGGCCTTCCACTGTCTCGCCGATCGTCTCGCCGCCGATCGCGGAGGCCACTACTGACTGCACATCGGCGATGTTCAGTCCGTAACGTGCCGCGGCAACTCGGTCGATCTCCACATCCACATAGTGTCCACCCGTCAGGCGCTCGGCGACGGCAGAGCTCACTCCCGGCACAGCCTTGGCCACCTTTTCAACCTGACCGGCCACGACATCGATGTCGAGCAGGTTGGAACCTGTGATCTTGACCCCGATCGGGCTCTTGATTCCCGTGGCCAGCATGTCGATGCGGTTGCGGATCGGCGGAACCCATATGTTGGTGAGCCCCGGCACCTTCACCGTGCGATCGAGCTCATCGAGCAGCTGCTCCGGTGTCATGCCTGCCCGCCACTGATTTCTGGGTTTGAACTGCACCGTGGTCTCGAACATTTCCAAGGGTGCCGGATCGGTCGCCGTCTCCGCGCGCCCGGCTTTGCCGAACACGGTCGCCACTTCCGGCACGGATTTGATCATACGGTCTGTGATCTGCAGCAGCTCCGAGGCCTTGGACGCCGGCAGTCCCGGCAGCGCGGAGGGCATGTACAACACATCGCCTTCGTTGAGAGGCGGCATGAATTCTCCGCCCAACCGGGTCAGAGGCCAGGCCACGGAGGCGAACAGTGCCGCCGCCACAGTGAGGGTCAGCTTGGGATGGCGCAAAACACGGTCCAGCAAAGGACGATACAGGGCGATCAGCCCCCGATTCAGAGGGTTGCTGAGTTCCGCAGGGATGCGCCCCCGGATCCAATAGCCCATGAGTACCGGCACCAGGGTAATCGCGAGTCCCGCGGCGCCCGCCATGGCGTAGGTCTTCGTCAGTGCCAGGGGGCGGAACAGTCGGCCCTCCTGGGCCTCGAGAGTGAACACCGGAATGAACGAAAGAGTAATGATCATGAGGCTGAAGAAGAGGGCGGGACCTACTTCGACCGCCGCTTCGGTCATGATCTCCCAACGTGTTGGAGCGCTCAGCACCTCGTGAGGGTGTGCGTGCGTCCAGGCCTCCAGGCGTTTGTGGGCGTTCTCGATCATGACCACTGCGGCATCGACCATGGCGCCAATCGCGATCGCGACCCCACCCAACGACATGATGTTGGCACTCACGCCCTGGTAACGCATGACGATGAGAGCCGCGAGCACCCCCAGCGGTAGAGAGATGATCGCTACCAGAGCGGAGCGCAGATGCCAGAGGAAAAGCGCGCAGACCACGGCCACGACGATGAATTCCTCCACCAGTTTCTCTGTCAGGTTGTCGACGGCGCGGTCGATCAACTGCGAGCGATCGTAGGTCGGGACGATTTCCACTCCGACGGGCAGACTACGTTCGAGTTCGGCGAGTTTGGCGCGCACCGCCTGGATCGTTGTCCGTGCGTTCTTGCCGGAGCGCATGACGATGACACCGCCAGCGACCTCTCCTTCGCCATTCAGCTCGGTTACGCCGCGGCGCATTTCTGGTCCCAACTGCACCGTCGCCACATCTCCCACCTGGACAGGGACACCTGAAGCGTCCACTCCGAGCGGGATCGCCCGGAAATCCACCAGGCTTCGCAGATATCCCGAGGCCCGGACCATGTACTCGGTCTCTGCGAGCTCGAGCACTGAGCCGCCAGCCTCATTGTTGGCACGCCGGATGGCCTCGATGACCTTTTCCTGCGGAATGTGGTATGCGACCAGCTTGGCCGGATCGAGCACCACTTGATACTGCTTGACCATGCCGCCGAGGCTGGCCACTTCGGCAACGTTGGGAAGCGCCTTGAGCTCGTATTTCAGGAACCAGTCCTGCAAGGCGCGCAACTGACTCAGGTCGTGCCGCGCGGTGCGATCCACCAGGGCATACTCAAAAATCCAACCCACGCCGGTGGCATCAGGCCCGAGGGAGGCCTTTGCGGTGGCCGGCAGGCGGCTCTGTGCCTGGTTGAGATATTCCAGCACGCGGGAGCGCGCCCAATACAAGTCGGTTCCATCTTCGAAGAGCACGTAGACGAACGAGTCACCGAAAAAGGAGATGCCGCGCACCGTCTTGGCTCCCGGAACGGACAGCATGGTCGTCGCGAGGGGATAGGTGACCTGGTTCTCGACGATTTGCGGCGCCTGGCCCGGGTAGGTGGTGCGGATGATGACCTGCACGTCTGACAGATCCGGCAGCGCATCGACAGGGGTGTTTTGCAGTGCCCAGATTCCCCAGGCCGCCAGAAGCACCGCGGCCAACAGGACGAGCCCGCGATTCCTGACGGACCCCCGAATGATGGCCGCGATCACGGTTGACTCCCTGGCCTGGCTGTCTCCTTGTCAGGCTGTGAGTCGCCCCCGGCGAGCCGCGCGAGCACCCCTTTGAGACTCGCCTCGGAGTCGATCAGGAACTGCCCCGAAGTCACGACGGTCTGCCCTGCTGTCAGCCCCTTCAGGATGATGGTTTTGCCATCCACATCGGCGCCGGCTTGCACTTCCGTTGGGATGAAGCGGCCTTGCTCGCCAGCCACGATGACGACGGCACGCGTGCCCGTGCGGATAACGGCTTCCGAGGCGATGTAAAGGAGCGATGTTTGTTTTTCGTGATCGAGCCGCACCTGGGCGAACATTCCAGGCCTCAGGCGTCCATCGGGGTTGGCGAGTTCTATACGCACCCGCACGGTACGCGTCTCGGCGTTGGCTTGGGGGAGAACGCCAATCACCCGGCCTGTGAAGCGCTGGCCCGGGTAGGCAGTGAGCCGAGCCTCTACACGTTTCCCTAGTTGTGCGAGGGCGCCTTGTGCCTCGGGTATGGCCGCTTCAATCCAGACGGTAGTGAGTCCGTTGATTTGCGCAAGCGTCGCGCCGGTGGACACCGTCATACCCTCGCGAGCTTCCAGCGTATCGATCATGCCGGCGAGAGGGCTGCGAACGGTGACGGTCGTATGCAACTCACGAGTCGCTTCAATGCGCGTGATCAGGTCGGGAGGCATGCCCAACAACACGAGTCGCTGGCGCGCGGCCTCGATGAGGTCGTGATCGCCGCTTTTCAGGAGCGCCAGGAACTCGTTTTCCGCTCCGGCCCACTCTGGAATGAGCAAGTCCACGATCGGGGCGTTCTTGGTGATCACATCCCCTGGGGCTCGGGCATACACCCGCGTGACAAAGCCGTTACTGCGTGCCTGAATGATGGCGATGGCGCGCCGATTGAAATCGACAGCGCCGATGGCATCGATGGTTTGGGGGAGGGGGCCGCGCTCCACACGTCCTAAGCGGATTCCGAGGTTCTGCACGATGGCTGGATCGATCTCGATGCCTCCCGACTGGCCGTCTCCACCTTGATCGGCGTACTTGGGCACCAATTCCATATCCATGAAGGGAGACTTGCCGGGCTTGTCGAAATGTTGGCTCGGCTGCATCGGGTCGTACCAGTAGAGTGGCTTCCGATCGCCACCCGCGATCGCCGCCGGGCTCGCAGGTTGACTCCGCATCCGCGCGAACCAATACCCCATGCTCGCGCTGATGGCGGCCAGGAGGACGACTCCGAGGGCCATTGCAAAGAGCTGCTGTCGGGGAAGGCTCATCGGGAGGCCTCCGCCTGGGAGCTCGCATCGGCAGCACCCGGTCCGTAGAAGTAGTAGAGCCTGGCTGCCGCCGCGGCGTGCTTCTCCTCGAGCTCGATCTCCTTGAGCCGCTGGTCGATCATCTCGCGGCGAGCGACGAGTACGGAGGTGAGGTCCGCTTTACCGGCGCGGTAGCTGGCAAACTGGTAATCCAACTTCTCCCGCGCAAGCGGCAGGTGTGTGTCGCGCAGTCGGGAGAGTTGACGTGTCACAACATCGTACTCGGCGAGGTCGCCTTCCAGCTCCTGGGTGTGATCGCGGAGCATGGCAGCGCGCTCGCTCTCTACGCGGGCGAGCTCCTGACGCTTGGCCCGGATTCGCGGGTCCTGTCGAGTCCTTGAAAACAACGGTAGATCGAGCGTGAATTGCAGGGTGACCATATCGCTGAAGCCGCCTCCACGCCGACCATAGGCGAGCTCGACGCCCCAGTCCGGCCGCTTGGTTGCCTCGGCCTCGTGCACTTCGGCCTGTGCCATTTCGGTCATTGGCACGAATACCGCCAGTTCCGGATGTTCATGGACGTGCTCGCGCAGGTGTTGGGAATCGAGTGCCAACACCGGCGGCTCGCCTTGCAGAGGTTCCTCCGCGGCGGTGCCGACCCATCGCTTCAGGACCGCTTTCGACTTCGCGACTTCGGCCACGAGCTCATCACGTCGGTCGGAAATTTCCGCCGCTTCCTGCTTGGGGACGACTGCATCGGCAGGCATGCCGCGGCCACCGGCGAGTTGCGCCTGCACGGCCTGGGCAAACAGTTGATTCTCGTGATCCAGCTCGTCGAAGAGCGCACCGCGTTGCTCGAGGTAGTAACGATTGAGCCACGCGAGCGCTGTATCCCGGCGCACGGTCAGGATACTCACGCGCCGTTCCGCCTCGGCCCGGGCGATGTTGGCCTCCGCGGCGTCCGTCTGCGCCTGGCGCTTGGCCCGGTTGGGCAGCTCCTGCATGACCCCGATCTTGCGCATGGTCATGAAGTCGCGAGTCAAACTCCATTGCTCGGCCCCGGTGACGGGGAGATTTTCGATGCCGACGGCGAGCTTCGGGTCCGGCAGGCGCCCGGCCGCAACCGCCTCGGAGCGGGCCGCCTCCACGCTCGTCGTCTGTACGGCAATGTCAGGCGAGGATCGGGTTGCGATCTCGAGCGCGGCCTCGAAACTCAGCGGCTCAGCACGGGCAAGCGCGGCCACCCCCACTAATGAAAGCAACAGGATGAATCTGAACATGATGACCATTCCAGGCGATCAGGACTCGCGCGCTGCGCAACTCAGGCCGCGCAGGCACGCATCGGCTGGCCTCGAGCCAAGACGGCCCCGGGGCGAGCGGGAACGCAGGCGAACGCCTGCCGGAAGGGTCAGATCAGGCGAGGTGGTCGCCACAGTCCGTCAGGACTGTGAGACGACAGCAGTGAGGAAGGGTCTACGGATACGGTGGAATGCGCCGGTCGAGCGAGCCACACGAGGACCGGGGCCGGTTCATACGATTGGGGGCTTTTGCAGTTGTAACCGGCTTTGCAGGCCGTGCAAGTATCTTTCTTGCCCAAGGGACCGCCGCCGAGCCGTTTGCAGGAAGTGGCCGGGTCCCCTTTGCCAGGGCAGCAGTCGCCGGCTACGGCGATGTGGCTCGACGAGCTCATTTCTTCCTGACAGCTACGTTGCGCCAAGCCCGCCAGGCCATAGCCGGGCAGCGTGAGCAAGATCGCCAGGACAGTCATGAGTCGTAACATCGGCACGGCAAGATGGTAAACGGCCAAACCCCACCGACGCAAACGAAATCCCGGCAGAGGCTCGTGCTCGAGTTCCGGGCCGGGCCACACCCAACCGAATCGCGTTATAGTCAGTGGAACTGCGCGGCGCGGCGCCTTGGGACCCCGAAACGCATGAGAATACTTGCCACGGTGACTCTGCTTGCCGCCCTGGCGGCACCTGCTCTGGCCACGCCTCCCTTTCAGGACAAGCTGCTGTCCGATCAGGCCGTGAAGGTGTCCGATCATGTCTGGGCCATCATGGGATTTCCCAACATCGGCATCATCGTGGGTTCGGAGGCAACCCTCGTCGTGGACACGGGGCTCGGCCGGCGCAATGGAGCCACCGTGGCGCAGGCTGCCAAAAAGCTCGCGCCTCACAACCGCCTCTTTCTGACGACCACGCATTTTCACCCGGAGCACGCTGCCGGGGTGCTCGGCTTCCCTGCAGGGACTTTGTTGATCCGCGACCAGGTTCAGCAGGACGAGATGGACCAGCACGGTCAGGAGATGATCCAGGTGTTCGCCGGGCGTAAAGAGCTCTGGAAATCACTGCTCGCTGGCGAGCAGCTCCGCCCTCCGGATGCGACCTTCGATCACGAGCTGCGCTTGAACCTCGGTGGCGGCGTCGCGGCGCGCCTGCTCTGGCTCGGTGCGGCACACACCCGCGGCGACGAAGTGGTGTTCGTCGAGCCGGACAAAACGTTGATCTCGGGTGACGTCATACAGAACAAAGTCGGGCCCTCCATCTCCGGCGCAGGAGGAACCGCCGCGAGTTGGATTTCCGCGGTCGATGCGGTCGCGAAACTCGACGTGCGGCATGTTCTGCCGGATCACAGCCCGATTGGCGATGGCTCCCTGGTTGACCAGGAACGGTCGTTTCTCGCCGGGCTGCGGGATCGTGCCTTGGCGATGAAGCGCCAGGGTACGTCCGTTGAAGAGGCGGGCCAGCAGATCACAGCCGAATTCAAGAAGAAATTTCCCGATTGGAACATCGACAACCTCACGAGCTTCGTGCGGGCTGCCTACGCCGAGTGACCGGACAAGTCAGGGCTGCCGCGGCTTCTCTTCATGAGGGTGGTCTTTCTGAGCCTTCATAGCCTCCTGACACGCCTTTCTCGCATCCGATTCGCTGAGCTCAGTGTTACTGGAACGAGTATGGGCAATGCACTCCTTCATCTGTTGTTTTGCCGATTTGCCGCTCCGGCTCGACAGGGCGCCCGGGGTGCCGGTAGTGTCCGGGCGCGAGCCGCTCGGACCAGGCCCAGGCTCAAAACCTGGAGTCTGCGTCTGCTGAGGCGGGCTCTGGCTTGCCTTTTCTCGCGACTCCTGCGCCAGCGCGGCCGTTCCGGTCACCAGGAAACCAACCCACAGAAAGGATCCCGCCGTATATTTTGCAACGCTGCGTTTCATTCCAACCTCCACGGGCCTTGATCCGGTGAGATTAGATTGCCCGGTTCGGCGTCGTGCGGAAAGCAGCTTTCCTCGCTGCTGCATGTCAGCCATGCTCCTACGGACCTACGGAGCCCGCACCTCTGCCATGCCGGAAGCGTCGCGGCCTCACACAGGCACTCGAGAGGCTTGCGTTACCTACAGTGATCAGCCTCGAGCTGCGTCTTTTGAGACGACGGGTCGCGTGAGCCAAAGGCCCTCTTCAGGCCCACGACCGAAATCGCGATCCACACCCCGACCACTGCAATTCCAAACAAGGTGTCCATCAAGCGCCTCCTTCAATACGTGACGCGGATACATGAGACGGCACTCGCAGGAGGAGCGTGGCTCGGCGGACAGTCGAACGGAATGTACGCGTCCGACCGCGTCCGTCGCACTGTACCGGCCCGACCCCAGTACAGCGCAGCGGAGTGGCAAGTCAGATACCCGGCGAGGCGAGACAACTATGCGGCTGGCCGCGTCAGAAACCAAACACACTCTTTGACCTTCAGTTTAGTTTTTCTTTATCGTCGGACGGGTTGGATCCCGTCCGACGGAAAGTGTGTCACCTGTTCCCAGTCGCTCGCTATAATCGCGCGATGAACACTACGCCGAGTACGAGCCCAACGCCCCACCGACTCTCGCCGCTGGTTGTAGGCTGTTTGGCGGCCACGTGGCTGGTCTGGGGATCCACCTATCTGGCGATCCGCTTCGCCCTGGTTGGCTTCCCGCCGTATTTCCTGATGGCTACTCGTTTTGTCTGCGCCGGCGTGCTTCTGATGGGCTGGCAAATGGCCCGCGGCGCGGCCTTACCCAACGCAACGGAGTGGCGCAACGCGCTGCTCGTTGGCGGGTTGATGCTGGGGGGTGGCATGGGTGGGGTGGCTTTTGCCGAACAGACCATTGCTTCCGGGCTGGTTGTTGCCTTCATTGCCGTGATTCCCTTGCTGCTGGTCGTGATCAATATCGCATTCGGCGTATATCCGCGCCGTAGTGAAGTCCTCGCGATCACCGTGGGATTGGCGGGGGTTCTAATGCTCACTCAAGGCCCCGGCATCCGCGGCTCTCCAGCAGGCCTCCTGGCGATAGGGCTCGGCACCACCAGCTGGGCCCTCGGTAGTGTTTTGAGCCAGCGGCATTTTCGCCTCGCCTCGGGTGCCACAGGATTTGCGAGCGAAATGCTGTGCGGCGGTCTCGTGCTGTTTATCATGTCGGCGCTGCGCAGCGAACCCTGGCATTTTCCGCTGGTCCTCAGCGCCTGGTGGGCTTGGGCATACCTCGTCGTTCTGGGCAGCCTCATCGCATTCAACGCCTACATGCTGCTACTGGCTCGGACCTCGGCGAGCCTCGCTGCGAGTTACTCCCTGGTCAATCCAGTGGTCGCGCTGTGTCTCGGCGTGACATTGGGCGGAGAAGTCGTGTCGATGTGGGAATGGCTCGCCTCGGGTGTGGTTGTGGTTGG
>DAITMW010000316.1:0-8619 GCA_036834945.1 Steroidobacteraceae bacterium
ATGGTGGCCAGGGGCGGAATCGAACCACCGACACGCGGATTTTCAGTCCGCTGCTCTACCAACTGAGCTACCTGGCCGCCGGATGGGGGCGCGTATTAGACCGGCCTGCGAGGGCCCCGTCAAGCAATGCGCAACGGCTGGGATGGGCTAAGTGCTTGATTCTTGACTGGCTTCGGCTGACGGGACGCTATTTGAGGCCGAAATGGAACCGCCGGGGGCTGAACACATCTTAATAGGTGTGGACGCCGCGGTAGCGGCCAATGGGCTGCACCCAGCGGAAACTCTCTCTAAAGAGAGACCCGCCGACGGCCAATAGGCGGACACGTTCGCCGCCAAGAGAAGCGCGCTCCACCCTCCAAGTGATGAATATCGGCGCCACGGTTGCGCCACCACAATTCTCCCCGCAAGCGTCGGGTGTCGACGCCTGTCCCCGTCCTCAATTCGATGCCGTGGTCACTGTTAGGGAGAATCGTTATGCGTCCTTCTTTTTCTTTCGCCACGCCGGCCGCGGTCGTGTTGGCTATTGCGGGGGTTCTGTCTCTATCCGGGTGCGGCAGTAAAGCGGCTGCCCAGTCGGCTGCAGCGGGTCCGCCGCCGCAGGTGAGCGTGGCGCAGGTCGTCGCGCGTAAGGTGACCGAGTTTGACGAGTTCACGGGTCGCTTCGAGGCGATCGAGCGCGTCGAGGTTCGGCCGCGCGTTTCTGGGTACATCGCCTCGAGGAACTTCGCGGAGGGTCGCGAGGTAAAGAAGGGCGATGTTCTGTTTGTGATCGATCCGCGACCGTATGAGGCGGAATACAAGCACGCCAAGGCGAACCTCGATCAGGCGCGTTCGCAGTCGGTGCTCGCCAAGCAGGAGCGGGAGCGCGCGAGCAAGCTGCTGCAGTCGCATGCGATCTCTCAGGAAGAGTACGACACGCGCGCTTCGGGACTGGACCAGGCGGAGGCGAATGTCGAGGCTGCCCAGGCCGCAGTTGACACTGCAGCGCTGAACCTTTCATTCACGCGTGTCACTGCGCCGATTTCCGGCCGCATCAGTCGTGCGCTCGTCACCGAGGGTAACTTCGTGACGCAGGGGCAGACGGAACTGACCACCCTGGTCTCTCTCGATCCTATCTATGTGCGGTTCGATGGTGATGAGCAGGCGTATCTGAAGTACACCAAGATCGCCCGCGAGAATGCGTTGGCGCGTGCTAAAGCCAAGGCCGCTGCGACCGGTAAACCGCAGCCGGAGGCGGGCGAGGCGGGGGCCGACGTCAAGGTAGGTCTCGCGAACGAGCCTGGCTATCCGCACGAGGGCGAGATGGTGTTCGTTGATAATGAGCTCGATCCGACGACGGGTACGATCCGTGGGCGGGCGCGGCTCGACAATCATGATCGCGCGTTTACCCCAGGATTGTTTGCCCGTGTGAAGCTGATGGGCAGCAATCAGTATGACGCGGTCCTCGTCAACGACAGTGCCATCGGTACGGACCAGACCGTACGCTACGTGTTGGTAGTCGGTGCGGATAACAAAGTGGAGTATCGGCCTGTCAAGCTCGGTCCCGTCGTCGATGGGCTGCGTGTAGTAACGGATGGGCTCAAGCCGGGCGAGACCATTGTAGTCAATGGGTTGCAGCGCGTGCGGCCGGGCGCTCCTGTGACGCCGGAGCGTGTCGCAATGGGCGAGCGCGATCGTGGTGACAAGCCACAAACGATGTTCGCGCACAATTCGAAGCTGGCCGCCAATGCGGAGAGTAGTAATGCGGTGGCTACGAGCTCCAACACTGCCTCCTCTGTAGACGATGCTGCGTGGCTTGGAACTCCTCCGTCGGCTACCAAGGGTGCAGATTCCGGATCCAACAGCGGATCCACGGGCAAGGCTCAGCAGAACACGACTGCCGCGCCCGCTGCTTCAATCGCGAAGCCGGCGAAGCCCGACAGCCGTCACAGCTCGCACGTCGCTCTAAATAGCACCGATGCCTCGCGGCCTGGTGCTGATGCGGCGTCCTCAAACGACTAATCCTTGACCGGCTTCGGATGGCCAGCTCCCGAGCGAGAGCTGGCCATCCCCAGGCCCGTTGTCAAAGGCTAGTCCTCACTCAAATCAAGGACCCCTGTGAAACTCTCCCACTTCTTCATCGACCGGCCGATTTTTGCGGCGGTCATCTCGGCGTTCATCACGATCGGCGGTGCGATCGCGTTGTTCACGCTACCGATCAGTGAGTACCCGGAAGTGGTGCCTCCGTCGGTCGTAGTCACCGCTTCTTACCCCGGCGCGAATCCGAAGGTCATCGCGGATACCGTTGCCGCTCCATTGGAGCAGGCGATCGTTGGTGTGGAGGACATGCTCTATATGTCTTCCACCTCCACGATGGACGGCGCGCTGGCCATCACCGTTACTTTCCGAATTGGCGCCGACGTTGACCGTGCGCAGGTGCAAGTACAGAACCGTGTGTCGCAGGCGTTGCCCCGACTTCCTGAGGAAGTCCGCAACCTGGGCGTCACGACAGTCAAGAGCTCGCCCGATCTGACGATGGTGGTCAACCTGACCTCGCCGGACGGCCGCTACGATCCGCTCTACCTGCGCAACTATGCGGTTATCAACGTGCGCGATGTGCTTGCGCGGTTGCCGGGTGCAGGTCAGGTGCAGGTGTTCGGTGGCGGTGACTACTCCATGCGCCTCTGGCTCGATCCGCAGAAGTTGGCGGCTCGGAATCTGACCGCGGGCGACGTGGTCAACGCGGTAAGAGAGCAGAACGTGCAGGTGGCGGCAGGGCAGATTGGTGCGCCGCCCTCGCAGGAAAGTCAGTTCCAGCTGGCCATCAATGCCGTGGGCAGGCTCAGCGATCCGCAGCAGTTTCGCGACATCATCATCAAGACCGGTGCCGAAGGCGAGATCGTCCATCTCGGCGACGTGGCTCGCGTCGAGGTCGGTGCGCAGCAGTACGCGATCAAGAGCTTGTTGAGCAACAAGAACGCCGTCGCCATTCCGGTATTCCAATTGCCGGGTTCCAACGCGCTCGACCTTTCCCGGGACGTCCGCAAGACCATGGCGGAGCTGAAGAAGGACTTTCCGGCCGGCCTGGATTACCAGGTCATCTACGACCCCACTGTCTTTGTCCGTCAGTCGATCGAGGCCGTCGTTCACACGCTGTTGGAAGCGGTCCTGCTGGTCGTACTGGTGGTGATCCTGTTCCTGCAAACCTGGCGCGCCTCGATCATTCCATTGGTGGCGGTGCCGGTTTCGATCATCGGTACTTTCGCCGTGTTGCTCGCGTGCGGTTTCTCGATCAACACGTTGTCCCTGTTCGGGCTCGTGCTCGCGATAGGTATCGTGGTCGACGATGCCATTGTTATCGTGGAGAACGTGGAACGGCACATCGAGGCCGGGCAGTCGCCTCGAGAGGCGACCAAGCTGGCCATGGACGAGGTCAGTCGTCCGATCATTGCGATCACCCTGGTCCTGTGCGCGGTGTTCGTGCCGGTTGCGTTTGTCACCGGACTCAACGGTGAGTTTTTCCGGCAGTTCGCGCTCACGATCGCCATCTCGACGGTGATCTCCGCCTTCAACTCGCTGACGCTTTCGCCGGCCCTGGCGGCGGTGCTGCTGAAGCCGCACGGCTCGAATCCGGATCTGCTTTCCCGGATCATGGACCGGCTGCTCGGTGGCTTCTTCAAGCGATTCAACCGTGGTTTCGTCAGCGCGGGGAATGTTTACTCGCGGACGGTCAGGTCGATCGTGCGTCGGAGTGGAATCGCGCTCATCGTTTACGGTGGCCTGATCGCGCTCACCTACCTCAGTTTCAACGCGGTTCCGGATGGCTTCGTGCCCGACCAGGACAAGCAATACGTGATTGCGATCGGTCAGCTACCGGAAGGCGCGACGGTCGAGCGCTCCGACGAAGTGACCCGGATGATCGGTGATATCGGCCTGAAGACGCCTGGCGTATCGGGTGCCGTGCAGTTCACCGGTATGTCTCCGAATGGCCTGGTCGCGAGCTCGAATTCGTCGCTGATCTTCTTTCCTCTCGATGATTTCGAGAAGCGCAAGAGTCCGAACCTGAGCGCCAAGGCGATCGCAGCGACCTTGAACCAGAAACTCTCGGTCATCAAGGACGCCTTCATCATCGTGGTGCCGGCGCCGGCCATCATGGGCATGGGGACGCTCGGCGGCTTCAAGCTCAACGTCGAGGACCGCGGGGATCTCGGCTCGGATGCGTTGTACGGGGCGGTGCAGGAAGTACTCAAGAAAGCCAACCAGGACCCGGCCCTGGCGGGAGTCTTCAGCACCTACCAGGTCAACGTTCCGCAGCTCAAGGTGAACGTGGACCGGGAGAAGGTGAAGCGGCAGAACGTGAAGTTGTCGGACGTCTTCCAGACCCTGCAAGTCTTCCTGGGCTCGCTGTACATCAACGACTTCAACAAGTTCGGTCGCACCTACCAGGTCGTGGCGCAGGCGGACTCGCATTTCCGCTCGAACATCGACGACATTCTCCCGCTGCAGACTCGTAACGGCGCGGGCGAGATGGTGCCGTTGGGCTCACTCCTGACCATCGAGCGGACGTTCGGTCCCGATATCGTGCAGCGCTACAACGGTTACCGATCCGCCGATATCAACGGCGCTCCGGCACCCGGTTACAGCTCCGGGCAGGCGCAGGCCGCGATGGATCGCATTCTCAAGGAGACCTTGCCCCGTGGCATGAATTACGAATGGACCGATCTGTCGTATCAGCAGATCTCCTCCGGCAACACGACGATCTTCATATTCCCGTTGTGCGTGCTGTTCGTGTTCCTGGTGTTGGCCGCGCAGTACGAGAGCCTGACATTGCCGCTCGCGATCATCCTGATCGTGCCGATGTGTCTGCTCGCCGCCGTGTCCGGTGTGTTGCTCGATCATGGCGACAACAACATCTTCACCCAGGTGGGTCTCATCGTGCTCGTAGGCCTCGCCTGCAAGAATGCGATTCTCATCGTGGAATTCGCCAAGCACCTCCAGGAGGAGCAAGGACATGACGCCGTATCCGCGGTGTTGGAAGCCGCCAGGATGCGCTTGCGCCCGATCCTGATGACGTCCTTCGCGTTCATCATGGGCGTGGTGCCGCTGATGTTGGCGGGAGGCGCGGGAGCCGAGATCCGTCATGCCCTGGGAACGACCGTGTTCGCGGGCATGCTCGGAGTGTTGTTCTTCGGTCTGCTGCTGACGCCTGTCTTCTATGTATTGGTACGGCGCCTCACCCAGCGCGACAAGGCGCGGGCGCCCGAACGGCCTTTGACACATGAACATGAACAAAATCAAGAGTCTCACCCGCCCCGACTTGCCGGTCCGGCACCGGAGGCAAGCCATGGGTAAGCGCGCATTGGCAACTGTCGCGGCGGTCGTCGCCGCGACGCTGACCGCCTGCGCCGTCGGTCCCAACTACAAGCGCCCGGAAACTCCGGTCGCCCAGCAGTTCGCCGGCGCGGAACCCAACCTCTACCAGACTGCACAGGGCACTCCTGTGCAGTTCTGGAAGCAATTCGACGACGAGACGTTGGACCAGTTGGTCGACGATGCGTTGAACGCCAATCACGACCTGCGCATCGCCCTCGGCCATCTGGCCGAGGCGCGCTCCGCACGGCACGAGTCGCTGTACGACCTCGCGCCGACGGTCACCGGCAGCGGTGGTCACACGAACGAGATGGTGCCGCCCGTGCAGGCGGGCTTCCCGTTCACGACCTCGTTTTACGAGGCCGGCTTCGATGCAACCTGGGAACTCGATCTGTTTGGTCGCATACGCCGTGGCGTGGAAGCGCGTACCGCGCAGTTGCAAGGTGCCGAAGCGAGTCTGCATGACGCGCAGGTCTCGGTGATCGCGGAAGTAGCCCGCACCTATTTCGAGCTTCGCGGTGAGCAGACCCAACTCGAGGTCGCCCAGCGCAACGTCGTCAACCAGACCGACACGTTGAAGCTGACGCAGGCGCGGCAGGAGGCCGGCCGCGGCACCGAGTTGGATACCTCCAGGGCACAGTCGCAATTGAGCACGACCCTGTCGACTATTGCTCCGCTTCAGGCGGCCGTCGCCCGTTCCATTCACCGCCTCAGTGTATTGACTGGACGGGAGCCGAACGCCCTGACGAGTCTTCTGGCGCCGTCCCGCGACTTGCCGGAGCTGCCGCAAATCACCGCCATCAGCGACCCCGCCACGTTGCTGCGGCGGCGGCCCGATATCCGGGTCGCGGAGCGCCAGCTGGCCGCCTCCACCGCGCTGGTCGGCGTGGCCATTGGCGACTATTTCCCGAAAGTCACCTTTAACGGCAATTTCACATATGCCGCCGCCTCGCCTAGCAATTTGGGCACCTCGGCCTCACGTAGCTACGTGATCGGACCGGGTATTTCCTGGGCCGCATTCGACCTGGGCCGTGTCCACGCACAGGTCGCCCAGGCCCGGGCCCGGAACGATGTTGCCCTGGCCAGCTACGAGAAAACGGTGCTCAACGCCCTGGAAGAAACTGAAAATGCCCTGGTGACACACGCCAGGGACCGCGACAGCCTGACCCACGTGGCGGCTGCGGCCGAGGCTAGCGCCACGGCGGCCCGCCTGGCGCGGACCCGCTATGAGGGCGGATACGTGGATTTTCTCGAAGTGCTGGATGCCGAGCGAACACAGTTGCAGGCCGAAGACCGGCTGGCGCAGAGCCGGACGGAGACGGCCACCAGCCTGATCGCCGTCTACAAGGCCATGGGTGGGGGTTGGGAGCAGGCCCCCTTACCGCGCTACACTCGCGCAGAAGACCGCCAATGACGGAAGCCGCATGAACGCAACCCTTGCACGTCTGGAACCCGCCGCATTCGGGTCACCGCAATGCGCCGAGGAGCTCACGCAGATCAATGAATCGCTGCATCGGCGCGAGAGTCTGCTCGCGGCCTCAGCGAAGGCCAGTCGCCTCCTTCTCGAGGCCCCCGACGTGCGAGCGGCGGTTCCCAAAGTACTTCGGCTCATCGGTGAGGCGGCGACCGTGGATCGCGTGAGCCTGATGCTCACGAAGGCGGGGCCCAATGGGGAGCCGCTGCTATCGGTGACGAACGAGTGGGTTGCCGAAGGGGTCGTCCCGCATTTGGACGATCCGACCATGTCCACGTGCGACGAGCGTGACTTTTCGGCCGTGTGCTCCGAGTTGCGGGCCGGTCGCAGCGTTTGCCTGAGCAAGAGCGATTCCGCCGCGGAGTATGCGGCGGTGGGCTTCGAAGGGATCGGTACCAAGACCAAGGCGATTGTGCCGATCTTCGTCGCCAGCGAATTCATTGGCATCGTCGGGTTCGACAACACCAAGCAACGCCGCGCGATCGATACCGCTGAATTGGCGGCACTCGAGACGGCCGCAGGCGTCATTGGCGCGGCTATGCATCGCGAGCGCCTGGTCGATGACGTCCGCCGCGAGCGTGAGCGTGCAGCCGAGGAGCGCGTCGCCGAGCTCGCCAAAGCCAACCAGGTCATACGCGGCAATCTCGAGCGGCTCGCGAGCGAGCCGGACCTCGGGAGCTTCATGGGACACATGTTGCTCGAGGCGACGCGTCAATTCGATGCCGACTCGGGCGCTGTCATCGTTTCAAAGGACACCCTGCAGGAATGGCGCATTGTCGCGCACGTGCGCGACGGGCAACTCGAGCCCGCACCGTTCGCGACCAGCGTGCCGTTCACGGGCTCCCCTTTCACGAACATGTTGGCCAACCAACAGGAGCCGGTGTACTTCAATCTCGACAAGGAGACTCCGGACATCTGGCCGGGCGCGCTGGCGTTCCACCGCCGTGAAGGGTACACGGGCGTCGTTGTTTATCCGCTCGTCTTCGGAGCGCGCAACGTTGGTTTCTTTATCCTGAGTTTCCGCCGTAACGCTGAAGACGTACAACGCAGTGAGTTGCTCGTGGCGCTCGCCCAGCAGGCGACACTCGCTGTGCAGCTCACACGGCTGGCGTATTCGGCCAAAGAGGCGGCGGTGCTCGTCGAGCGCACCCGTATCGGCCAGGAGATCCACGACGGTCTCGCGCAGTCTTTCACCGGAATCCTGATGCAGCTCGGCGCCGCGGAGGAGTTTCCTCCGTGCAAACGGAAGAATTCCGAACTCAACACGATTCTCTCCCGCATCCGCGACCTGGCTCGCGATGGACTGTCCGAGGCGCGCCGCTCCGTCATGGCATTGCGACTCGACCAGACCCGGCGTGCCGGACTGGAGAATGCGCTGCGTCAGTTGGCGGAGCGCTCTACCGTCCCCGGCGGTGTTACGGTCAGTTTCGAAGGCGGGGGCATCGCAACAGGGCTCAAGCCGGAACACGAGCACGAGTTACTGCGTATATCACAGGAAGCGGTCAGTAATGCCGTACGTCACGGTCGACCGCACACCGTCGCCATCACGATGGCGGACGGCGAGTCCCACTGGGAGCTGGCTGTCGCGGACGACGGCGTGGGCATGGAGCCGCATCCGGAGCTCTACGCGAGCGAAGGATTCGGGCTCAGCAGCATGCGTCAGCGCGCGAATGCGATTGGTGGAGAGTGGCACATTGAGAGCCGTCCGGGCGCCGGTACGCGCGTAAGCGTCCGCATGGCAAAGCGGAGGCCGTGATGGTCGCGGTCATCAAGAGAAAGATCCGGGTCATTCTGGC
>DAITMW010000317.1:0-8596 GCA_036834945.1 Steroidobacteraceae bacterium
GATTGCCCTGTATGTCGGGAACCTCGAGCCCTACCAGGGCGTCGACCTCATGCTGAGCGCGTTTGCGCGCCTGGGCGCGGATACCACGATCGATCTGGTGGTCATCGGGGGTAACGCCAGTCACGTCGGATTACATGCGGCGCAGGCGCGCGCATGCGGCATATCGGAGCGCGTCCATTTCCTGGGGCCTAAACCGCTCGCGTGTCTGAATGCGTATCTGGACCAGGCAGACATCCTGGTCTCCCCGCGCGCGTGGGGTTCCAACGTACCCCTCAAGGTGTATTCCTACATGAAAACGGGCAAACCCATTCTGGCGACCCGTATCCAAGCGCACACGCAGGTCCTCGATGACGAGTGCGCAGTCCTTTGCGAGCCGAATCCGGATGCGCTGGCGCGCGGATTAGTGGCGCTCTGCAACGACCGTGAAACGAGTTTGCGCCTTGGTCGGGCGGCTCGTGCGCGGGTGGAGGCCGAGTATTCGTTCGAGGCATTTCAACACAAGCTGCTCTCGGCATATGAAAGAATGAGTGTTGTGAATGCGTGACCGTGCCACCGAGATCATGCAACTGCGCAGCACCTGCTTCGACCTGTTGATCGTCGGGGGTGGCGTGCACGGCGCGGCGATCGCTTGCGAAGCGGCGCGAAGTGGCGCTCGCGTCGCGATGATCGATCGCGGCGACTTCGCCAGCGGAGCGTCATCGAACAGTCTGAAGATCCTCCATGGCGGTTTTCGCTATCTTCGCCAGCTCGACTTCGCACGCATGCGGACCTCGATCAGGTGCAGGCGTGAATGGGCACAGCTCGCGCCCGACCTGGTCAGACCCTTGCCCTGTGCGATCGCGACCACCGGCTACGGTCCCCGCAATTCCCTACCGTTCGCCGCGGCACTCGCCGCGAACGACATCATCTCCGCCGACCGCAACCGCGGTCTTTCCGGTACACAGCGTATTCCCCGCGGACGCCTCCTGCGCCCCGCCCAATATGAGGCGGTAGCTCGGGATCTGCTCGGCCCCGTTCACTCGGCCGGGGCGCTCTGGTGGGACGCGGTCGCACTCGAAACCGAGGCGCTGGTGATCGGCCTGATGGAGCGGGCCACGGCCGCTGGAGCATGCTCTGCCAACTATGTCGGGGCAAGGGAACTGCTGATGGGCAGCAAGGGAGTACACGGCGTCGGTGCGTGGGACATGGAGTCTGGGGAAACCTTCGAGATCCGAGCGGCGCAAACCATCTGCGCGGTCGGCGCCGGCGAGAATGTGCTCACAGCCGAAATTGATCGTCATGCTGGCATCTCACGCCCCGCTTGTTGGGCAATGAACGTCGTCCTGAAGGATCGGCCGGTCGCTGAGGTTGCGATCGCGGTGAGCCTGCCGACAGAGCGAGACAGGGAATCCGCATCGCCATCCCGACATCTGTTCTTCGTACCCTGGCGCAACCGGACGATGATCGGAACACACTACCTCGCGTGCGACGATTCCCGGAATGAAGCCGATCAACGCCACCGGGCAGTGAGCGAGCTCCTCGACCTGGCGCACAGTGCCGCACCTGCGAGTCGATTCGGGGAATCGGACATCTGCTTCGTGCACTGGGGAAAACTCGCGCTCTCGCGCCCGTGGTGTGGGAATGAGCCGGCGCCGCTTCTAGCTTCACCGAGGCTCTGCGACTACGGGCGCGTGGCATCCCGGGCAGGTTTGTGGTCCATCGAAGGACCCAAGTTCACGAGCGCCCTCGACGTGGCTCGGCAAACGGTGCAACGAGTGTTGGGCACGCGCTGTGGCTCGATGCGAACGGAAGGAGCGGATCCAACGCGCCGCGCGAATCGGGTCGTAGGCGCGGATCCGGAAGCTTCCGGCGCCGACGCAGCCAGATACCTGGCCGCCCGCAAGCTCGAGGACACTGTGCTGCGACGCAACGGGCTCGGCTCTGCGGGCCACCCGGGTGTCGCCGCTCTCGAGGCGTGCGCGCGTGGCATGGGCCGTATACTGGGTTGGGATCCCGCGCGCACCCGCTCGGAAGTGCAGGGGCTTTCCGAGTTTTATCGGGAGCGCCATTCCTGCACCAGGAACAAACAACCATTGCAACAGGAGGCGCCGTGAAAATTCTGGTCACAGGGGCAACCGGCTTCACCGGCAAGGCGCTCATCCAACGCCTCCTGCGTGATGGGCACCAGGTGGTCGGGCTCGATTACAAGGAGGGCCACAAGACCGACGAGCTGCGCAGCCTCGGTGCGGAGATTGTCATCGGCACGGTAACGGATCGCGACGCCGTACGCCGATGCATGCAGGGAGTGCATGTCGTGCACCACCTGGCTGCCGCCTTTCGCGAGCTCAACAGGCCACCCACTTACTATCACGAAGTGAATGTCGAAGGGACACGTAACGTGCTCGAGGCGGCGCGGCTGGCAAACGTCCGCAAAGTCATCTATTGCAGTACGTGCGGCGTACACGGGAACGTGGATCGCCCTCCCGGGGGCGAAGACGCGCCGATCCAACCGGCCGATTACTATCAACAGACGAAGTACGAGGCCGAGCCCATCGCGCTCGACTATGCCAACCGGGGTTTGAAGGTCACCATCATTCGCCCCGCGGCGATCTACGGACCGGGCGATCCGGAGCGGTTCTACATGATCTTCCGGCAGGTCGCCAAAGGTTGGTTCCCCATGCTCGGCGACGGGCGCACGCTCTATCATCCACTGTACATCGACAACCTCGTCGACGCGTTGGTGCTGACGCTGGACGAGAATCGCGGTAACGCCAAGGCATATCTGATCGCGGATGAGGAGTACGTCCCCATAGAGGATCTCGTCCGGCGTACTGCACAGGCAATGGGCGTGCGAGCGAGGCTGGTGCGACTGCCGATATGGCCTGTTGTGGCGGCTGGACATGTCGCTGAAAAGGCGTGCGCACCCTTTGGAATCACACCGCCAATCTTTCCCAGGCGCGTGGACTGGTATCGACAAAACCGTGCCTTTCGCATCGACCGGGCGAAGCAGGACCTCGGATATCGACCGGCGGTTGGCCTCGATGAGGGGCTGCGGCGAACATATGAGTGGTACAGCGCGGAGGGAATGCTCCGCGTCGAACCGAGCGACTATCGGCGCGCGGCGTCCGGCTGAACGATATGTGTGGTATTGCTGGAATTGTCCCGGATCGGGACACAGACCCCGAGCAACTCCAACGTTGGGTGCGGCGCATGTGCGCCACCCTGGTGCACCGTGGGCCCGACGATGAGGGGTTCTTCATCTCTCCCGAGATAGCCCTCGGCATGCGCCGACTCGCGATCATCGATGTGGCGAATGGTCAGCAGCCCATGCGCAGTGACGACGGACGCTACGCGTTGGTTTTCAATGGAGAGGTCTACAACTACCGCGAATTGCGCACCGAGCTGCAAAAGCTGGGCTGCCGCTTCCGCACCGATTCCGATACGGAAGTGGTACTCCACGCCTTCGAGACCTGGGGGCTCGAGGGCATCAAACGACTGGAAGCGATGTTCGCGCTCGCGATCTGGGACACCCGGCAGCAGCGGTTGCACCTGGTGCGGGACTGGCTGGGGCAGAAGTCGATCTATTGGACGCGCTGCTCGTTGGGATTCGCGTTTGCATCAGAGATCAAAGCCTTGCGGGTACTGCCCGGCGTGGAGCTGCGGCTCGATGTCAGCGCGCTATCGCACTACATGAGCATGCGTTACCTGCCTGGTAATTCCACGTTCTTCCAACGTGTCACGAAGATTCCCCCCGCGCACACGTTGGAGGTCACCCGCTCCGGGACGAAAACGACACGTCTGTGGCGGCCGGAGTACGACCCGAAGCACAGCGGTCAGGAGTCCGACCTGCTCGAGGAGCTCGACGGAATACTTTCACGAGTGGTCGGCGAGCATCTCATGAGCGAGGTGCCGCTCGGCGCGTTCCTCTCCGGCGGAATCGACTCGAGTCTGATGGTCGCCTATGCCGCGCGAGCCTCGAAAGAGCCCCTGCGCACCTTCAGTATCGGCGTAAACGAAGAATCCCAGAGCGAGCTTCCCTGGGCGAGGCAGGTGGCGGAGCGTTACGGCACGCGCCATACGGAAACACTTACACAACCCGATCTTGCGCAGCTCACTCCGCGGATGGTTGCGGCGATGGAGGAGCCAGTAGATCCATTCGCCTGCGGCGTGTATGTCGTCTCGCGCGCCGCTGCCGCAGAGGTCACCGTGGCCCTCGGTGGCGATGGGGGTGATGAGCTCTTCGCGGGCTACGATCGGTACAAAGGGCAGGAGCTCGCCGAATACTACGCGCATCTGCCTCGAACGCTCCGGCACGGCCTGCTGCGGCCACTCTTGCGGCGATTTCCGGACTCGTTTGGATACAACTCGCTCGCCAGCAAGCTGCGTTGGCTGGACGAAGTCGCGGATTTCGATGGCTTCGAGCGATATGCCACGAGCGCGGCATTCCTGCGCTTCCCGCATGCGCGCAAGCAGTCATTGTTTACTCCGACTGCCTGGAAGGACGTTGCGGATTCGATGAGCGAGCGCCTCCTGGAACAGTATTTCACGGACGGCTCGGCGTCGGCCTTCATCGACCGTATGCTCCATGCCGACTGCATGACGCGGCTGGCCGACCATCAGCTGCCGATCGTGGACAAGATGTCCATGGCCCATAGCCTCGAGCTGCGCAGCCCGCTTCTCGACCGACGCGTCGCGCAGTTCGCGATGCGCATTCCCGCGCATCTGAAGCTGAAGAACCGCCGGATCAAGTACCTGACCCGGACTCTCGCGGAGCGTTACCTTCCACACCAACTCATCAATCGACCCAAACAGGGTTTCGGGTTTCCGCTTGCGATCTGGCTGCGCGGCCGCTTACGCCCGCTGCTCGAAGAGTTGACGCGTGACAGCCGCACGACACAGGCCGGGATCTTCCGTGCGGCGGAAATCGAGCGTCTCGCCAACGAGCACTGCGCCGGCAACATGGATCACAACTACCGACTGTGGATGATATTCAACATCGAGGTCTTCTGGCGCCACTACATCGATGGGGAGTCGATCGAAGCGCTCGAGGGCTGGATTACCGACGTCGTGGCCGGCGCGCGCAACCACTCAGGTGCTCGGCCGTGCCCGCAGGTGAGTGAGCAATTCCCGCAATTCGACGAGGCGAACGGCGCGGGTCGCGAGTACGCCGAGGCCGTACAAACTCGCGCCGACCAGCACGCTGAACGCAAGGCTGGTGTGTAGAGAGACCGTCGCGATGTACGCGCAGGCGCCAAGCAGCGGTGGACCACCCAACCAGCTCAAAGCGGCGCGCCTGCGAAATGGCAGGTCCCTTGCGGTCAACATGGCCGTTATGTTGATCAAGTCGGATACGACACGTGCCGCAGCAGCGCCGACGGCACCGTAGGTCGGTACCAGTAACACGTTGCAAGTGCCGGCTCCCATGATGGCCCAAGCCAATGCGCCCGTACGCCGCAGGTGCTCGTCCGAGGAACTGAGTACGATCTGCAGGGCGATGACCATCAGGCGCAGCGCGAGGCTTGCGGCAAGAACCACCAGGATCGCGGCGGCGGAACGGAACCGGGATCCGAAGATCAGCACCACCAGGGGCTCGGCGAGGAAGGCCAGAATCAGGCAAGCCAGCGCTCCCGCCAGGCTGACCGTGCGCAGCATGACCTTGCAGGTTCGGCCGTATGCCGCGCGGTCTCCATGGCTCTGCGCGAACAGTATCGGGGCCAGCACGCGACTGCCCAGCACGCCGACTTTCAGTCCGAGGTCCGTCAGCTTGTCCGCCGCCGCGAACAATCCAACCTCCTCGAGATTGCGCAACAGCGGCAAGAGCAGCAGGTCGATGCGCAAATACACCTGCGAGAGCACGCCAGTGAGTCCGTAATGCCAACTTCCGCGCAGAATTTCGCCTCCGCGCGCCAGCTCTACGCGAGCTCTTTCGGTGCGCCACGTGCGCCAACACCATAGAGCCGTCACCAGGCCGCTACCCAGCACGTAGGCAAGGCCCACCGCCACCAGCGATTTCGACGTCAGCCCCGCCAGGAGCAGGCAAATGATGATCGCAACGGGCGCCGCACCCTGAAACAGTGCCGTTATATGCATCGTTCCGCGGACCGCGTTTACGCCGGCAAGCGAGTCCTGCACGACGAGCAGCACCGCGTAGGCGAAGAAAATACCGAAGACCCGGGTGAATTCCGTGCCGTATCCCAATAACGGCAGGAGGATCACCATCAACGGACCGACGACACAGGCGAAGACGAGTTTGAGAACGAGGGTCGTACCGAGAAGGCCCGGGAGCGCGGCAGGCGCACGCGACCCATCCTGGACGAGCTTCCAGGCCATGCCGAACTCGACGAGCCAGGCTGCGGCGAGTGACATGGCATAAACGCTGCCGTACACCCCATACGCGTGCTGCCCGAGTTGTCTGGCGATGATCGCCTCGATCGTGGTGAAGCAGATCTGCGCTACCACGCCGGCGACGGCCATCGCACTGGCGTTCACGGCTATGTATCGCAAGATGCCCCTGCGGGGGCTTTGTGGATCAACTGACATGCTCAGGGTTGCATTCCGATCGCAGCCAACAGCATGCCTGAATCGCATCGCACCGAGGTGACTTCAGCACAGCCCAAGGCGCCCCGGCGCTGACGAAAGGTCGGGCATGGCAATTGCTCCCCTGTGTTGGCTGCCTTCGCGCTGCTCGGGGGGTTCTTGGCTACTCAGCTATGCAGACCGACTCGGCATCGATCACGCTTCAAAACGCGCGCGAGCTCGATCCTCTGTCGTTGAGCTCCGTCCAGGTGAGACGTCTCAGCCGGGAGATGCGCAAGAGCCGCCTCAGGGCGGATGTGCGCATGGCTTTCGCGGGCAATATTGTTTTCGACTCCCTCGCCGAGTTCGCCGAGGCACATCTCGCGTGCCACGGCATGACGGCATCGACGTACGTGGCCCCATTCGGGCAGCCGACGCAGCAGCTGCTGGATCCCGCTTCCGCGTTGCACCGGTTCAAACCAAACTTCGTCATGTTGCATTTCGAGCCGGAGGCTTTCCTGGCCGCGCGGCTGCCGGGCACTTCTGCCGAGGAGGTTGGGATACCTCGAGAGGTACTCACGGATGTACTGGCGGCGATCATTGCCACGGTGCGAGCCGCTCTCGCCTCCACGAACGCAACCGTCCTGCTCACCAATTTCGCCGGGCCGGATTGTTACGACCTTGGGATCGCCGATGCGCGTGCCGAGTTCGGCCAACAGGAGCTGTACGCCGAGCTCAACATGGCGCTGACGCGGGAATTCCGTAACGAGCCTCGCGTGCAGATGGTGGATCTGTGCCGCCTGTCAGCGTACTACGGGCGCGGTCGGGCGCGTGACCGCCGAATGTACTACCTGGCGAAAATCCCCTGGCACGAAGGGTTTCTACCGGTGCTGGCTGACGAAATCGCGAGGCACGTCGGGGCAGCCCTCGGCCGCATCCGCAAGTGCCTGGTCGTGGATCTCGACAATACCCTGTGGGCCGGCGTGCTCGGAGAAGACGGGCCGGGAGGAATCCGCGTGGGCCGGGGCGATCCGGTCGCGGAGGCGCATCTCGACCTGCAACGGCGCATTCTGGCTTTGCGCAAGCGAGGCATTCTCCTGGCGGTCTGTAGCAGGAACAATCCCGACGATGTTGCGGAGGTCTTCCGAGCCCGCACTGACATGGCGCTACGTCGCGAAGACTTCGTCTGCATGCAGATCAGTTGGGACCCGAAACACCTGGGCCTGCAGCGGATTGCATCGCACCTCAACATCGGCACCGACAGCCTCGTGTTCCTCGACGACAGTCCGGCCGAGATCGAGCTGGTGCGGCAGTTCCTGCCGGAAGTCGAGTGTGTGCTCGTGCCGGCGGATCCCGCCGACCGCCCAGGATGCCTGGACCGCGTCCACGGTCTCGATCGCGTTGCGATTACCCAGGAAGATCTCGTCAAGACTCGCCAGTACCAGCAGGGCGCCGCCCGCGACTCGGCACGAAGTGAATTCCCGAGTCTGCAGCAGTATCTTCAGACCCTCCGGACTCGCGTGACGGTCGCGCCTGTCTGCGCCGCAACGTTACAGCGCGCTCACCAACTCTTCGCCAAGACCAATCAATTCAATCTGACGACGCGTCGGTATTCGATCGGCGAGTTGGAAAGCATCATGAAAGATGCGCGCTCCCGGCTACTGATCCTGCATGCCGAGGACCGTTTCGGCGAGCTGGGTTGGATAGGCGCGGTCGTGTTACGGAAGATGGGGTGTCGACAGACGCACATCGAGAATTTCGTCTTGAGTTGTCGCGCCATGGGGCGCGACATCGAGACCGCATTACTCAATCACGTCAAGCGGCTGTGCTTCGACGAGCCGGGGTGTATGGCGCTGATCGCGGCATATCGGCCGAGCGCCAGGAATCTGCCGGCCAGCGAGCTCTATGAGCAACAGGGGTTCCGCCTGGCCGGGCAGGACGCGGAGGGCTGCAAGCGCTACGTGCTCGAGCGCGCTGCCAGCGGACCGCGCGAATGCGGATGGATCAAGGTCAGCCTGACGTCAATGGCTTGACATGCAAGTAATGACTTGCCTATTATTCAGGCAAGTCATTACTTGCCTATAACATGGCCGAGCGCCCC
>DAITMW010000318.1:0-6624 GCA_036834945.1 Steroidobacteraceae bacterium
CGCGAAGGAGCCGACGTCCTGATCTCCTACCTGGACGAGCACGAAGACGCGAAGGAGACAGCGCGTTGGGTCGAACGGGCCGGGCGTCGCGCCATCACCCTTGCAGGCGATGTTCGCGACGCAGGACATTGCTCCAGGTTGATCGAGCGCGCCATCAGCGAACTCGGCCGACTGGACATCCTGGTGAACAACGCTGCCTTTCAAGCCACGCACGAGAAGATCGAGGACCTCACGGCGGAAGAGCTGGACCGCACCTTCCGAACGAATATTTACAGCATGTTCTACCTGGTCAAGGCAGCGGCTGCGCGGATGAATCCGGGCTCCTCGATCATCAACACGAGCTCCATCAACTCCAAGTTCCCCAACGCCGAGCTGTTGCCGTATGCGACCACTAAAGGCGCCATCGCCAACTTCACCACGGGCGCGGCCCAGTTGCTGGCCGAGCGGGGCATACGAGTCAACAGCGTGGCCCCGGGACCCGTCTGGACCCCATTGATCCCATCTACCATGGATGCGAAAAAGGTCGCGCACTTTGGCGAGAACACTCCTTTGGGCCGACCGGCACAGCCTGCGGAGCTGGCTCCCGCCTATGTCTTCCTCGCATCGAACGATGCCACCTACATCACGGGCGCCATTTTGCCTGTGACCGGTGGCCGTCCAATGCTTTGAGATATTCGACATGGACAAGCACCCGACGATCCGTCCCGTGATCAGCTGTCCAGTGCCTTGATCGCACTCTTGGCAGTGTGGCTCGTGGTTTGTCCCTACATCCTCGGATCTCCCGGTCCTCGAGTCGCCAATACGGGAATCATTTGCGGCGTGCTCATTTGATATGCTCCGCGATCCGCTTCGCCTATCCCCGCACGGCCGCGATGAGTTGGATCAACGCATTGGTTGGCGCGTGGATCATCGCAGCCGCGTGGGTCTTCGGCGAAAACGGCGGCGATATCCATACCTGGAACTACACCATCGTGGGCGTCGCGATCGCAGGCCTCGAAACCGTGAGTCTTACCTCGAGTGCCATGAGGCCGCACACATCTGGCTGATCGCGCGCTCGCAGCGCGCCTTCTCCTGGCCACGGCGGGGCCCACCGCCGCGGCCATGCGGGCGATGCGCCCTCGAGTCAGCTCATGAAACCAATCTCACCGGCGGGCTCTTTGACACCGCTGGTTCCAGTAACTGCTCGTAGATGCGAAGGTAAGCCTCCGCCATCGTCCGCGCACTGAAACGGCGCTCGAATACGCTGCGGATGCGCGCTCGATCGAGCCCGGCGACTTGTTGGATCGCCAGCAGTGCCTCGCGTTCCGAATTCACGACGAATCCGCTGACGCCAGCGTCTACGATCTCCGCGACAGAGCCGCGATTCCAGGCTATGACGGGAGTTCCACAGGCCATGGACTCGATCAGCACCAATCCGAAAGGCTCCGGCCATTGCACCGGAAACAGCAGCGCGCGCGCATTGCCGAGGAACTCGGACTTGTCCGCATCGCCGATTTCACCGATGAACTCGATCAATGGATCATTCAGTAAAGGTCGCACCACTGTTGAGAAATACTGGGCATCGACACCGTCCACCTTCGCCGCTATCTTGAGAGGGATGCCGCTGCGCCGCGCGAGTCGTATGGCAATATCCGGCCCCTTCTCCGGCGCGATGCGTCCCAGGAAGGCCAGATACGAGCCGCTGGCCCGTGGTGGACAATGGAACAGGTCACGCGGAATTCCATGTTGTACCGTAGCCAGCCAATTGGCTCCAGGAGCCGGCTGTCGCTGGGAATCGGAAATCGACACCAGGCCAAAGCTCGGCCAGCGCTCCAGGATGCCGTGCAGATCCTCGATGTCCAGGCGATTGTGGCAAGTCGTCACCGTGCGCCCGGCCCAACCTTCGAACAACGGGAAATGCAACGCTTCCGTGTGGAAGTGCAGTACGTCGAATTCCCTGGCCCGCTCCCGGACCTCATACAACATGTTCAGATGTGCCGCGCAATCGGATTTCAGCGGGTTGGAATCCAGGCGCAACGACTTGGCGCGGGCTGGTACCAGCCGTGCCCTGGTATGTGAGTCTCCCGAGGCAAACAGCACGACATCGTGACCGGCAGCGCACAAAGCATCGCACAGGTTGGCGACCACGCGCTCGGTGCCGCCATATAACTTCGGGGGTACCGCCTCGTAGAGCGGCGCGATCTGCGCGATTTTCATTGGAATACCGCCACTGGAAAAGGAGTTACTTCTCCAACGGCCGGAGTCAGTGGAAAGTTTCCCGGTGGCCCAGCGACGCAGCCAGGAAGTAAGAAATGCGCGCGCCGGAAAAAATTGCCACTAACGTATGTTAGAAAAAAATCCGGGCCGCAGCCGCATCGCAAGCCCGCGGGCTCCAGGGAGGCGGAACGTGCTTTGCTCTGAAAGTGCAATGGCTCCTGGTTTTGCCGGAGGAAACATGAAGGTCAGTGAAGTGATGACCCACGGCGTCTATACGACGAGCCCCGACGACACTGTGCAAACGGCGGCGCAAACCATGGCGGATCTGGACACGGGCGTGCTCCCCATCGGAGAAAATGATCGCCTGATTGGAATTCTGACCGATCGGGACTTGACCATGCGAGTAGTCGGCGAGGCGCGTGATCCGACTACGACGTTCGTGAGAGATGTGATGAGCCCGGAAGTGCGCTGTTGCTTCGAGGAGGACTCCGTCGAGGAGGCCGCGGTCAAAATGGCGCAATGGCAGGTGCGCCGGCTACCCGTGCTGAGCAAAGAGCACCGGGTGGTGGGTATCATCTCGCTGGGCGACCTGGCCCGGGAGGCGACGCCGGAAATCGCGGGCGGCGCACTGGGCGCAATCGCGGAAAACGACCAGGACGGTAGTGTCGCCGCCCCGGACGTTCGTCAGGACTTTGCTCGCGGCAACTCGTCACCGTCCGCGCGATAGGCCGGCGGACTGTAGAAATTCAGGGTCTTCAGCGGCGAACGCCCGGTGTTCCGGATTTCGTGCTGATCGCCGTGCTCGATCAACAGCAACGCACCCTCGCGCAGCGGATAATTCTTCCCCTTGATTCGCGCCCGCCCTGAGCCGCTCACCACGAAGAGCCACTGGTCAGCGCCGCGATGGCGATTGTCGGGACCTCCTTCCGCCTCGCCGGGGGCGATCACCATTTCCGCGGCCTGGGTACGGCGATTGCCCATTGCGACCCGGAACCCCTTGCCAAAACGCAACATCTTGCGCTTCATCGGTACCTCCGCGAAGCGTCACCGCAGTTTTTGGATGACCTGTTCCAGGTCTGTTGTATCGACCGGCTTGACCAGGTGGGAATCAAAGCCCGCGGCATGGGTCCGGGCCAGGGCCTCGGTCTGACCCCAGCCCGTCAGGGCGATTATCTTCAACTTCTCGCCTCCGGGCAGGGAGCGCAGGCGTTTCGCTGCCTCGATGCCGTCGAGTCTGGGCATTCCCAGATCCATCAATACGACGTCGGGGGTAAATCGACCGACCTTGTCGATCGCATCGAGTCCGTCATAACCTAACATGACCTCATGTCCGCGTAACCTCAGCAGCGCGCCCAGCGAGTTTGCGGCGTCCTGGTTGTCGTCCACCACGAGGATCCGGCGCGACAGGATATGCGCAGGCTCGACAGGAGCTGGAGCAGCTTGCTCCGCGACCTGCATACGGGCAAGAGGCAGCCGGATAATGAATTCGCTGCCTTGGCCAGGACCGGCGCTGCGCGCACTAACGGTTCCACCGTGCATGGTGACGAGACTTTTGACCACTGAAAGACCGAGGCCGAGACCGCCCTGGGCGTGGGGTTGGTGACTATGAACCTGAGAAAATGCTTCGAAAATGCGCGGCAGGTCGGAGGCCGGTATCCCGATGCCGGCGTCGGTGACCGCCACGATTACGAATTCTCCGTCACGATGCGCCCGCACACCGATCCTGCCACGCGGCTCCATGTACTTGGCGCTATTCGAGATCAGGTTGGAAAACACCTGCGCCAGCCGGTCGAAGTCGCCATCGACCAGGAGCTCCTCGGGTCCGGGATCGACCGACAGCTCGTGCTCGCGGGACTCGACCAGGCCGTGAGTTGCCTCGATGCTTGCAGCCAACACGGTGCGCAGCGGGATTACCGATTTGCGCAGCGTGATCTTGCCGGTGCTGATCCGGGCGACATCGAGCAGATCGTCGACGAGTCGTACCAGGTGTCCGAACTGGCGCTCCATGATCTCCATGGTCGGCAGCAGGGGTGAATTCGGCTTGTTGGTGAGGCGGATGATCGCGAGCCCGTGTCGTAGCGGTGCGAGCGGATTGCGAAGCTCATGGGCGAGAGTAGCCAGGAACTCGTCCTTCCTGCGGTCCGCTTCGCGGAGCGCATCGTCGGCTTGCTTACGGCGGGTGAGATTCCGGCTGATCTTGGTGAACCCCGTGAGGCGACCCCCGGAGTCGTAGAGAGCCGTAGCGATCTCGTTGACCCAGATGCGCTCGCCATTGCGGGTGACACGCCAACCGTCGCATTCGACCCGCCCGTCCTGGGTGGCCCGCTCGAGCTCTCGCTGCGGTAATTTGGCGCTTCGTGCCTCCGGCATGTAGAACATCTCGAAATGATTGCCCAGAACTTCACGCGCTTCGTACCCCGTCACCAGCTCGGCTCCATCGGTCCATTCGGTGATCAACCCGGCAGCATCGAGCATGAAAATCGCGTAGTCGCGGAGGTTCTGCACGAGAGTGCGGAAACGACTCGCCTCAGCGCGACGTGCCTCCTCGAGCAGCACTCGCTGGGTTTCGTCGCGGAATACTTTGGTAAACCCCACGATCCGACCGCTTGCATCCACCTGGCGAGTCGTGCGGCCGGCGGCAAAGAAGCGAGTACCGTCCTTTTTGCGGAGCCACCGATCGTCATTCGCGACACCCTCGTGGCGCGCCGTTTCCAACTCGCGTTGCGGGACTCCGGCCGCTATGTCCTCGGGTAGAAAAGGCAACTCCACCGTGGAGCCGATGAACTCCTCCTCACGGTAGCCGAGTACCGCTTCGACGCCTTCGTTCCAGGTCACGGCCCGACCGGATTCGTCCATCGCGAAAATTGCATAATCTTTGACCTGGCTGACGAGGTTACGGTAGCGGCTCTCGCTCTCCTCCAGGGCCGCTGCGACGCGCCGGCGTTCCGCTATCTCTTGCTCCAGCCGTGTCTGGGCGCTGCCCGTCCCGGCCTGGGTGTTGGGAAGGTGTTCGCTCGGCATGACTCAATTATTCGAGCAAAGCATGTGCCGACCCGATGTTGATCTGTGTTAATGACACGCCAGGGAGCGTTTCGTGCTGGAAGTGGTGATTCAAACCCACCACCCACGGAGCTCTCGTCATGAATGCATCCAGTCGGCCGCTGGCCGTTGTAACAGGCGCCTCGAGCGGCATCGGTCTCGAGCTTGCCGCCGAATGCGCACGCAATGGATTCGACCTCATCATCGCGGCCGACCGGCCTATGGACCAGGCCGAGGTTACCCTGACAGAGCTCGGCGCCGCGGTGTCATCCGTGCAGGCCGACTTGGCGACGCAGGAGGGTGTGGCACGACTGGTGGAGAAAATACGGGGCCGCCCGGTGGATGCGTTGATCGCCAACGCTGGACACGGCTTGGGCAAAGCCTTCCTGGATCAATCTCTCCAGGATATCGTCCACGTGATTGACACCAACATCACGGGCACGCTGGCACTCCTGCACCAGATCGGCAACGACATGCGCAACAGGGGCGTCGGACGTATCCTGATCGTAGGCTCGATTGCCGGCTTCATGCCGGGAACCTTTCAAGCGGTCTACAACGGCACCAAGGCGTTCATCGATTCGTTCGCCGCGGCATTGCGTAACGAATTGAAGGACACGAGCCTGACGGTGACCTGCCTGATGCCGGGTCCCACGGAGACCGAGTTCTTCCAACGCGCCGATATGATGGATACCAAGGTAGGTTCGGAGCAGAAAATGCCGGCGAGCGAGGTCGCGCGCATCGGCTTCAAAGCGATGCTCGATGGCGAGGCGGACGTCGTTGCAGGCATGAAAAACAAGCTGCAGGCGGCGGTGGCACACGTCACTCCTTCCTCGGCTCTGGCCGAGCAGCACCGCAAGATGGCGGAGCCGGGTACCGCGAAGCACTGATCGGGCGGCGCCACTTCCAGCAACACAAAACTCGATGCGGCAGGCAACTGCCTGTTCAAACATGCTGCCCGTGCCGTCCCACACGCCATCAGCCGGTTCTCCGACAGATTCACGAATCGATCTCCGGCCCAATGGCCGTGGGGCGCGCATCGCCGCAACTCAAGTTCAATACCACCATCCGCAGCGTGACAGTGCCTCGGGCCACTGCGCCGCTCGCCTTATCCATTCGAGGGACCATCATGTTCAGTCACAACAAGCGTTTGCAATACACAGTGCGTGTCAATGAATGTAACCCGGGCCTGGCCAACCTGATGCTGGAGCAGTTTGGCGGGCCGCAAGGCGAGTTGGCGGCCGCGTGCCGCTACTTTACGCAGTATCTGGCCGAGGATGATCCGGGCCGCAAGGATATGCTGATCGACATCGCCACAGAAGAGCTCAGCCATCTCGAGGTGATCGGGACCATCGTCGCCATGCTCAACAAGGGTGCCAAGGGGCGAATCGC
>DAITMW010000318.1:6724-8570 GCA_036834945.1 Steroidobacteraceae bacterium
GTGAAACAGGCGCTCGGATTCCTGATGACCCGGGAGATTTCTCACCAGCAGTCTTTCGAGAAGGCGCTCTACTCGATGCAGCCGAACTTCCCGCCAGGCAAGTTGCCGGGCATGCCGGAGTTCTCGAACGTTTACTTCAACATGTCCGCCGGCGAGGGAGATGTGCGCGGGCCTTGGAACAAGGAGCCCACCTTCGAGTATCGCGAAGCCCAGACTGCCGTCGATGGCGGCGATGGGACGAGCTCCGTTGGGATTCAACCGCAGGACCTGCAACGGCTGAAGCAGGCTGCGACACGGCTGCAGTCCGACCCGAAAACCGACCCTGTTACCGGCGCGATGTTGGGAAAGAAGGACGGCGGCACGAACGGACAGCCGCGTAAGGCGTGAGAGGTGTGGGAGGAGGCGGGGAGTGTTGCCGCGCGAGCGATAATGCTTTCCGCCTCGGAGCGCGGCAGAGTACCCGCTCGTGAACAGCGTCGTCATTGATGGCTGCGTCAGACCCGTCGATCGCGGCGGAATTGCCTGGTGGCGCCGTCCGCTGGCCTTTATAGGCCCTGGCTACATGGTAGCGGTGGGTTACATGGACCCCGGCAATTGGGCGACGGATGTGGGCGGAGGGGTCGCTGGCGGTTATTCGCTGCTGAGCGTCGTGTTGCTCGCGAGCCTGATGGCCATGATGCTCCAGGCTGCGGCGGTCCGGCTCGGGGTTGCCTCAGGGTTGGATCTGGCGCAGTCCTGCCGTAAGTGCTTCCCCGCGCCAGTCAATCTGGCCCTGTGGGTCGGATGTGAGATCGCCGTGGTGGCATGCAATCTGGCCGAAGTACTGGGGATGGCCTGCGGACTCCTGCTTCTGTTCCATATCCCGATGATCGTAGGTGTGCTCATCACGTTCGCTGACGTGATGTTGATTCTGAACCTGCAACGCCGGGGCATGCGCCACCTCGAAGCTTTGATTGTCGCGCTCGTGGTCCTGATCGGAACCTGTTTGGCATTGCAGCTCTGGTGGTTGCGTCCGTCCCCGTCCGCCGTGGTCGCGGGCTTTCTGCCCACGTCCCAACTCGTGACGCATCCCTCCATGCTCTACCTTGCGGTGGCCATCATCGGCGCGACCGTCATGCCCCACAATCTCTACCTGCATTCAGCGATAGTGCGATCCGGGCGAGTCAAAGGCAACGAGACCGGGATCCGCCAGGCCATCCGCTACGCGACGGCGGATTCCAATCTGGCGCTGACCATGGCTTTTTTTGTAAACGTGGGCATCCTCGTGCTCGCCGCGGGCGCGTTCTACCAGCCCGGGGCAGCCACTCGGACCATGGGGTTGGCGGAAGCACATCATTTGTTGTCGCCCATACTCGGCACCTCCGCGGCCGGCGTTGTTTTCGGCGCCGCGCTGGTTGCCTCAGGACTGAGCTCCTCCATTACGGGAACCCTGGCCGGACAAGTTGTGATGGAAGGGTTTCTCGATCTGAGGATGACGCGCACCAGGCGCGCGATGCTGAGCCGCGGACTGGCGATTGTTCCCGCGGTCGTGGTTACGGGTTGGCTGGGAAGTGATGCGGCCGAGAAGTTGCTGATACTGAGCCAGGTGGTTCTGGGCTTGCAGCTGCCCTTCGCAGTGGTTCCCCTGTTGTGGTTCACGACCCGGCGCCGACATCTCGGAACTCACGCTTTCAAAACGAGTACAGCCGTCATGTTGTGGGCCATCGCGGCCGTCCTGATTGGCGTGAACGGGTGGCTGATCTATGAAAACTGCGGATGACCCGGATGCCTGAAAGGAGGGAAGGCCGGTGTGGACGCCGGCCATCCTTCGAGGCGAGCGAATGGGTTATTCGCCGTCCATGCGCTT
>DAITMW010000319.1:0-8565 GCA_036834945.1 Steroidobacteraceae bacterium
GCGGCGATGAGAACCATTCTCATAAAGCGCTCCAGTGAGGGCATATCCATACAAGACGTATCGTATTGAGCAATAGATGATGGAAGCTGGTTTTTGTATGCGCCCGGTGAGGCGAGGAGTCCGCCCTAAATGAGTCAGATTCGCCGTCGGGACCTGCTTCGGGGGGTGGCAACGGCAGGGATCGCTACCACGTTGGGGACCGGATGCAGCGGGTCCCGTGAGTCCGCGCAGTTGAGTGCAGGACGGGACAAGCGACAGCCGCAATACCAGGCCAATTCCCCTGAGGTGCAGGCCTTCTACACCGTGAATCGCTATCCCGCCAAGTGATGGATCCAGCATGCTCATAAAGAGATCAGACAGTGCCGCACCTCGAGGCAGCGCGCGACCCGAAGTGGCCGGGGCGCGTACCGGGGTCGGCTTGGATCGAAGAACGTTCCTGCGCCGGTCCGGTTTGGTGGCCGGTGGCCTGACCGGCCTGGGGTTACTGTCCGCCGGGACGGTGCGCAAAGCGCAAGCCGGGGAGCCCGCCCCTGCCGATGTCAAAGTGACCCTCCGCAAGAATATCTGCACCCATTGCTCCGTGGGTTGCTCCGTCATTGCAAAGGTCGCCAACGACGTCTGGGTCGGTCAGGAGCCGGACTTCGAGAGCCCCATCAACCGTGGCTCGCATTGCTGTAAGGGGGCGGCGGTCCGTGACGACGTCATCGGCGATCGTCGCCTGCGATACCCGGTAAAGCTGGTCGACGGGCAGTGGCAACGCGTCTCCTGGGACCAGGCCATCGCCGAAATCGGGGACAAACTGCTGGACATCCGCGCCAAGTCAGGTCCGGATTCGGTCTACTGGCTCGGCTCGGCGAAGTTCACCAACGAGGCCGCCTACCTGTTCCGCAAGCTCGCCGCGTTCTGGGGAACCAACAACCAGGATCACCAGGCCCGCATCTGCCATTCCACCACCGTCACCGGAGTCGCCAACACATGGGGCTACGGTGCGATGACGAACAGCTACAACGACATTCGCAACGCCAAGACCATCGTGATCATGGGTGGCAATCCGGCCGAAGCGCATCCGGTGTCGTTGCAGCACATTCTGGAAGGCAAGGAAATCAACCGGGCCAACATGATCGTCATCGACCCGCGGATGACGCGCACGGCGGCACACGCCACCGAATACGTCCGAGTTCGTCCGGGCACGCACATCGCCACGATCTACGGGATGATGTGGCACATTCTCGAAAACGGCTGGGAAGATAAAGAGTACATCCGTCAGCGCGTCTACGGCCTGGAGGATGTCCGTGCGGAAGTCGCGAAATGGACCCCCGATGAGGTCGAACGGGTTACGGGCCTGCCGGAGGCGCAGGTCAGGCGGGTCGCCGAGATCTTCGCGAAGCAGCGTCCTGCAACGCTCATCTGGGCGATGGGCCAGACGCAATTCACGACCGGTACAGCCAACGTACGCGCCAGTTGCCTGCTCCTGCTCCTCACCGGCAATGTGGGCTTGGCCGGCACCGGCGCGAACATCTTCCGCGGTCATACCAACGTGCAGGGGGCGACAGACCTGGGCCTGGACGTGACGACTCTGCCACTCTACTACGGCCTGTCCGAAGAGGCCTGGCGCCACTGGTGCAGGGTGTGGGAAGTCGACTACGAGTGGATGCAGGGCCGCTTTCCAGACAAGAAACTGATGGAGACGCCCGGGATCCCGAGCACCCGCTGGTTCGATGCGACCCTGCTGCCGCAGGCCGAAGTGAGTCAGCCGAATCCGGTGCGCGCCATGTTCGTCATGGGGCATGGCGCCAACACCATCACCCGCATGCCCGAGTCGGCGCGCGCCATCGAGAAGCTCGAGCTGCTCGTGGTCTGCGACCCCTACCCCACGACCTGGTCCGTATTGTCGGGCCGCCGCAACGGTACCTATCTGCTGCCCGCCTGCACGAGTTTCGAGATGGACGGGTCGCGTACCAACTCCAACCGCTCGGTGCAATGGGGTGAGCAGATCGTCAAGCCGGTGTTCGAGTCGAAGAACGACTACGACATCATGTACATGCTGGCGCAGAAGCTGGGTTTTCATCAGGAGCTGTTCAAGAACATCAAGGTCGACAACGGTGCGGTGTCGGCCGAGGACCTGCTCCGAGAGATCAATCGCGGCGGCTGGTCGACGGGTTACTGCGGACAGTCTCCGGAGCGACTCAAAGCGCACATGCGCAATCAGGCGAAGTTCGACGTGGTGACCCTGAGGGCGCCGAAAGACGATCCCGAGGTGGGTGGGGACTACTACGGCCTGCCCTGGCCCTGCTGGGGAACGCCGGAGCTGCGCCATCCGGGCTCCCCCATCCTTTACAACACCAACTTACCGGTCGCGGAAGGCGGAGGGACATTCCGGCCGCGTTTCGGCATCGAGCGGGTGATCAAGCGCAAAGTCGTCGAGAATGGCCAGGAGGTCGAGAAGGAGGTTCACGAGAACCTGCTTGCCGAGGGCTCCTACTCGGTGGGATCGGACATCAAGGACGGGTATCCGGAATTCACACTCGCCGTGCTGAAGAAGCTCGGCTGGGACAAGGATCTCACCCCGCAGGAGCTCGAGGTGATCCATCGCGTGAATCCGGCCAAACCCGAGGCGGTCTCCTGGGCGACCGATCTGTCCGGCGGAATCCAGCGGGTGGCGATCAAACACGGATGCAGCCCATACGGCAACGGCAAGGCGCGCATGATTGCGTGGAATCTGCCGGATCCGGTTCCCGTGCATCGCGAGCCCATCTACACGCCGCGCACCGACCTCGTCGCCAAGTATCCAACCCGTCCGGATGCACGGCAGTTCCGTGTCCCCAATATCGGATTCACAGTGCAGAAAACCGCGGTCGACAAGGGGATCGTCAAGCGCTTTCCATTGATCCTGAGCTCCGGCCGTCTCGTGGAGTACGAAGGCGGTGGCGAGGAGACCCGCTCCAACCGCTGGCTTGCCGAGTTGAAGCAGGACATGTACGTCGAAATCAATCCGGCGGATGCCGCTGAGCGTGGCATCGAGAACAACGCCTGGGTCTGGGTGACCGGGCCGGAATACGACTCCAAGACCCGGGTACGCGCGCTCGTGACGGAGCGGGTCGGAAAAGGCGTAGCGTGGATGCCCTTCCACTTTGCCGGCTATTTCCAGGGCGTGGACCAACGCTCCAAGTATCCCAAGGGCACGGACCCTTATGTTCTCGGTGAGAGCGTGAATACCCTCACGACGTACGGCTACGACCCTGCCACAGGCATGCAGGAGCCCAAAGCGACGTTGTGTCAGATCGTTGCGGCTTGAGGATTTTGCGATATGGCGCGAATGAAGTTTCTCTGTGATGCCGATCGTTGCATCGATTGCAACGCGTGTGTCACGGCGTGCAAGAATGAAAACGAAGTGCCCTGGGGCGTGAACCGACGTCGTGTCGTGACGATCAATGACGGCAAGCCGGGCGAACGCTCAGTCTCGATGGCGTGCATGCATTGCAGTGATGCGCCGTGCGCGGCAGTCTGCCCCGTGAGCTGCATCTTCCCCACGGACGAGGGAGTGGTGTTGCATTCCAAGGACCTGTGCATCGGCTGCGGATATTGTTTCTATGCCTGCCCGTTCGGCGCACCCCAGTATCCGAAGGTCGGCAATTTCGGCAGCCGCGGCAAGATGGACAAATGCACGTTCTGCGCCGGTGGCGGCGGACCGGAGGCCCCCGGCAGCATCGAGGAGTATCGGAAGTACGGCGCCAACCGGCTCGCGCAAGGCAAGCTGCCGCTCTGCGCGGAGATGTGTTCCACCAAATCACTGCTGGCAGGCGACGGTGACATCATCGCGCAGATCTACAAAGACCGTGTCGCCAAGCGCGGGTACGGTTCCGGTGCCTGGGGTTGGTCAACCGCCTATCACGAGACAGTTTGATGCGTAAGCTGGCTTTGCTCCTGGTTTGGATACTGATGGCCGCAGCCGGACCCGCCGGAGCGCAGCAACCCAACTCCGCCGCACCCGTGAGTCCGGACGGGAGTGCGGTCCAGGAGCAACAATTGCTCAGTGAGGGGGCGCGCATCCGCGGTCGGATCGACATTCCGGATGCGAAGTCCGCGGTGCTCGAGCAGCCCACGGGACGCAAGTGGGACTATTTTCACGAAGTGTTCCTGCATTGGTTTGGAACGATAGCCCTCATTGGCACTCTGCTCATCCTGGCCGCTGGTTACTTCCTCCTGGGACGTCTGAGAATCTCCGCCGGGCGCTCGGGTCAGAAGATCGTGCGCTTCAGCAGCCTGGAGCGGTTCTCTCACTGGTTGACCGCCGTCTCTTTCGTGATCCTGGGTCTGACGGGGCTCAACATCACCTTCGGGAAATTGCTCCTCCTGCCGCTCATCGGGCCGGAATCGTTCAGCGCGTTCTCGCAGGTCTCGAAATACATCCACAACTTCGTCAGCTTCGCGTTCATCGTGGGACTGGTGTTGATCGTCGGCCTCTTCTTCAAGGACAACATCCCGCGCAAGGTCGACGTCGAATGGTTCAAGAAGGGTGGCGGTTTCATCAAGTCGAAGCATGCGCCGGCCGGTCGCTTCAATGGCGGGGAGAAGATCGTCTATTGGGGTGCCCTGGGCGGCGGCCTGGCGGTCATCGTCTCGGGGTTGCTGCTGCTGTTTCCGTTCTATGGAACCAACATCCTCGGCATGCAGGTCGCCCAGGTCGTCCACGCCATCGTCGCCGTCCTGTTCGTTGCCCTGATTCTCGGGCATATCTACATCGGTACGCTGGGGATGGAGGGTGCGTTCGAAGCCATGGGCACCGGTGAGGTCGATCGCAACTGGGCCAAGGAGCACCACGACCTATGGTTCAACGAGGTCGTTGCACGGGAAGGCGCGCAAACCCGGGGCGAGCCGCCCGGGACAGCGAAATGAGCGACGAGGCGGCTCAGCCTTTGCGAGGGTAGTCGTCCGTCGTACGTACGGGCGGCCGGGGCGACGCGTGGGGATCGAACTCTCTCTCGGTAACATAGACCACACGACAGTCGTCACACATCTGGATCAGGTCGAGGCGCTCCGGAGCATCCTTGAACATCCAGTGCTGGCCCGCGAGTCTGGCGGTCACTTTCTCAATCGTGCTTCTGACGCCAAAGGCTTTGCCACAGCGGATGCAGCAGAACGGTTCCTCCTGCTTCAACACCCGTACGCCTTCTGAGGTCGCGCGGAAGTTGATCCTGGGGACCAGCGTGATGACCTTTTCGGGGCAGGTCGATTTACACAGCCCGCACTGGACACAGGCATCTTCCGCGAAGCGCAAGGCCGGTTTCTCAGGATCATCCCGCAGTGCTCCCGTAGGGCACGCGGAAACACAGGAAAGGCACAGGGTACAGCCTGCCGTGTTGATCTCGACCGCCCCGAATGGCGCGCCCGCGGGCAATGGAAGCAGGTCAACGGGCTCGGGCGCTGCACGGTGGAGCTCTTGCAGTGCGAACCGCAATACACTGCGCTTGGCGCCAATCGGGCGGAAGCTCGACGCGTGCGATACGGGTGCTGACGGCGGAATGCCGCGCACCGCCTCATCCAGAGCATCCGGATCTTCCGTCTCGATTGTCAGAACCCGGCCGGCACTGAATCCCAACCCCGTCAACACTGATTCGGCCAGTGCGATGGTCCGTCTCAACCCTTCAACGTCATGCCGCGGCCGCGCCCGCAATAGCAATCGCACGGCGGACGCGCCAAATGCGAAGCATGCAGCAAGAGTCTCCAGGCCAATCTGCGTGAGCTCGTTGACGGACACCGGCAACACCTGTGCTGGTAAGCCATCTCCGAATCCGGCGAGCGCCTCGATCAGGGGCGCGCCATGCGGATCATCGTGAAAAAGCAGCACCGCGTTCTCACCGCCCGCCTCGTGATAGGTCATCAACAGGGTGCGCAATTTGCGCATCAAGGTGTCGGAGGGTGGCACCGTGTAGGCTACCGCCCCTGTTGGACAGGAAGCGGAACACTCGCCGCAGCCGGCGCAAACGTAGGGATCGACGGAGACGTGATCTCCGGCTGGCTTGATCGCTCCTGTTGGACAAAGATCGAGACAGCGGGTGCAGCCGGTGATCCGCGAGCGCGAATGCGCGCAAAGATGCTCTTGAACCGAAATATAGCGGGGCTTGTCGAACGTCCCCACGAGATCACGCGCCTTGAGCAAAACCGTCAGGACCGCGGCGGCGTTATCCGGATCAGCACGGAGGTACCCGTCCCTGAGGTCAGTCCCCGGGAAGAAAGGCACACCACCGGAGAGGTCGATCAGGATGTCACACCGGGATATAGCGCCATCGCGAGACGGCCCGAAGAGCAAGTTGCCTCGCGAGGAAGGCACTGCCTGCGCAAACTCGTCGACCGTGATCTCGAAGGCTCCGAGGTAGCCTGTAGCGGTGCGGATGAGCCCCTTGGCTACGGGGAACTCATCAACTCGTGGGGGCGCCACCTCGGCCGGAGGCTTGAGGAGTACAGTGATGTCGAGATGCGCCCTGAGGAGGTTTCCCGCTTCGATGGCTTTTTCGTCGCGCCCGTAGATGAGCACGACTCCGGCGCTTTCGAGCTTTACCCAAGGGGTCTCCGGGACCGGCTCGCTCGCCGCGGCCAACAGTGCCGCCATCTTCGCGCCTGCCGCCGCGCCAGCGGACGACCAGCCGGCGGTTTCGCGGATATTGACGAACCGGACGGGCGTCTGACGCCCGGCCTCCTCCGCCGCCCTGGTAAAAACCGGCGCTTCCTGCGTGCAGCCGACCGTCAGCGGTGCCGGGTCCCTGGCCAGGGCCTCGAAGCGGTCGAGTTGCGCCCGGCAAAGCTGGTGAGCCACGTCTGCGACGCGACCCTTACAGGCGCGACGGACCGCTCCGGCGTCGACCGCCATGGAGCCCTCGCAGGTGCAAAGCAGAATATTCCCGTCAGAATCCGGCATGTTTCATCAAGACTCACGCTCGGGAGAAGGATAACAAGGCGTTGGGCAGGCTGCTATTCTCCTAAAGAGTGTTCTCATGCCCGACGCCCTGGAATTAAACTACTTTCATGAGTACCTCGAGCGACTTCTGGCTCTCGTCAGGTCATCATCTCCTGGACCGTGACACTGAGGGCGGACTGGTGCTCACTGACGAGTTCCTGAAAGCGTACCTGGCCCGACCGGAGCTGACGCCTCCCGCCGATGCCTGTAGCGCTGAGCGAACGATGCACGCGGCACTGTTGGCCGAGCCGCGTCGGACTGTTGCCCCGGCGGAGATCGCCGCGATAGCCGACGCTGACGCGCGTGAAAACTGGGAGCTGGTGCTGTCGTGGCGGGATCATGTCATGGGTCATTCGACTCTCGAGGCGGCTTATCTTGCGATGGTGCGCGAGAAACAAGTGTTCCCGCCCCTGTTCATCAACCAGCTGGTGCAACTCATTCTGCGCAACGTGCTCGACGGCTGTAGCGATGCCTTCGTGTTACGAGCGGCGGAGATGTTCTTCCGGCCACAGCAACTCGCGGTGTACGAAGGATCGCTGCTGGCGGCCGACGTCGAGACGTTCTCGGAACGAGACTTCCAACAGCCAGCGCCACTGGCCTCACTCCTCGGACTGCCGACCGCGCCACCCGGGATCGACGTCTTGAACGAAACGAATGCTCACGACTACTGGGAGCGCAGCGACTCGTTCGACATGGCGCTCGATCTCACTGCCGGACGGCGCGGGCTTGCCGCCCTCGCGGAAGTCGTCAGGCGCTGGGTGTTGCACCTGCTCGCGGTTGATGTAGCGGTGGATGCGGTCACCGAGCTTCGCGACGTAACGCTCAACTGGTATGTAGGCCTGGACTCCAGCGCGACGCGGATCGGTGACCTGCTCTGGAGAGGCGAGGATCTGGATGAGGACACGCGCGAGCTCATTGTCGGGCTCTTCCGCCTGGCGTTTGCCGACGAGATGGACGTGGTGGAGCAAGTCAGAGGCGCGCCGGCGTACCTCATCACTGCCGCCGATTCGGACATGACATTGCGGTTGAAGCCACAGAACCTGGTTGCCGGCCTGCCTTTACGGCAACTCGCCGGGAGTCTGTCATGAGCACGGATGCCCTGCTGAGCATACCCGTGGGAGTCGTGGTCGAGCGCCACGAGGCCAGCAGCCCATGGCTCGATTTCGTGTATCGGCCCTCTTCCGTGTTGGTTGGGATACCGGAGGCCGCACCCTGGACCACCATCACCGTCACGGAGGGTGTAACGACCTACTATGCCGGTAAAGCCGTTATCGAGCTTTACAGGACCGAGACGGAGGGTTATCGCGACAATCTCGCCTCCGGAGCGCCATTGCTCTGGGTCGTTCTGCGCGCGGCGCCGAACGAAGTTGGATTCGAGCTGCTGCTGGTGACCGCGGACCCGGCCGAGGGCGAGGCGCTGACGGGCGCCGGCGACGATCTGGTGGGGACTGTACCGATGCCGCGGTCCATCGAGGCGGCGGTGGCGGAGTTTGTGGCCGAATACCATGTGGATCGGGCGTTCGTGAAGCGGCAGCGTCAGAACTCGAAGGCACCGGAGCCGGGGCGGCGCGCTGTTGGTGGGAAGGGTCAGGAATGAGTGAGTCCGAAGG
>DAITMW010000320.1:0-6293 GCA_036834945.1 Steroidobacteraceae bacterium
GCCAGGAGGCGATCGAGATCCTGCTCCAGGTGATGGAGAACCAGCGCGAGGACCTGGTGGTGATTCTCGCGGGCTACAAGGATCGGATGGAGACGTTCTTCCGCAGCAATCCGGGCATGTCGTCCCGGATCGCGCACCACATCGACTTTCCGGACTACTCCACTGAGGAGTTGGTCGCCATCGGACGCATCATGCTCGAGCGCATGCAGTACCGGCTCAGTGACGGCGCCGACGCAGTGTTTCGCGAGTACGTGGCACGCCGCAAGGAGCGCCCGCATTTCGCGAATGCCCGCTCGATTCGCAACGCATTGGATCGCGCACGGCTGAGGCAGGCGAGCCGGCTCCTCGGCAATAGCGCGCAGGGCTCCGTCTCCAGGGAGGACCTCATGACCCTCGAGGCGGACGACATAAGGGCAAGCCGCGTTTTCCTGGAGAGTCCCCATGACGAACGCCACAAAAACAACTAACACCACGACCCTGACGCGCTTCCTGATCGAGGAGCAGCGCCGCCTCAATGCGACGGCCGGCGGCAATGCCACCGGCAGCTTCACCGCGCTCGTCAACGATGTGCGCCTGGCCTGCAAGCGTATTGCAACGCTCATCGGCAAGGGACAACTGGTCAACGCACTGGGCGATGCCGGAACGCTGAACGTGCAGGGCGAGACGCAGATGAAGCTCGACGTCATGGCGAACGATATCTTCGTGCGCACCAATGAGTGGGGTGGTCAACTCGCAGGGATGCTGTCCGAGGAGCGCGCGACTCCTTATTCCATTCCTGTGGAGTATCCACGTGGAAAATATCTCCTGCTGTTCGATCCGCTCGATGGCTCGTCGAATATTGATGTCAATGTTTCGGTCGGTAGCATCTTCTCGGTGCTCCGTTGTCCGGAAGGTATCTGCGAGCCGACGGAGAGGGATTTCCTACAGCCGGGTGCTATGCAAGTCTGCGCGGGTTACGCGATCTATGGTCCCGCGACGATGCTCGTGCTCACCACCGGTTGCGGTGTGAATGGCTTCACACTCGATCGCGAGATCGGCGAGTTCATGCTCACCCATCCGAACCTGCGTATTCCGGAAGAGACGTCCGAGTTCGCTATCAACGCGTCCAACTCCCGTTATTGGGAGCCGGCGATCAAGCGCTACGTGAACGAGTGCCTGGCGGGCAAGAGCGGTCCGCGGGCCCGCGATTTCAACATGCGATGGATCGCCTCCCTGGTGGCCGAGACCCACCGCATCCTCATGCGCGGCGGCGTATTCATGTATCCGCGCGACCGCAAGGACCTCACGAAAGCCGGGCGGCTGCGCCTGCTGTACGAGGCCAATCCCATCGGTTTCATAGTCGAGCAGGCCGGCGGCCGCGCCAGCACCGGCCAGGGCCCGATTCTGCAGATCGCCCCGGAGAGCGCCCACCAGAGGATCAGCTTCATCTTCGGCGCCCAGTCCGAAGTGGAGAGGATCGAGCGTTACTACCGGGATCACAACGAGTTCGAGTTCGACGCGCCCCTGTTTGGAACACGAGGTCTCTTCACGAGTCACGCGTAGGAGTTTCCATGTCCGCCAGACATCCCGTTATTGCCGTGACCGGGTCTTCGGGCGCCGGCACGACGTCGGTGAGCAAGACATTCGAGCAGATCTTTCGCCGTGAGAAGGTGCGCGCGGCCTTTGTGGAAGGTGACAGCTTTCACCGTTACAACCGGGCCGAAATGAAGCAACAGATGGCCGAGGCGATCGAGCGCGGGGACCACCATTTCAGCCACTTCGGCCCCGACGCCAACCTGTTCGTCGAGCTCGAGGAGCTCTTCAGCGGCTACGGCGAGACCGGTCGCGGCCGGTTTCGCCGCTATTTGCACGATGAGCCCGAAGCGGCGCGTTTCAATCAGAAACCGGGCACGTTCACCGAATGGGAGGACATCCCGCAGGACACCGACCTCTTGTTCTACGAGGGCCTGCACGGGGCGGTCGCGACCGACGAGGTCGATGTCGCGCGGCATGTCGATCTCCTCATCGGGGTCACGCCGGTGATCAACCTGGAGTGGATTCAGAAGCTGCACCGGGACAAGGCAACGCGCGGGTACTCCGCGGAGGCGGTTACGGATGTCATCCTCCGTCGCATGCATGACTACGTGAACTACATCTGCCCGCAGTTCTCCCGTACTCATATCAACTTCCAACGCGTTCCGGTCGTCGACACCTCCAATCCATTCGTGGCGCGCTTCATCCCCGCCCCGCACGAGTCGTTCCTGGTGATCCGGTTCGCCAATCCGCGCGGCATCGATTTTCCCTACCTGCTGTCGATGCTGCACGACTCGTTCATGTCGCGGCCGAACACCATCGTGTGTCCGGGCGGAAAGATGGACCTGGCCATGCAGCTGATTTTCACACCCATGATCTGGCGGCTGCTGGAGTGCAAGAAGGAGTCGCAGGCGCGTGCGTTGGTAGGGGCTCACCTATGAACTTCTGGGCCACATTCGATGCTCTGGTGTTCGACGTGGACGGTACGCTCGCCGACACGGAGGAGTTACATCGCCAGGCGTTCAACGAAGCCTTCTTTGCGTGCGGCGTCGATTGGCGCTGGGGCCCGGCCCTCTATGCGGACCTTCTGCAGATCACGGGCGGCAAAGAGCGCATCGCCGAGTACATCAGCCGCCAGCAGATGGCGGCTTGCGAAAGAGGCCGTCTGCTGCGGTTGATTCCCCAGATGCATGCCGCGAAAACCCGTATTTATCGGGAGCTGGTCGCGCTCGGTCATTTGCGCCCCCGGGCGGGTGTTGTGCGCCTCATGACGGAAGCGCGTGCCGCGGGTCTCAAACTCGCCATAGCCTCGACGACCTCTCCCGAGAACGTGGAGTCCCTCCTTTCGTCGAGCTTCGGGAGGGACGTGCCGCGCTGGTTCAGCGCGATTGCCACAGGTGACGTCGTTGCGAACAAGAAACCCGCGCCCGACATCTATAACCTGGCCCTGGAAAAGCTGGGAATCGCGCCGGATCGGGCCATCGCTTTCGAGGACTCCGCGATCGGCGTGCGCTCGGCCAAGGCCGCCGGGCTCTTCACCGTCGCAACACCCAGTCTGTGGACCATCGGTCAGGATTTCGCGGCCGCCGACCTGGTCCTGACATCCCTGGCAGACCCCGACAAGCCGTTGTATGCCGCCGACGAGGTGCGGATAGGTGCCAGATTCCTGGGCCTCGCGCAACTGGCCACCTTGCATTCGGCGGCGCTTCAAACCACTTCACGGGCCACGGTACGCATTGCGGCAGGAGGTGCAGCGTGAGCGCAGTCCCGCAGGCGGATTCTGTTCCGGGTACGTCGGCCGCGCGACGCGATGTCGTCAACGCATTGCGTATCCTCGCCATGGACAGCGTCCAGAAAGCCAACTCCGGTCACCCCGGGATGCCCATGGGCATGGCGGAGATCGCGGAGGTGCTGTGGCGGCGGCATCTGCGGCACAACCCGGCGAACCCGGGGTGGGAGGATCGGGATCGTTTCGTGCTGTCCAACGGCCACGGCTCGATGTTGCTCTACGCTCTGCTGCATCTGACGGGTTACGACCTGCCGCTGAAGCAGCTCCAACAATTCCGGCAACTGCATTCCAAGACGCCCGGACACCCGGAATACGGGATCACGAAAGGGGCGGAGACGACGACGGGCCCACTGGGGCAGGGGCTCTCGAACGCGGTGGGCTTTGCGATCGCCGAGAAGCTCATGGCCGAGGAGTTCAATCGCCCCGGCTTCGAGATCATCTCCCACTACAGCTATGTCTTTCTCGGCGACGGCTGCCTCATGGAGGGCATTTCACACGAGGCCTGCTCGCTCGCGGGAACCCTGGGTCTGGGCAAGCTCATTGCGTTCTATGACGACAACGGCATCTCCATCGACGGTCACGTGGAGGGTTGGTTTACCGACGATACACCCAGGCGCTTCGAGGCTTACGGCTGGCATGTCATTCGCAACGTCAACGGACATGACAGCGAGGAGATCGAGCGCGCGATCTATGCAGCCCAGTCGGCTCGTCTGCAACCCTCGCTGATCTGCTGCAAGACGCAGATTGGTAAAGGCTCGCCGAACAAGGCGGGCTCGCACGAATCCCACGGAGCCCCGCTCGGAGAGAAGGAGGTTGCCGCGACCAGGGAGGCGTTGGGTTGGCCGCACGTGCCGTTCGAGATCCCGCGCGAGATTTACGATGCGTGGGATGCTCGTGAAGCCGGCGCGAGCGTTGAAGGAGCCTGGCGCCTCCGGCTCGGGCAGTACATGGAGGCCTATCCAAGGGAGGGAGCGGAATTACGGCGGCGTTGGCGCGGTGAGTTGCCGGATGAGTTTGGTGGTCGGGTGGTCTCGCTGTTGGCGAAGGTGCGGGAAAAGGGGCAGAGCATCGCCTCACGCAAGGCATCGCAGGACATCATCGAGGCCTTGTCACCCGGCCTGCCGGAACTGTTGGGAGGCTCGGCCGATCTGGCCGGTTCCAACCTGACGACCTGGTCCGGTTCCCGTGCGGTGACGCGGCACTCCGGTGGAAACTATCTCCACTATGGAGTGCGCGAGTTTGGCATGGCGGCAATCATGAACGGCGTCGCCCTGCACGGAGGCTACATCCCCTACGGCGGTACGTTCCTGACGTTCTCGGACTACTGCCGCAACGCATTGCGCATGGCCGCACTGATGCGCATCCGCTCCATTTTTGTGTTCACGCATGACTCGATCGGCCTGGGCGAGGACGGCCCCACGCACCAACCCATCGAGCATCTCGCGTCGCTGCGTTTGATCCCGAACATGGATGTCTGGCGGCCTTGCGACACGGAAGAGGCCGTGGTGGCCTGGGTCGCCGCACTGGAGCGTCAGGATGGTCCGACCTGCCTCGTCCTGAGCCGTCAGAATCTGCCGTTCCAGAGACGGCTTCCCGACATGGCTGCGGATATCCGGCGGGGCGGCTATGTTCTCGTCGAGCCAATGGGCGAGCCGCACGCGGTCATCATCGCGACCGGCTCAGAGGTCCATCTGGCCGTGGAGGCTCAGAAGCTGTTGGCGCAAGAGGGCGTGCCGGTCCGCGTCGTTTCAATGCCCTCGACGACCGTGTTCGATCGCCAGGATCCGCACTACCAAAGCGGCGTGTTGCCGCCACTCCTGCCGTGTGTTGCGGTGGAGGCGGGGGCGTCAGGTCTGTGGCACAAGTACGTCGGGCGCACCGGTGCGGTCGTGGGCATCGACCGCTTCGGCGAGTCCGCCCCGGCCGGCGAGCTTTTCAAGCTGTTCGGTTTTACCGCCGAACATGTCGCCAAGTCGGTCAGAGGAGTGTTGGTCTAGCAGCCAGTCCGCGAGGGCTACGCCGATCATGTGCACACGGTCTCTCAATAATCCTGCTCCATAGCTTGACATCTCCTGCCGGAGGGCGCGATCGCCCATTCGAGGTAGGTGCCGGCCCGTCGGAAACGGTAGTGTTCTTCTAGACGCCGGCAGGGAACAAACTATGCTGCCTGTCGTACGCGCAACGACGGATGGGGTTATCGACATGAGAATCACCGTCTGCCAACTTCACAACGGCCGCGAAGCCCTGGCCGCTGATTGGCGCCGCTTGGTGGAACACGTCAGGACGCAGCGCAGCGAGCTCGTTCTGCTCCCCGAGATGCCCTTCTATCCCTGGTTCCCGACCCCCAGGGAATTCGATGCTACGGTCTGGCATCAGGCCCTGGTCGCGCATGACGCGTGGGAGAAAAGACTTTCCGACCTGACGCCCGCGGTGGCGCTTGGCACCCGCCCGGTCGACTTCGGTGCGCTTCGCTACAGCGCCGGTTTCATGTGGAACGAGCAGGAGGGCATCGCCGAGACCATTCATGTCAAGAGCTGCCTTTCCAACGAGGAAGGCGCATGGGAGACCACCTGGTACGAGAGGGCGGTTCCCGACTTCGAGTCCGTGACGATCGGCCGCGCGCGGCTCGGCATGCTCATCGGCCTGGAGCTGTGGATGACGGACCAGGCTCGGTTTTACGGAGACGATGGGGTCCACATCATTGCCATCCCCAGGGTGGACCGCTCCGTGGATGCGGAAATGGATGTTGCCAACAGGGAGTGGCTCGAAGGAGGGCGTACTGCCGCTATGGGCGCCGGCACGTTCGTGATGTCCTCCAGCCGGGGTGGTCGAGGCAACTCGTTCGGCGGTGCGGGGTTTGTCATCGCCCCTGACGGGCAGGTGCTGGCGACTACTTCACCCGAACAGCCGTTCGCGTCGGTCGAGATCGACCTCGCCGCGGTGGCTCCGCATCCGCGCCCAGCGGCATCCCAGGGGATGCCGCTGATCGACA
>DAITMW010000320.1:6393-8488 GCA_036834945.1 Steroidobacteraceae bacterium
TCCTCCATCAGGATCCGCGAAGTCGGATCGCGATCGCCAAAGAAGTGGATGATCTCGCGGTAGGTCTCGATCGCGATGCGCTCGGCGATCAGATCCTCGCGCACCATGTCGGCCAGCGAGGTCCCTTCCCGGTACTCGCTGTGACTGTGCTCCGTGAGCACCGCCGGATTCATTTCCGGCTTGCCGCCCAGCTGTTTGATCCGCTCGGCGATGCGCTCCGCGTGCTCCTGCTCCTCGGCCGCATGCTCCTTGAACTCCGCCTTGACGGCCTGGGAGTGAATTCCCGTGGCCATGAAGTAATGAAAACTGTAGCGCAATACGCAGACAATCTCCGTCGCAAGGGCTTCGTTCAAGATGGCAATGGCCTGCTTGCGGTCGAGCTTGTAGTCCTCCGTGACGGCCCCCTCCGTGATCTGTTGACGGGCGCGCTCGCGGATTTTCTCGATCTGCGTGATGTGACTCATTCGACTCCTCCTCAGGTGTGGGCCGCCGGGGTGGGACCCACACCTTCGCAGCAGCAAATTGCGCGCCCGGCGGTGTCAACGTCGTGCGTGCGCTTCGACCAGCGTCGAGCGCCGCAGGCCTACAAACTCCAATTCCGCGAGCACGGCGACGGCGACGGCTTGCCCGATTACAAACACCTCGCCGAGAACGGTCGGCTCGATCCAACCTGTGAGCAACAACAACACGCTGTCGACGGCCCACAATACGTTGCAGGCCACGACGGCAAACACAAAAGGCCGTTGCAGCCGCTGCTGCATACGCAGCCCCGCGACGCAGGCAGCGAATGGGATGAGAATGATGCCCGACCATCGTAGCAGCCCGACCGGCAGGCCGAGGGGGCCGGCGAGCGGGGTCGCCGCCGACGCAAGCAGCAGGCCGGTGAGGCCGCTGAGGACGGCGTCAGCCAGCAAGGCTTTGCGAAGTAACGGCGATGGCGCTGTGAAACTCGTGACGAGACGGGCGGCGGTATGCGTCATGATCCTCTCTCCTGCGACGTTAGGACGGTTGATGGTGGTGGAATGGTGTGATGAGGAGTCGCCGGAGTCGATTACCTGGCAGGTAATTCGTTTCCTGATGCGGCTGTACTACGATGCCACCCATGAACACCAATCCGAGTGCCGTCAAAAGCGCGATCAGATCAAACACACAGGTGCCTGGTGCCGCGACCACCCCGGTCGGCGGACTGCTGCGCACGTGGCGTGAGCGCCGCCGGTTGAGTCAGCTGGAGCTGGCGGGTGCGGCCGACATCTCCGCGAGACACATGAGTTTTCTGGAGACCGGGCGCTCCGTGCCCAGCCGCGGCATGCTCCTGCGGCTCGCCGAGCGTCTGCAGATTCCCTTGCGAGAGCGCAACGCGCTTTTACTTTCCGCGGGGTACGCGCCGATGTACGCCGAGCGCCGGCTGGATGACCCTGCCTTGCAACAGGCCCGCAAGGCCGTCGAGCTGGTGATCGCCGGCCACGAGCCGTACCCGGCGCTGGCGGTGGACCGGCATTGGACCCTCGTTTCGGCCAATGCCGCGGTGGGTGTCCTGCTGGCAGGAATCGAGCCTCGCCTGCTGGAGCCGCCGGTCAACGTTCTGCGCCTGGGTCTGCACCCTGAAGGGCTCGCGCCGAGAATCGGAAACTACACTCAATGGCGCGAGCACACTCTCACGCGCCTGCGACAGCAGATCGCGGCGACCGCCGACCCGGTTCTCATCGAAATGCTCGCGGAATTGGAGTCGTACCCGCCCACGACACAAGAGGAGAAACCTGCATCCGACACCGCCGACTACGCAGGCGTGGTTGTGCCATTCACGCTCCGCACGGAACACGGACTTCTGTCGTTCTTCAGCACGACGACGGTGTTCGGCACGCCGTTGGACATTACTCTGGCTGAGCTCGCCATCGAGTCGTTCTTTCCCGCCGACCCCCAAACAGCGGAGGCGCTCGCCAAAATCGCGCGGCGCCCGAGCCCGCCATAGCGCGTCGGGGCCGCTGGTGGTACAAACGTCGCATGTCCGTAAACACCTCGCAGTCCGACGCGGTCGGCTCCCTGACCGACGCCGGCTATGTATTCCTGTCGGCTGTCGAAGCAGCGACCATCCTCA
>DAITMW010000321.1:0-8457 GCA_036834945.1 Steroidobacteraceae bacterium
CCATCGGAACGTTGGATTATTGGTTTGAATGATGCAGCACGACCGTCGCAATCTGCGCATCCGTCAGTGCGGTCGCTTGCACTTGTGGTTTGATAAGTCCCGGCGGCATTGCCAGACACCGTGCTTCGGTCACGGAGGGCATTGCAAGTGCGGATGCACCATCCTTGATGACGCCGAGCTCGCGCGCCAAATCAGAGAGCGTTACGTGCACGCGTCTGAATTTCGCGTCAGGCCTCCCACCAACGCGTGTACGGAAGCTCGGGTTCGTTGATCAACGGGGCTTGATGCCGGTAAATGCGCGGATGGCAGGATCGTCATTCCGTGCCAGGGCCTCGTTGAATTCCCGGGCCTTGGCATAGGCTTCTGCGGACTTATCGGGGCCGAGACTCTGTTGTAGATAGGCGGGAAAGTTGGCATCCGCTCTGGGAGGTTGGCCTCGCCGTCATTGGAATGTATTCTCCCCGGCTGCGAGGCTTGGTCAAGCGCGAGGCAACACCGGCGATGGATCGAATCCTGCCATCAGATGATCTTCAATCGAGGCCTGCGGCGGCGAGCGGCACTCCCGGTGAAGCACGGGATGCCATCATTGCTGCGCTCGAGGATCAGCTCGCCGCCGAGCGCCAGGCGCGTCGCAAGGCTGAAGAGGCCCTTCGCGAGACCCATGCTGCCATGATCAAGCATCAACAGGTCGGGCGGATGGGGGATTTCCGATACAACACCCGCACGCGGGAATCACGCGGGTCGCTCGAGTGTTACAAGCTGTTTGGCTTCGATCCCACACTCGCGGAAATCGACTTCTCCACGTGGACTGAACGTATCCATCCTGACGACCGGCCGCGCATTATAAAGGAGCTTTCGGACGCGATCGCCGTCCTTGCGCCCATTCAGTTCGAGTACCGGATCCTGCTTCATGGCGAGACACGTTACATCCGTTGCGAAGGTCAGCCTGATCACGATCATGTCGGCGACGTGGTTTATTTCGGTGTGTTGACCGATGTCACCGAGCGTCGTGCAGCGGAAGAAACGCTACGGCGGGCCGAAGCAGACCTGGCGTCGGCTCTTCGTCTCGCTTCGCTGGGTGAGCTCGCCGGTTCCATTGTGCATGAAATCAATCAGCCGCTCGGCGCGATTTCGACCAGTGCCGATGCCTGCCGCCGTTGGCTGGCCGCAGGACCGGATCGCATGGATCGTGCTCTCGCCTCGCTCAGTCGGGTCATCAATGAGAGCCAGCGCGCCGCCGCCGTGGTAGCCGGATTGAAGTCCTTGGTCAGAGATTCACCGCCGGCCTTCGCGCAGCTCGATGTCGAGGGCACGATGACAGAAGTTGCTTCGCTCGTCATGGCGCAACTCGCGCGCGAGCATGTGTTGCTCGAGACGGCGTTTCCGCCAAATCTGCCCCACGCTCGGGGAGACCGCATCCAGGTTCAACAAGTGATCATGAATCTGGTGCGCAACGCGATCGACGCCCTGCGTGGGGTCGCGCATCGGCGCGTGCTGACCCTTGGGGCGGAGGCGAAGGGCCAGGAAGTGGTTTTATTCGTTGCGGACAATGGGGTCGGCATTGCGGCTGAGCATCTGCCGAAGCTGTTTGACGCGCTCTACACGACCAAACCGGACGGGATGGGGTTGGGGCTGGCCATTTCCCGGCGAATTGCGACTGCTCATGGCGGGCGTCTTTGGACGGATGCGCGCGACCACAGCGGTGCGACCTTCAACTTTTCACTGCCGTTGGCGGCGGAAAACGTGGGCTGATAGCGGACAGGTCGCCCGGGTGCCAGCGCGCCGCCGGCCGTTCGAGCCGGATAATGTCGTGCTCAAAACCTCATCAATGTTCAATATGACCACCGGGCTTTTTCCGTATGGTGGTTGAGAGGTCTTTTTGACGCGCCGGTCGAATGATGGATTCAATGCGGGAACAGCAAAGTCCGCTGACCAAAAGGGTCATGAGCACGGCCGTCACCACACATCCGGGCTGGCTGAGAGTGACTCATTGGGTTAATGCTGTCGCCTTTCTCGTCATGGTCACCAGCGGTTGGCGTATCTATAACGCGTCACCGCTGTTCCAGTTTGAGTTTCCCCGGAGCTTTACGTTGGGCGGTTGGCTCGGTGGCGCGCTGTTGTGGCACTTCGCTGGCATGTGGCTTCTGGTGGCGAACGGCATTTTCTATGTCGTCATGTCTCTCGCTACGGGGAGATTTCGGCGGCAACTTTTTCCCTTGAGATGGGTGGATTTGCGTAGTGATTTCACCGCAGCGCTCCAAGGTCGCCTTGCTCACGATGACATTACGCGGTTCAACGCTGTGCAAAAGCTGGCCTATCTGTTCGCACTCGGCGCGTTAATTCTGGAGATACTCTCGGGTCTGGTCGTCTTCAAATCCGTGCAATTCCAGGGTCTGGCCTGGTTGCTCGGGGGGTATGACAGTGCGCGAGTGGTCCATTTTGTCTGCATGACGGGTCTGTCGGCATTTCTGCTCATCCACGTCCTGGCAGCGGTCGCTGTTCCGAAGACCATCCTGGCGATGGTACGAGGGCATTGAGCATGTCTCACACGCACGATCTCGTCAAAGATGCGATCCGCGTGTTGTCGCCTCACACGCGCCGCAGGTTCTTGCGATTAGGTCTGACGGCTGGGGGGCTCGCTCTGCTCACCGGGTGCAGCGTGGTGAACGAGGACGCCGCCGAGCAGGTGCTTCGGCGTGTCTCTCGCTTCAATGATCGGATGCAGGCGTGGTTGTTCGATCCGAACAAGCTGGCGGTGACCTACTCCGAGTCACAAGTGACACGGCCATTTCCATTCAACGCGTTCTATCCGGTCAGTGATGCCCCGGTCATTGATCCCGGGACTTATAGGCTGGAGGTCAGTGGTCTCGTGGCGGATCGCCATAAGTGGTCACTGGATGAGTTGCGTTCGTTGCCGCAAAGCGATCAGATCACGCGTCACATTTGTGTTGAGGGCTGGAGCGCCATCGGGCATTGGGGTGGCGTGCGCTTCGCTACTTTTTTGAAGCGCGTCGGCGCGGATCTCACGGCGAGGTATGTCGGGTTCAAGTGCGCGGACGAGTACTACGAAAGTATCGACATGGCGACCGCGCTGCACAGTCAGACGTTGCTGACGCTCACATATGACGGTCGGACACTGCCGCGAGAGTATGGCTTCCCATTGAAGCTGCGCATGCCGACCAAGCTCGGTTATAAGAATCCGAAGCACATCGTGGCTCTTTTTGTGACCAACAGCTATCCGGGCGGCTATTGGGAAGATCAGGGTTACAACTGGTTCGGTGGCAGTTGATTCAAGGTCTGTATTTATGAGGAGATTGCAATGAAAACGCGGTTCGTGTCGCTGCTTCTGGGTTCTGTTTTGCTCATCGCTGGCACGGCGTTCGCCGATGACATGTCCAAACCGGGCATGTCGCAGGACGCCATGGCGAAGCACGCGCAGAAGATGAAGGATTGTATGGACAAGCAGGACAGTTCCATGAGCAAGGACGCGGCGAAGAAGGCTTGCGAGGACAAGATTAAGAAGGATGCAATGAGTAAAGGTCACATGTCCAAAATGGGACCTGACGGCGCGCACTGAGTGGTCGGTCGTGGTGGGCGGGCGGCTACCAGTGCGTTCCCGCCCGGACCTCAATTCTTCCAGAAGAGGCTGATGCCATAGGTCGCCGGCTTTCCGGTCAGGCGGTAACCCGTATCGAAGGAGTAGATGCTGTTGGTGAAGTAATAGCGGTTGAATACGTTATTTCCCCAGAGCATGACGCGCCAGGTGCCCTGATCCCATGTGAGGCCGGCGCGCAGGTTTACGACCGTGTAGCCCTTGATCTCGAAAGGGTACGTCTGACCGGGCGATGTCGAGCTGACCGGTGAAGCCGGTATCGTGATGTTCTCGCCGCCTATGTATGAAGTGGTCCACGTTCGCGCCTCTACATCAGCGCCCACGAACGGCTCTATCGAAGCGAGCTGCCACTTGTACTCTGCATCCAGTCTGCCCTGAAACTCGGGTGCATAGGGTATTCTGTCGCCCGCGAAGTCTCGTGTTTGTCCGAGCGCATCCGCTCCCACGTAGGTCGTAACTCGTGATCCGACGTAGGTTAGAGCTGCCGTCACCTGCGCGTTGCGGGCGGGCCGCAGCACGGCCTTGAATTCGGCGCCGTACAGCCTCGATCCCGGTACATTGACCAGTCGATTCAGAACGCCGAAAGCGGGGTCGAGAACTTTTCCTTCGATCTGTTTGTCGCGGTAGTCATAGTAAAAGGCTGCCGCCTCCAGGGTGATCTGTTGATCGAGGAGACTCGCCTTGATGCCGCCTTCATAGGCCGTCACGGATTCCTGGGTTACGGGAGTCAATTGTCTCCAGGACGATGCACTGATGGTCGGGAAGCTGCCCGCCTTGTAGCCGCGTGAGACGTTGAGATAGAGCATCAGGTTCCGGCCGATCCTGTACTGTGGACCGATGCGCCACGATACGTTGCCCTGCTCGAGGGTGTCACGATAGGCCGATCCCGGAATGTATTTGAAATCGAGTGAAACACAGTTATCCGGCGCAAGCGACGTCACTGGCTTGCCACTGAGCAACGTGCCGAGGTTTTCCAGAAGCTGATTGATACGACCATCTCCCAGGTCATAGTTGCAGATGCTCGCACGCGTGAGGTTGTTCGTGTATCTCGCTCCCGCCTGGAGCGTCAACGCTTCGGTCGCGTCGTACTCGGCGTTGGCAAAGAATGCGTAGTCCCGGCGGAAGGTGTCGCTGCGAAAGCCATTCTGGAAGATGTCGTTGAGCATTGGATTGAAATTCGTGGATTGCCAGTAGTCGATCGCATCGTTCTCACCCACGTGGCTGGATTGGAAGTTGCCCCCGGCTATCCAGCGCAAGCCGCGCTGGTCGCCGTTGGCGGCGCGAATTTCCTCGTAGAACGAGCCGATCGAGCCCGAATTGAAGAGGAAGTCATCGTCGGCGAGGGCCAATCCGTCGTAATTGTTGGACTGGCGCTGTCGGAATGTCACGTAGGAGGTCAGCGAAGTGAGCGTCACCGACGAGCCCAGGTCATAGTCCGCTCGCAGCAGCGCTTGCCCGGCATGTCGGTCCGTACGCGGCCGAAGGCTTACGACCTGCCCGAGAGGATTGGTGATGTCATCCGGGGTCCAGTCGGCTGCCCGTGCATTCTTAGGAGGATAGGGGTAATGGACGAGAGCCGGGCTCGCATAGGCGGCGGCTTGCGGGTAGATCACGACGAGTTGCCCCGCTTGAGGGTCTGATCGGTCGCGCCAGGCATTGATGTCGAGGGAGAAGTGCAGGCTATCTGATGCAGTCCAGTCGAGAATTGCGCGCCCGGCCAGGGTGTCGACTTTACCGAGGGTATCATCTCGTGTGTAGCTGTACTGCCAGTCGTCCCCACGGATGTAGTGGACCGCGGCCCGAGCCTTCAGCGCATCGGTGAGAGGTCCGCTCACAAAGGCGTTGACTTCAACGGTGTTGAAGCGGCTAAAGCTGACATCGCCTCCCGATTTGAACGCGTCGGTGGGTTTGGCGGTCACGTAGTTGACGGCGCCTCCGGTTGAATTCTCGCCGTATAAAATGCCCTGTGGGCCTTTGAGTACTTCGATGCGCTGCAGGTCAAAGGCTCCTTGCGACGACAAGACAGGGAAGGCAAGCGGAACTTCGTCGACGTAGACGCTTACCGTGGGATAAGCGGACAGCGAGCCCGAGTCGAAGCCGACACCCCTGAGGGTGAGGACGGGGGTGTTGGTCTCCGTAGGCGAGTAGGTCAGGCCGGGAACGGCATCGGCTATGTCTTGCAGGGTCAGAATTCTCTGCTCTGCGATTTGCCGGGCTCCCAGCACGGACGCCGTCATTGCGACATCCTGGAGATTCTGGGAGCGCTTGTTGGCAGTGACGACGACTTCCGCGAGACTTCCCAACCCTGTGCTGGTATCCGGTGCATCAGAGAGGGCAGCGCCGGCGCGAGCAGTGGCCACCAGCAATGAACTCGTCATGCCGTGGCAGAAAAGGCGAGCAATGAAACGCAAGTTCGAGCTCTCCTCTGGTCTGGGTCGGGCTCAGGGCGCGCACCACCGCACGGGTCAGGGTCTCGATGCTCTCTTCCGTCGGCGGCAACCGTGGCCGTGGGCGACCGAGCACGACTCTAGGGGGTGGAGAACGGACCTCCGGCTTTGATAAACGAACGTTCAATGGCACTTCGGCGGATCGCGGATCAGACTTGTTCCGCGGTAGCTGTAACGCGGCCGCTGTAGTACCTCTACAACGTTGGCCCAGGATTACTCCAATGTATCCTTCTGCGCCGGGAAATTCCGCAGGCCTCAGGCTGGTTCACCGTGCTGCGCCCCGGGCATACCTTCAGACGGGGCGTAAACCTATAGGGATAGTGGCTGCAATTTTCTTCGTGATGAGCTCGTGTTACAGCGCTCTGCATTACGTAGTAGCAGGGGCGATTCGCAAGACCTCGTGATGGCGGAGCTCGAGCGTCGGCTGGCCGGGCGAATGCGGTCGCCAGCGCCCGGGGACCGGGGTGCGAGGTTTCGCTTTTCACGGTCGTTGGAGACGGGGGGCGTGATATGACAGAAGCAGTCGTAACAGAGGTCGCTGTGCAGGCCTGCATTCACGTAGTGGACGACGACGCGGGTCTGCGGGAGTCGCTCTCCGACCTCCTGGAGTCGATGGGCTACGAGGTGTTGACTTACGGGTCCACCGCGGAGTTTCTCGCGCGTGACCCGGGTTATGAGCCAGGTTGCCTGCTACTGGATGTTCGCCTCCCAGGGATGAGCGGGCTCGAGCTTCAGGAGAAGTTGACCAACGATGGGGTGGCCCTGCCGGTGGTCTTGATGACGGGTTTTGGCGATGTTCCAACCTCTGTGCGCGCCATGAAGGCGGGCGCACTCGACTTTATCGAGAAGCCGTTTCGCGACCAGGACATTCTCGACGCTGTCGCTCGCGCGGTTGAAGTGAGCCGGCGTGTTGGCCCTCTCGCGCAGCGCCGTACTGCACTGGAACAACGCCTCGCCTGCCTTTCCGGACGCGAACGTGAGGTGATGGGACTCATTGTTCGCGGTCAGTTGAACAAGCAAATCGCCCATGCGCTCTCCATCGCGGAGGGAACAGTGAAGGTCCACCGCAGCAATTTATTACGCAAGATGCAGGCACGGTCGGTCGCTGAACTCGGGCGTATGGCGGAAGTATTGGGTCTGTGAGCGACGAGCGGCACACGGGCAGTCCGATTGTCAGTATCGTCGATGACGACGTCGGTTTTTGCGAATCGCTTGCCGATCTGTTCGAGTCCGTCGGGTATCGGACCTACACGTTCAGCGCTGCGGTTGATTTTCTAGGCTCAGATGCGGTGCGAGTCAGCGACGTGCTCATCACGGACATCCAGCTGGGGGGTATGGATGGGCTCACGTTGATGGATCGGGTGGCGGAGGTGGTCCGGATTCCTGTCATTGTCATGACGGCCCGGACGGAGGAGGAATGGCGTATCCAGGCTGTTTCGAAGGGTTGCGCCGCGTTCTTGCGCAAGCCATTTGATCCGGGGGTGCTCCTGGGGCAGGTTGCCGCGGTGCTCGGCTAGTGCTATTGGGTAATGGGCTAGCCATGGCGCAAGATGCGCCGGCGCCCCCTCGCCGCCTGGCATCCCCGATCTGCAGGAGGTTGTGGTTACAGCCACTTGTCGCGAAGAGCAATCGGGTCGGGCGCCGATTCAGCCATTCATGTATCTTGCAACGTGCACAACTCTTGCAGGAGAGCATCGGCCTTCAAACAGTCGCGCGTTTGAAACCCCTCCCTAAATCGAGCACGAACCGCCGACAGCAATTCGTGCGCCGCGTCCACGCGATGCTGATCCCTCCACAACCGCGCAAGACTGGTCGCTGTTCGCAATTCCCATGACAGTGCGTTTTGTCGTCGAGCGAGGTCCAACGACCGATGGAACATCGTTTCTGCCGCTCGCGCCGCGTCTCGGGCGGCTGATCGTCGAATCGCCTCTCCCGCCGCCCGTAAAATCTCAGGCGCCGACCACCCGACTCGACCGCTTTCAACCCGTGCAAGGGCCTCGGCCGGTACAGTGTCCTCACACAAAGTTGCGATAGCATCAATCTGAACCGTGGTCAGCGCGGGATCTTTGCGCTCCAAAGGCGGAAACGCCCGTTCGCGATCGAGCTCTTCCCGGGATAACACCGCACGCTGGTGAAAGCGAGCCCATGACTGCCACCAGCGCAAACCGTACTTGCCCGAGCATTCCAACAGCATCGCAATCAACCGGCGCGCCTCGGGAATATCGCCCCTCCAGATGGCCACCGGCAGGGCCCCGATACCCAGTGCGTAGCAAATCCCGACGGCGTTATCGATCGATATCGCACGCTCAACGCTGCGCCGAGCCATGTTTGAGGCACGATCCGGATAGCCTTCTATCCACGCGTTACGCGCGGAAACCGTGTAGGTTGCAACCTCCA
>DAITMW010000322.1:0-8426 GCA_036834945.1 Steroidobacteraceae bacterium
ACCAGTTCGCCGAGGCCGGTATCCCGTTCATTTTCGATCCGGGCCAGGGTCTGCCCATGTACGACGGGAAGGACCTCGCGCGCTTCGTGGAGCAGGCGACCTGGGTGGCCGTCAACGACTACGAGTGGCAGCTCATTCAACACAAGACGGGATGGACCGAGAGCGACGTCACCCAGCGTGTCGAGGCGCTCATCGTGACCCGTGGCGCGGAGGGCTCGACGATCTATACGAAGGGCGGCCCGATCGATATCCCATGCGCCAAGGCGCAATCCATCGTGGATCCGACCGGCTGTGGCGACGCCTATCGTGCCGGCTTGATCCACGGCCTGTTGCACGGCCTGGACTGGCAGACCACCGGGCGCATCGCCTCGCTCATGGGCGCGATCAAGATCGAGTCCCTCGGACCGCAGAATCACAAGTTCACGGCCGCGGAATTCCAACAACGACTCGCCGCCGCATTCCCGAGGTCATGAGCATGTCAGACGGGGCAGCCCAGACAACAAAAGCCAATATCGACGGCCCGGTCATCATCGATGGCAAGGCCGTCGCCGCGAAAATACGCCAGACGGTCGACGTCCAGGCGCGTGAGTTCGCCAGCCGTTTCGGCCGGCGTCCGGGACTTGCCGTGGTGCAGGTTGGCCAGGACCCGGCCTCGAGCATCTACGTGCGCAACAAGCGGAAGTCGTGCCAGGAGACGAGCATCGAATCCTTCGCGCACGATCTGCCTGAAACCACGAGCGAAGCGCAGCTTCTCGGCCTGATCCACGCGCTGAATCTCGATGAGCGCGTCGATGGCATCCTGGTGCAGCTGCCGCTGCCGCGTGGCTTCGATACGAACAAGGTGACTGACGCAATCGATCCGGCCAAGGACGTCGATGGCCTGCATCCGCTCAACACCGGCCTGCTGGCGCAGAAGCGGCCGAAGCTGCGCCCGTGCACCCCTTACGGAGTGATCAAGCTCGCGGAGCACTACGGCATCAACCTGAGTGGACTGCGTGCGACGGTCGTCGGCGCATCCAACATCGTCGGCCGTCCCATGGCGCTCGAGCTGCTGCTCGCCGGTGCCACGGTCACCGTGTGCCATACCCGCACACGCAATCTGCAAGCTGAAGTCGAACGCGCCGAGGTCGTCGTTGCCGCCGTGGGCAAGGCGAACTTCGTCCCGGGTGAGTGGATCCGCCCGGGCGCGGCCGTGTTCGATGTTGGAATAAACCGCGGCGCCACGGGGAAACTCGCCGGCGACGTGGAGTACGAGTCGGCCGCCCGGCGCGCTGGCTGGATCACACCCGTGCCTGGTGGTGTGGGTCCCATGACGATCGCGATGCTTCTGTCCAACGTGGTCGCTGCGGCGTTTCTTCGGGCAGGCGCACAATGAATTTTTAGAGGAGCGACTAATGAGTTCTCAGAACCTGGAACAGGTCCTAAAGGCCGCTGGTAACACGGTCAAAATGTTGCGCAACTCGCGCATCGGTGCCTATGTGTACCCGGTGGTCCCGAGCGAGTTCCACAACTGGATGGACGAGCAGCGCGCCTGGCGCGAGAGCGCCGTGCTGTTCGATCAGTCACACCACATGGCGGAGCTGACCGTCAAGGGCCCGGACGCGCTGAAGCTGATCTCTTACACGACGATCAACAGCTTCAACAACTTCCAAGTCAACAAGGCCAAGCAGATGGTGCCCGTCAGCCATGATGGCTATGTCATCGGCGACGGCATCCTGTTCTATCTCGACAAGGACGAGCTGCTGTTCGTCGGCCGCGCCCCGTCGGTGAACTGGATCCAGTTCCACGGCGAGACCGGCGGCTTCAAGGTCGACATGATCCGCGACGACCGCTCGCCGGGCGACCCGAAGGGCAAGGCCGTCAACCGCCGTCACTATCGCTTCCAGGTGCAGGGTCCGAACGCCGAGAAGGTGCTGAACAAGCTCAACGGCGGCCCGATCCCCGACGTGAAGTTCTTCACCATGGACGCCATCAACATCGGCGGCAAGCGCGTTCGCGCGTTGCGTCACGGGATGGCCGGTGCACCGGGCCTCGAGCTCTGGGGTCCGTACGAGGAGCGTGAGTTCATCCGCGAGACCATCCTGAAGGCCGGCGAAGAGTTCGGCCTGGTGCCAGTCGGCTCGCGTGCCTACGCGTCGAACACGCTGGAGTCGGGCTGGATTCCGTCGCCCCTGCCGGCCGTGTACACCGGCGAGAAGATGAAGAAGTACCGTGAGTGGCTGCCGGCCAGCGGCTACGAGGCCACCGGCTCCATCGGCGGCAGCTTCGTTTCCGACAACATCGAAGACTACTACCTGACGCCGTACGAACTGGGTTACGGCCCGTTCGTGAAGTTCGATCACGACTTCATCGGTCGCGAAGCGCTCGAGAAGATGGTGAAGGACAAGCGTCCGCAGCGTAAGAAGGTCACGTTCGAGTGGAACCGCGAGGACCTGGGCAAGATCTTCGCCTCGCTGCTCGAGCCGGCCGGCCAGAACGCCAAGTACTTCAACGTTCCGATTGCCAACTACGCCTCGTCCTCCTACGACGCGGTCAAGATGGGCAACAAGACCGTTGGATTCTCGATGTTCGGCGGCTACAGCTACAACGAGCGCGTGGGGCTGTCCCTCGGCGTCGTCGACGAGAACATCAATATCGGCGACGTGCTGACGCTCGTCTGGGGCGAGGAGAACGGCGGTACCAATAAGGTGACCGTCGAGCGCCACAAGCAGGTCGAAGTGCGCGTCAAGGTGTCCGTGACCCCGTACGGCTCCGTTGCTCGCGAGACCTACCACCAGGGCTGGCGTACTCGCACGGCCTGAATGCTGGCGTTCCGCGATAATCCCGCGGAATGACGACATAGCCGGCGGTGCGGGCGTCAGCTCGCATCGCCGGGGTCGCGATGTGGGCGCGATGTCCACACTGCCGGGGTCGGGCCTCCCGCGCCGCGCTCAAGGTCCGTTTTTTGCTGTTCGCCATCCCGCTCGAGCGATCGAGCGGTTAAACTACTCTTTCCACCCACCCAATTTACTTTTCCCTGGCGGGGTCACATGGCGAACAACTACCTCTTCACGTCCGAGTCGGTCTCGGAAGGTCACCCGGACAAGGTGGCGGACCAGATTTCCGATGCCGTACTGGATGCCATTCTCAAGGACGACGCTCGCGGCCGCGTGGCTTGCGAGACGCTGATCAAAACCGGCGTGGTGGTAGTGGCCGGTGAAGTGACGACGAGCGCCTGGGTCGACGTCGAGTCGCTGGTCCGCAAGACCGTGCTCGACATTGGATATAACTCCTCGGACATGGGCTTCGACGGCGCCAGCTGCGGTGTCGTCAACATCATCGGCAAGCAGTCCCCCGACATCGCGCAGGGCGTGGATCGTAAGGACGAGCGCAAGCAGGGCGCCGGTGACCAGGGCCTGATGTTCGGCTACGCGACGAACGAGACGGACGTATTGATGCCGGCGCCGATCACCCTCGCGCACCGGCTCGTGAAGAAGCAGGCGGAAGTGCGCAAGAAGGGCCGGCTCGACTGGCTGCGCCCGGATGCGAAGAGCCAGGTCACTCTGCGCTACGAGGACGACAAGCCGGTAGGGCTCGAAGCCGTGGTGCTGTCCACCCAGCACAGTCCCGACATTTCCACGAAGGCGCTGCGCGAGGCGGTGATGGAGGAGATCCTCAAGCCCGTGCTGCCCAAGAAGTGGATCGACAACCGTACCAAGTTCCACATCAACCCGACCGGGCGCTTCGTGGTCGGCGGTCCTGTGGGTGACTGCGGCCTGACCGGACGCAAGATCATTGTCGACACCTACGGCGGTTATGCTCGCCACGGTGGCGGCGCCTTCTCCGGCAAGGATCCTTCGAAGGTCGATCGCTCGGCCGCCTACGCGGCGCGCTACGTTGCGAAGAACATTGTTGCCGCCGGACTTGCCGAGCGCTGCGAGGTGCAGGTGTCGTACGCCATCGGCGTCGCCGAGCCGACATCCATCATGGTCGAGACATTCGGCACGAGCCGCCTGTCCCGCGAGCGACTGACGCAGCTCGTGCGTAAGAATTTCGATCTGACGCCGTATGGATTGCGCGAGATGCTCGATCTCGTGCGCCCGATCTACCAGAAGACGGCTGCCTACGGACACTTCGGTCGCACCGAGCCGGAGTTCACCTGGGAAAGGACCGATCGGGCCGCGGCGCTGGCCAGCGAGGGCAAGCAGGCTCGCGCGGCTTAGTAAATTTTCTCAAAAGCGCTGGCCCATCGCGGGCCGCAGGCGACTTTTGATTGTCGGGCAAGTCCGGCGCAGCCGCGCCGGGCGCTACCTCTCTGAGGAGCGCTGCGACAGGTGGGTGGCCGCTTCGGCCACGGCTCCTGCCAGGCTCAGAGGGGTAGCGTGTTTATCCACACGGCGCTCATTCCTACATCGGAGCAACTGAAGTATGAACGCCACACTCAAACCCACCGCACCCGCGGACTGCAAGGTCGCCGACCTTGGACTGGCCGACTGGGGACGCAAGGAAATCCTCATTGCCGAGACCGAAATGCCCGGTCTCATGGCCATCCGTGAGGAGTTCGCACCAAAGCAGCCGCTGAAAGGCGCACGCATCACCGGCTCGCTGCACATGACCATCCAGACCGCGGTGCTCATCGAGACACTGCAGGCTCTCGGGGCCGAGGTGCGCTGGGCTTCTTGCAATATCTTCTCGACCCAGGACCATGCGGCCGCGGCTATCGCGGTGCGCGGAACGCCGGTCTACGCCTGGAAGGGCGAGTCCCTGACGGACTATTGGGAATACACGCACAAGATCTTCGAATGGCCGGACGGCGGCTACAGCAACATGATCCTGGACGACGGCGGCGATGCGACTCTGCTGCTGCACCTGGGAACCAACGCGGAGACCAATGCCGCGGTCCTCGCGAAGCCGACGAGCGAGGAAGAAGAGGCCCTGTTTGCCTCCATCAAGGCGCATCTGAAGACCGATCCGAAGTGGTATTCGACCCGTCTCAAGCACATCAAGGGTGTGACGGAGGAGACCACCACGGGCGTGAAGCGCCTGTACCAGATGGCGAAGGACGGCACGCTGGCTTTCCCCGCCATCAACGTCAACGACTCCGTCACCAAGAGCAAGTTCGACAATCTCTACGGCTGCCGCGAGTCGCTGGTTGACGGGATCAAGCGCGCCACGGACGTCATGGTGGCGGGCAAGGTAGCCGTCGTTTGTGGCTATGGCGACGTGGGTAAGGGCTCGGCGCAGGCGCTGCGTGCCCTGTCGGCCCAGGTCTGGGTGACCGAGATCGATCCGATCTGCGCGTTGCAGGCGGCGATGGAAGGGTACCGGGTCGTGACGTTGGATGAGGCGGCGGATCAGGCCGACATCTTCGTCACCTGCACCGGCAACTACCACGTCATCACGCACGAGCACATGCGGCGTATGAAGAACAACGCCATCGTGTGCAACATCGGGCACTTCGACAACGAGATCGATGTCGCGAGCCTGAAGCAGTACAAGTGGGAGAACATCAAGCCCCAGGTCGACCACATCATCTTCCCGGACGGACGGCGGCTCATCCTGCTGGCCGAAGGGCGGCTGGTGAATCTCGGCTGCGGCACGGGCCATCCGAGCTACGTGATGAGCTCGAGTTTCGCGAACCAGACCATCGCGCAGATCGAGCTGTTCACGAACACGGCGAAGTACCCCGTGGGCGTGTACGTGCTGCCGAAGCATCTCGACGAGAAGGTGGCGCGGTTACAGTTGGCGAAACTGAATGCCCACCTCACCACCTTGAGCGACACGCAGGCGAAGTACATCGGCGTGGACAAGGCCGGCCCCTACAAGCCGGATCACTACCGGTACTGATCCTGCCGTAAGGTAAGGTGCTGAATGCGGCCCGGGCCCGGCGTAAGCTGGCCCGGGCCGTTCTTTTTTTGCGACCCTTGTTTTTTGCGACATAGGGACATTCAGTCGCGCCCATGGTCGGATTGCACCCCCGTGTCAGTCCTTTAAGGTGTCCGACCCTTTTTTGCCTATGGAAACATTTCGCATGGACAGTGAGGCGGTCGCCGAGCAATTCGTCCGGGCACGCCTGGAGGCGGAGTCCTTACTGGATTTCCCGGGAACCATCCCGAGTACCCTCAATACCGCCTATGCCTACCAGGATCGGGCGATCGCGCTCTGGCCGGACAACGTGGCCGGTTGGAAGGTCGGCCGTATCGGGCCGCCATGGCTCGAACGGGTCGGTGAGGATCGCCTGGTCGGGCCGATCTTCCGGCGCGGTATCCGCCTGGCACCGCCGGAAGCGCTGATCGATTTCCCGGTGTTCAAGGGCGGGTTCGCCGCCATCGAGGCGGAGTTCGTGTTTCGCCTCGGAGCCGATGCCGAGCCGGACAAGACGCAGTGGACGGCGGAGGAGGCGGCGCAAGTGGTTTCGGGCCTGCACATCGGCATCGAGACCGCCGGCAGTCCGCTGGCCGCCATCAACGAGCTCGGACCGACGGTCGTGGTCTCCGATTTCGGCAACAACGCGGGCCTGCTGCTCGGGCCTGCCATCACGGGTTGGCGTAACCGTGCCTTCGAGTCGCTCACCTGCGAGGCCTTCATCGACGACCATTCCGTCGGTCGCGGCGGCGCGCTGTCCCTGCCCGGAGGGCCGCTGGCCGCCGTGGCGTTCGCATTGGGGCGTTGCGCGCGGCGGGGCCTCCCCATGAAGGCGGGTTATGTCATCTCCACCGGGGCCACCACCGGCATCCACGACATCCGCATCGGGCAGAGCGGGCGGGTGCGCTTCGACGGGGTCGCCGAGCTCCTGTGCCGTGCGGTGCCGGCCGCGCGCGGCACCCGCGTTTGAACCTGTCTAAATAAACTTCCAACCGCTCCGTTCCTACCCGCGGCGTGCCGTCCGGGCACGCCGCATGAATTCTGTTTCATGTTTGTTGCCGCGCCCGTTGGGGTTTGTTGTCGGATTGCTCGGGCACTCCATAGCTATGTCAAGAAGTGTCTAGATGTGCGTGTGTAACGTTGAAACTCATATCCGCCAGCGTGAGCGCTGCTGACCTGACACGTGTACTACGTCACGAAACAGGCGCCGCCGCAGCGCCGCAGCAGGTTGTTCATGCTCTACGCCGGGGCAACATCCAACATGTCAATACTCCATGTTAGGCGCGCACGAGGCCAGGGACTCATGTATGATCGCCGGCGCCCTGCAGTTGGGTGTGTTTTGGAGTAACGTCTAATGGCAAAACGTCCACCGAATGATGGAGCCGGCTGGAGCTCCGCGGAGCTCAAGACCCTGAAGTCGCTCGCCAAGGCGGGAACCCCGACCGGCGAAGTGGCCAAGAAGCTCGGACGCACCGCGGCGGCCGTGCAGCAGAAGGCGATGCGCGCGGGCATTTCCTTCCGCGCGGCCAAGCGTTCCGGCGGCGCCAAGAAGAAAAAGTAGCAAGCGTCCATTCGCGCTTCAGGCTCGGGCGCACCCTCCGCGCGAGCGCGCGTCCGGCCTGACTTCCTGCCCCCTCACGGCCATTCCCGGGCCGTCCGTCTCTTGTTTTGCTCCTGATGACTTGTCAGACTCGACTTTCCAGACAAGCTGTATCTGTATTGCCAAAATAAGGGGGCGGCATGTCGAAGGGGAGCGTGTTCACGACTTTCTTCTTGGGAGGGGCCGTGACTGCGGCCCTGAGCGCCTGCGACGTGCAGGTGCATGATCAAACGCCGGACAAATACCCGGCCAATCACGACGTTGGGATGTACGAGATCAAGGCCACCGTGCAGCCGGACAGCATGGTGAGCCCGGGGTCGGTCTACGTGTTCGGCCTGAGCGGCAAGCAGCGTTTCGAGCTCAGTTCCAACCGGGCGGGCACCGAGTGGCACGGGATGTACTCCATCCGCTGCCACCCGAGCTTCCCGCTGCAACTGCTGGCGATCTGGAAACTGCAGGGACTGACGACCAAGGAGAAGGTCGTGCCCCCGCAGCCGCGCGAGATCAAGCTGGTCGAGCAGGACCCTCCCAAGGAGGCCCCCCCGATCGACACCAGTGGCAAGAGCCCCAAGGGCGGCTGGCAGGGGACGGTCAAGTATCGCTTCGCCACCGAGCAGCTGACCCAGATCACCGGGGCGCACATCGAGCCGGTGAGCCAGGATGCCGCGGACGTGGCGGCGGCCAAGGCCATCTCGGTCACGAGCACGATGCCGGTCGACATCCCCTGCGGGGTGCCGACGGACGTGCAGCTGACCTCCACGGCGCAGAAGGCCGAGGCCAACCTGGTCATCGACACCAATCACCCGTCCTATCCGCACTGGACGACCAAGGTCGTGTTCGCTCCCAAGTGAGGGCGCGCGACACCGCGGCAGGCATCCGCCTGCCGCGGTGTTAGGTTTGACCGACACTGTGTTACCTTTTTCGCACATCGTAAAGTCGAGGTGGATGCAGTAGGGTTCCCTCCCGTCGATCAGTGGAGGAT
>DAITMW010000323.1:0-8409 GCA_036834945.1 Steroidobacteraceae bacterium
TCTGATACTGCTGCTCCGCCGTCAACACGACCAGCTCGTTGACTCTGCCCTGTTCGAACTGCTGCCGCGCGAGATCGCGGTTCTCGCCCGCAGCCTCGAGCGCCTGCGTATGTGCGGTGTAGTCATCCGCATCGTGCTGTAGCGCTTCGAGCGTGTTCTGCACTTCCACGAACGCGCCCAACACCGTACTTCGGTATTGAGACTGGGCCTGGATGAATCTTGCGCGTGCTTCCTGCTCACGCGCGCGCAAAGTACCGCCTTCGAACAGAGGCGCGGTGATACTCGCGCCGGCCGACCAGATCGAGGCCGAATGAGTGAACAGATCAGCCGTTTTGATCGACTGCTGGGCAAACTGTCCCGACAAGCTCAAATCCGGAAAGCGCGCAGCTTCCGCGATGCCGATGGCCGCACTGGCTTCATGGAGCAGATCTTCCGCCTCCAGGATGTCCGGGCGCTGTCGTACCAGCTGCGAGGGCACAGAGACCGGCAGCTGCGCGGGCAAGGTAAAATCTCGTAATGAGATACGCGGTACGTCGCCTTTCTGCGGCGCTTTGCCGGTGAGCTGCAGCAGTGAGTTGCGATAGACGTCACGCTGTTTTTCCAGGGCCGGCAGCGTGGCGCGCGTGGTCTCCAACTGCGCTCGAGCCTGGAGGGTCTCACTCCGGACGAGCTTGCCGGAGTCCTCCAGGAGCCGAGTCAGGTCGTACTGTGACTGCAGGTCGGCCACGAGCCGCCGTGTCACCTCTATCTGCTCGACTGCTGCCGCGTAGTCGAACGCCACCGTGACGATCTGGTCGACGAGCGTGATGTAAACATTCAACGTCTGCCGCTGCACGCTGGAGGTTTGCGCCGCCTGGGCCTCGATTGTCCGCCGCAGTCGCCCGAAAATGTCCAGGTCATAGGCGAGCGAAGGTCCGATTGCATACTGATTCGCGCTGACCTGCAGCGCGCTATCGGGTTCGTAGAGCAGGCTGCCGTTGACTTTCGCACGCGACGCCCCGGCATCGAGCTCTACTTGGGGCAGGGCAGTTCCCGCAACCGCCTCCAACTCATATTGGGCGGCACGCAAGTTGTGGCGCGCGGCTTCGAGATCCGGATTGGCGCGCAAAGCCTCCCGCACCAGTTGGTTGATGGCCTCAGAGCCGAAGAGGGTGTACCAGTCGGCCGCGACCTCGGTGCCGTACTGCAACTTTTGCGCCCCGCTCGTGGCAGGCGGTTCCGGGTATGCCGACGGTGGAGTTGCGGGTTGCCGGAAGTCAGGTCCGAGCGTGCAACCGGTGGCCGCCACGGCAATGAGCGCACCGGTCAGCGCGGTCCTGCAAGCGTTCTCCATCGTGGTCTTGGCCTCACTGGCAGCCGGTGCCATGTCGGTGGTTGCAGCAGACCGCATACCCGGTTGGCAAAAAAGAAGTGGCGCGCTGGAACCTGTGCCTCGGCTGGGCGTTCAACAGCCTGTCCTGCGCGATCGCCGGCGCGGAGCGACGCTGCGCCGGTGATCGTGCGACTTTGGTCCTGGGTGCAATGCCCCGAAAACACAAACAAGATGTCGGTCGGGACACAACGAGTCCGATCGCGACTGCCTATCCGTCGGCTGCGCGTAAGCCGCGCATCCTCTTTGTCGAAGACGAAGCAACGCTGCGCAATCACCTCGCCGCCGAGCTGTCGGACCAATACATCGTCGATACGGCGGGTAACGGTCTCGAAGCCCTCAAGGCGGTGATGCGCAACAAGCCCGACCTCATCGTCACGGACATCGTGATGCCCGAGATGGATGGCGTTGAGCTCCTCAAGACTCTGCGCAGCGAGCCGGGCACCCTGGGACTGCCCGTTCTCCTGATTTCCGGCCGCGCCGAGGAGGCCCAGCGAATCGAAGGCTTTCGTGAGGGAGCCGACGGCTACCTCGCCAAACCCTACAGTGTTGGCGAGTTACGCGCCGTCGTGGGGGCGATGCTGCAGGCTGCGGAGCACCGAGCCGACACCGCGCGCCGCGAGGCCCGCCAGCAGGCTCTCGCGGAGCGGGCGGCACTGCTCGAGAGCATCACCGACGCGTTCTATGCGTTGGACCGCCAATTCCGCTTTACGTATGTCAATCAACGGGCATTGGATTACTTCAAAAAGGAGCGGGCAGAGCTGCTGGGGCGCCGTATCGATGAGGTCTTTCCGGTGCTCAGAGGAACCCCGATCGAAACGCACCTGCAACGCGCCCTGTGTGAGCAGTGTTCGGAGGCATTCGAAATCCTATCGCCGGTCGCCGGAGCGTGGCTCGAGCTGAACATCTATCCGGCCGGACAGGGACTGGCGATCTACTTCCGCGACATCAGCGATCGCAAGCGGGCCGAGCAGGAGTTGCAACGGACCCAGGAAATCCTGCGTGAGTCGGACCGCCGCAAGAGTGAGTTTCTGGCACTCCTGGCCCACGAATTGCGCAACCCTCTCGCCCCCATTGGCAATGGACTGAAGATACTGCAGCTGCGCACGGCCAGCCCGGATCCGGTCGCGGCTCGGACTCTCGAGATGATGGAGCGCCAGTTGAAACACCTCGTGCGGCTGGTCGATGACCTGTTGGATGTCGGTCGCATCACTTCCGGCAAGCTGCAGTTGCGTACGCAACGGGTACTCATGGCGGATGTCCTGGCAACCGCGGTGGATATCACTCGCGGCCTCATTGATACCCGCGGTCAGCAACTCGCGGTCGACATCCGCGCCCAGGATCTGACGGTCGAAGCCGATCCGGATAGATTGGTGCAGGTGGTCTCGAACCTGCTCACCAACAGCGCCAAGTACACCGAGCGCGGTGGTTGGATCCGGCTCGTTCTCGAGCGGGAGGGCCGGGAGGCCGTCGTTGCCGTGATGGACAATGGAATCGGCATCCCTCCCCAGGCGATCGAGAACGTCTTCGAGATGTTCTCGCAGTTGGGCAGCCACCCATCGCGTAGCGAAGGGGGTTTGGGGATCGGTCTTGCGTTGGTCTCCCGACTCGTACAGATGCACGGCGGCAAGGTCAGTGCCGCCAGCGAAGGCCCGGGTAAGGGCAGTACCTTTACCGTTCGCTTGCCACTCGACCCGCAAGTGAGTGCCGCTACGGGGACGGTTGATCTCGCGGTGGCCACCGCCGCCGGTTGATCGGCGGATACCTTGTCCGATTATCGAACGTAACTGCGCGCGCGTGAGGCTCGCGACGCGCATCTCCTGTCCAGCTGCATTCCCGCCCTGGGAGTGTGTGGGTTGCTTGCAACAAGGATGCGTGGCCATCGTGCCAAACCTAGCACGGCCCTTGGTTACCAACCTCCCGGTCAGACTGTTGTAGAAGCGCAATAGCCGCTAACGCACGCCCGTGCGTGCCGAAACAGGACCCTTCACAGGCCGAACTGCGTGAGCCGTCACTTCCTCAGACGGCCGAATGCATCACAGTGGTGCACCGCAGCTCGATGCACCATACTGCCGCGCTTTAGTTCCGGCAGATGACGTCTCCCTACAAATACAACTGCGAGGCGGGGTGGGTTTATCGTGGTATCGAACGGCTGCCTGAAGGAACAGAAGTGCGCCATGATCCGTCGCTACGCCAGGTCCAACGACCTCGTGGGCGCGGCACAAGTCCTCACGACGTTGCTCGCAATCGCCTTGCTTTGGTGGGCCGCTGTCCGCGGTTCCACGGTGTCACTCTGGCTCACCGTCGCCCTGATGCCGCTCATCAGCCTGTTCACCCTGCGCGCTTTCGGCCTCATGCACGAGTGTGGCCACGGCAGCTTGTTTCGCAGCTGCCGGCTCAATCGCGTGGTCGGATTTCTGCTGGGTGTCGTATCGGGCATGCCGCAGTATGTCTGGGCGCAACACCATAACTATCACCATGCGCACAACGGCAATTGGGACAAGTACCGCGGACCCTACACCACGCTGTCCGTCGATGAGTATGCCGCACTGACGGGTGCGCAGCAGCGCCTGTACCGCTTCAAGTGCGGTGTCATAGCGGCCCCCCTGGCGGGTTTCATCTACCTGATTTTCAACCCACGCTTCACCTGGTTGAAAGGCACGCTCGGACTGCTGTCCCACATCGTCAGGCAGAAAGTCGCACGGCCCGGTGGCTCGTTGCGGGAATACGTCTGCAGCTACAAGACCCGGTACTGGAAATCAGCACGGGAATACCGCCACATGCTGGTGAACAACCTGGTGCTGCTGAGTGTCTGGGTGCTGATGTGCCAGGTGTGCGGGGCAGCCCTGTTCTTCTTCATTTACCTGCTCACGGTCTCCGTCGCCGGTGGTGCCGGCATCGTGCTGTTTACCGTCCAACATAACTTCGAGCACGCCTACGCGAGCGACGACGCCCGTTGGGATCACGACACCGGGGCGATCGCAGGCACGAGCTTCCTGATCCTGCCGCCCTGGCTGAACTGGTTCACCGTCAATATCGCCTACCACCATATCCATCACCTGTCCGCCAACATCCCGAACTACCGCCTGGTCGAGTGTCACCACGAATATCAACACCTGTTCTCCAGTGTCACTCGCGTGAAGTTGTGCGAGGTCCTCGGCGCCTTGAACTGCATCCTCTGGGACACGCGCGCGCAGCGGATCATCTCGATCACGGAATACCGGCAGCAGGTCCGGGTGGGCGGCTAGTGGCCCGGGGACGGCGCGGTCGCCAACGACCAGGTCACGCGCCGGGCTTGTCCGCATCCGGAAAGAACAGCTGCTGCTCGCCGATCGTGTAGCGCGCGATGGCATCCTGACCTCTGGGCGAGATCAGAAAATCGATGAATCGCTGGCCCAGCTGCTGGCGCACGTTGGGATGTTTCTTCGGGTTCACCAGGATCACGCCGTACTGGTTGAACAGCCGCTCATCCCCCTGCACGAGAATGCGCAGCGGTCCCTTGTTCTGAAAGTGAATCCACGTACCCCGATCCGCAAGCACGTAGGCGCTGCTGGCGGAGGCGAAGTTGAGTGCGGCGCCCATGCCTTGACCGATCGACTTGTACCACGCGCCCCTGGCGTGCTCGATATCGATGCCCGCGTCGTTCCAGAGCGCCAGCTCCGCCAGGTGAGTACCGGAGCGATCGCCCCGCGACACAAAAGTCGCAGCCTTTTCCTTGATCGTTTGCAAGGCCGTGCCGATATCCTGCATTCCCGCGATACCGGCCGGGTCCCCCGCTGGTCCGATCAGCACGAAGTCGTTGTACATGACAGGGTAGCGTCGCACCCCGTCGCCATCGGCAACGAACTTCAACTCGGCCGACCTGGCGTGTACGAAAACCACGTCGGCATCGCCGCGCCGTGCGGTGTCGAGAGCCTGGCCCGTCCCCTGGGCAATCACTTTGACCGTAATACCGGTCGCGCGCTTGACGATCGGCAGCAGGTAGTCGAACAGACCGGAGTCCTGTGTCGAGGTCGTGGAGGCGACCACAATCGACGGGTCTTCGGCGGCGGCGCGAAGTGGCACGGTCCACGCAACAGCCAACAGTGCCACCGCCATGAAAAACGCCCGAGAAAACCTGTTTGAATCCATCATGGCCCGTTCCTGCTTCAGGTGAGCAACTCACCTGCGATGAAGCGCCTGCCCCATTCACTGGTGGGACTTGCGAAAAAGCGGTCCGCGGGCCCACTCTCGACAACCGAGCCGCGGTGAAGGAGTACGATCTGCCCGGCAAGGCGACGCGCCTCGCCGAGATCATGTGTTGCCATGACGATCTTGATGCCGCGCAGGGCCAGGGTCCTGACAATGTCCTCGATGGCCTTGGTCGCCGCCGGGTCGAGACTTGCCGTCGGCTCATCGAGCAACAGCATGGCCGGGTCCCGCGCCAGGGCTCGGGCAAGCGCCAGTCGTTGTTGCTCCCCGCCGGAGAGTCGACGCGCCGGACGCTCGGCAAAGTCCTCCAAGCCGACCAGGCGCAGCAGTTCCGCTGCCCTGCGCGCCCGGTCGTGCTTTGCCACGCCAGCGGCACCGAGCGCAAAGAGGAGGTTGCCCACGACGCTGCGCCGGAGCATGACCGGACGTTGAAACACGATCGCCTTCCGTGGCGACGTGGAGCGTCCATCGTCACCCCACCTGATGTGGCCACTGGAGGGTGCGGCAAGGCCCATGGCCAACCGGAGGAGGCTGGTTTTTCCGGAGCCGTTCGGCCCGATCAACACAGTCGGCGCACCGGGGGTGATCGTGAGCGACAAGTTGTCGAGGATCGCAACGTTACCCTTTCTGAGTTGGATGGCCTCGAAAGCCAACGGCATCTGCGCGCTGAATGCGGTCGAGCTCATCCGGCAACACGCTCGCCGGCCCGACGCACTGCCCACGCCAATGCGCTTATGGCTACGACAATGGTCATCAGGACAATTCCCAGCCCGATCGCGAGCGACAGGTTTCCTTTCGACGTCTCGAGCGCGATCGTGGTGGTCATGGTGCGGGTGAAGCCCTCGATGTTGCCGCCGACGATGATGATTGCGCCGACTTCGGCGGCGGCCCTGCCGAATCCGGCCAGCAACGCGGTGACAAGCGAGAACCGGGCATCCCATATGAGGGTCAGAACACGGCGTAACGGCCCCACGTCCATCGCGGCAAACTCATCCCGATATTCGACCCACAAATCCTCGATAGTCTGGCGGGTGAGCGCCGCGATGATAGGCGTCACCAGGACGGTCTGTGCGATGACCATCGCGGCCGGAGTAAACAGGAGGCCCCAGGACCCCAGCGGACCGGACCGCGAGAGGGCCAGGTAGGTCGTCAACCCAACCACGACCGGCGGCAACCCCATCAGCGCGTTGAGGGCGATGATCACGGCCTCGCGCCCCGGAAATCTTTGCAGTGCGATGAGGGCGCCCAATGGCGCTCCAACGACGCCCGCCAACAACGTAGCGCTCAAGGTGATCTTCAACGACAGGCACACTATGGCCAGCAGCGTTGGATCGGCGCTGAGGACCAGCTGCAGCGCGGAGCTGTTTTCGGGTGTCATGGTAGGGCCGGTGCGGGCGATCCGAAGGGGGTATGTACGTGCAGTACGCGCAAGCGTACCATCCCTCAAACCTGGAGCTGATTCCGAGACAAGGTTATGCGCAGTTTCCTCGCAGCCTGCCTGATAGTGGTAGTGATCGCCGCGGGTGCGGCCGCGGTGCTGAACTGGGGTATGCAGCGATCGGCGGCACAGGCGTTTGCCACTTCAAGCGTCCGGCTGTAGCAGCTCGAAGCCCGCTTTCTCGACTTCCATGAAAACCCGCCCGAGCGTACCGACGCGGGCGTAGAAGTTGGCTGATTTCGCCCTCTCGAGATCCGAGAAGAAGTGCGAGATCCAAGGCGCCAGGTACTGCTCGAAGACCCGCCGATCCGTTCCCGCAGGCGCCTGAATCGTCCCCCCCGCCAGGTTCCCCATCACGTCGAGAACAATTGCGGCATGGTCCTCGGGTTCCAGCACATTCTGCGCCCGCTCGATCCCGAGCTGTCGCAGGGTTTCCCGCAGCTCCGCAAGCGGACTGCCCTGAACGAAACCCGTCAGATAATACGAAGCATAGGGCAACAGCTCTCCGCGCCCGAGCCCGACAAACAGTGCGAAATACTCCCGTGACAGGCTAGCAGCGTCGGTTCGGGACGCGGCCTCGCCGAGCTCCGTGTGCGCACGACCGATCTCGGTGGCATCGCCGCGCAACCCGGCGAGGCGAGCTAACAGCTGCGCATCGGGACTGCGCAGGAGTAAGGCCGACAGCAGCGAGTATTCCTGCGCCCGCGCCAGATCAACATCATCAGGTTCCTGCATGATCGGACCAGCAACTATTTAGGCAGCGCGCCACCATGCGCCCGCTTCTGAGCCGGTTGCCCGGAACCCTCGGTAGCGAGTGTCGGACCGGCAGACCGTGCATGACTGCTGCTGGCGTCCGCATCCGGCAGGGTCGCGGTCCCAGGCTTCCAAACCTCGTCTACTATCTGTGGGCCCGGCACGTCCGCACGCGCCGATGCCGTTGAGTTCACCTCCGCGTCGCTCTGCGGTAATTCCGGCTCTACGTCATTGACCTTGTCGAGCGCCCGGGCAATGAGGCGCTTGGCGTACTCCGCGGATCCCAGCGACCCGAAGCCCGGAATACCCGATTCGGCGTTGAAGTCCCACTGGTTGTCCGCGATCTCCACGAAGTCGCGAATCGAAGGATCCGCGACCCAGGCATTGCGCAATGCGGTCCCCGTCAATGCCTGCGGTACCCCGGCCTGCAGAAAAGGCCGGATGTCGCTGTCAGGTCCGATGCTGTCCGGGTCCGGCAAAGCCGTCAGATCAACAGGGGGAGGGGGAGTCGCCTCCGGGGCCGCCTGCGGAGCCGCCTCATCGTTTACGGCAATGCTCTCGCTCCGCGACTCCTGCTTCAGTCGCGACCAACGCGTCAGAAATCCTTCGGACTCACTCATTCCTGACCCTTCCCACCAACAGCGCGCCGCCCCGGCTC
>DAITMW010000324.1:0-6468 GCA_036834945.1 Steroidobacteraceae bacterium
GGCTGGCGGGAGTGGCCGAGTTCGCCGGGTACGATCGCAGATTGGATGCCGCGCGAGTCCGCGATCTGACGAAGCTGCTGCCTTCGGTACTTCCGCAGGCCCGTGTCGATTTCACTACGGCCAGGCCCTGGTGCGGATTACGTCCCTCGTCGCCTGACGGTGTGGCGATCATCGGTCCGACTCGGATTGCGAATCTTTGGGTCAATTGCGGGCAGGGGCATCTGGGTTGGACCACGGCTGCCGGATCAGCGAAGTTGATCACGAGCCTGCTGTCTTCCGATGCGCCGGGAATCGATCCCGCGCCTTACGCACTATCGCGGTTTGCCTGAAATAAGCTGGAGAATAGAACGAGATGTTAGTCCTAGGCGCCGATCAGATCCGTACTCTTGCGCCCGCGCGTAGTGTTATCGAGGCTTTGCGCAAAGTATTTGCCAAGGGAGGCGTCGTCGCCGTGCGTACGCCCTCGCCGATACCGGGCGATTCTCCCGATCGGCTGTTTGTTTCCATGCTGGCGATGGATCGCGATGATGGGCCGGTCATCAAGTTGCTCACCATCCTTCCCGAAAACAGGCCGAAGGGGCTGTTGACTGTTCAGGGCGCTATTGTCGTATTCAGTAAAACGGGATCCCCCGTGGCGATTCTGGATGGCACCGTGGTGACGCATCTGCGAACCGGGGCAGCTTCGGCGTTGGCGTCCGAATACCTGTCGCGCAAGGATAGCTCCCACCTGGTCATCATGGGGACTGGCGCATTGGCACCGACAGTGGCGGCATCGCACTGCACAGTGCGACCGATCAAACTCGTCAGTGTGTGGGGGCGACGGCCTGAGAAGGCGCTCGCGACGGCTGCCTCGATTCGCGAGCGGGTTTCGCAGGACGTCGAAGTCGTTGTTGTCAACGACAAGATTGACCAGACGGTCGCGAGCGCAGATATCGTGTCGTGCTCGACCAGTAGTCCGACACCGATCTTGGCTGGAAAATGGCTCAAACCCGGCACGCACGTGGACTTGATCGGCAGCTTTCAGCCGACCAAACGTGAGTCCGATGACGACGTGGTGCTGCGCTCCCGCATCTTTGTCGATACGTTTCATGGCGCACTCCACGAAGGTGGCGATGTCGTTGAGCCGATCTCGCGCGGGCTCATTGACCGCAGCCGCATCGAGGGGCAGTTGGAGGATCTGGTTTCGGGACGTGTGAAGGGCCGCGGATCGAACGAGGAGATCACGATGTTCAAGTCAGTCGGCTCCGCTATCGAGGACCTGGCCACCGCGCGCATGGTCGTCGAGGCGGCCGGCGGTCCTGTGTCGTAAACTCCGTTCGATCTATTTTAGAGGGGCGCTCCAATGACGACGTTGCGTTCGATCGGAGACCGGCTGAGGGCGGTGCTCAATGACCGCGGTTCGAAGGGCGATGTGGCCGGTGCCGTCGTCGGAGTATCGATAGGGGACGAGGAGCTGGTGCTTGCGCACGGCAGCGCCAACCTCAATACAAACCAACCCTTCACAGAGGACACGGGGTTTCTTCTGGGCTCAGTCACCAAGGTGTTGGTGACGACTGCGCTGTTGCGTCTCATCGAGCGTGGGTTGGTCGATCTGGAGGCGCCGGCGAAACGCTACGTACCCGAATTCACGCTGAGCGATAAGGATGCGGCAGAGCGCATCACAGTGCGGATGCTCATCAATCACACGAATGGCATCGACTCTGACTCACTTTGTCCGTGGGCGGTGCGCGGTCGGGATGCGAACCGCTCCTATACCGAGTACCTTCCCAAACTGGGCGTGCTGTTCCAACCGGGTGTTTGCGTCAGCTACAGCAATCCCGGCTTTGTGCTCGCCGCTCGTGTCATCGAGGAGGTCACGGGCCTGCCTTTCGAACGTGCGATCCAGGCCGAATTGTTTGATCCTGCCGGTATGCGTGACGCGACTGCCTTGCAGACCCAGGCGTTCCTGCGCCGCACCGCTGTCGGCGCGGTTCCGGATCCCGAGACAAAACGATTACGAGCAACGCCTGTGTTCACCCTTGGCGAAGGACTGGCGGGGGGCGGCACGACGTTGATCGTCAGTCCGCAGGACATGCTCGCCTTCGGTCGTATGCATTTGAAGGGCGGGGTAGCGCCGAACGGCTGCCGCGTACTCGCTGAAGAGCTCGTGAAGGACATGCGCACGACGAACTTCGATCTGGGTATTCCACAGGCGCCACCGGTCGGTCTGGGTTGGTGGAAGTTTCCGATTGCCGGCACGACGGCTTATCACCATGCCGGTGGCTCGCCGGGTGGCGTGTCCAGTTTCTGTATCCTTCCTGACTACGACGCGACGATCATTAGTTTCGCTACCGGCCCGGGAACACTGGCCCTCAATGATGCCTTGCACGTCGCGGCGATCGAGGAACTGACAGGGCGGTCCGCCAACCTGGCGCTCAAAATCGAGCCCCAGCCCACGCCTGAGGATATCGCCGGTGAGTATCGCTCGTTCCAGGTTCGCGCTACGGCGGAGGTCAAAGGCGACGAGCTCATCCTGACCCGGAGCTTCGAGCCCTACGATCAGGCGCATCGAGACTTCTTCAGCAAGATGTGGTCTCCCAGCCGGTTTCCGCCTGTCGCTCATCGCAGTATCGCCCCCGGGCAATTCGCGAGAGTTGGTCTGGAACCCAAGGACTATTGCGGCTTCATGGAGCGTACGTATCTGTTAGCGACGCTGCCCGCCACCGCGAACCGTCGGGCTGGGCTGCACATGGGCCAACGCTACTTGCCGAAGGTGAGCTGATGGCGACTACCGCGAAAACCTCTGGAACGTTCGACTTCGGCCTGAGCGCCGAGGAGGAACGGCGCGCCGCGACGCTGCATTCTGAGAGCATCATCTGGGATTGGCTGTCGCAACACGTGGGTGGGCCCAACATCTTCACGGCTTATCCCGCAGCTCTGCAATCGGAGTTCAGTGCGCTGATGGCCGCGGCAGGCAGCGGCCTGGTTGCCTACGCTCAGGCACTCCGTTGGCCCTATCGGCTCGCGCTGGAGGGAAAGTCCGATCTCATCAAGGATTGGTATCTCCAATCCGGCATGACCGTGGGCACCTATAGTGTCGCGGTGTATGAGAGTGGCGACCCGAAGTGGCCGGCCCTCGAGGCGATGCTGGATGAGTTGTTCAAACTTCCCTGGCTGCGCAAGGTGACCAAGGCGGAGCATGCGCGGCAATGCAAAAAAGACGGCGTCATCGGTCTCTACGCGCATTGGCAGCCGCTCTTTCCTGCTCCGCGCAGTCTCGAGGCGCTCACGCAAGCCTATAACAGGGGGCTGCGCTCATTCATGCTGACCTATAACCGCATGGATAATATCGGCGTAGGTTGCACCGAGCGTTTCGACGCCGGCCTTTCCAACTACGGCATCGACGTGGTCAGGCTTTGTAATGAGATGGGCATGATCGTCGACACCAGCCATTGCGGTCATCTGACCACGATGGACGCCTGCAAGTTCTCCAAGCGTCCGGTCAACGCCAATCACACTTCCGCCAAAGCGCTTTGCAGCGTGCCTCGTGCAAAAAGCGACGACGCGCTCAAGGCGATCGCCGATACGGGTGGCGTCATCGGCGTCGTCACTGTGCCGTTTTTCCTTTCGAAAGAGAGAAGGTCCACGATCGCCGCGATGCTCGATCACGTCGAGTATATCGCCGAGCTCGTGGGCTGGCGTCATGTGTCGATCGGCACGGACTGGCCGCTGCAGGCACCCGAGAGCGTGTTGGAACAAACGATGCGCGCTGAGTTCCTGGAGCATGGCTTCCGCCCGGGAGACATCGACGTCACCGATCGCCTCGTCGGATTCGATGACTACCGGGATCTGCGCAACATCACGCGCGGCCTCGTCAAGCGCGGCTTCTCGGACGAGCAGATCCGGGGCGTTCTCGGCGAGAATGCGTTGCGCGTGTTCGGTGAGGTGTGTGGCTGACCGGACGGGCGGCGGTTCCTGGGGGCAGAGCCGTCCTCATGCGGCCGATATCCGTACGTTCAGGACAACGTACGGCCAGGATCATGCTGTCCGGTGCGAACCTTTCACTTGCCTGGAAGGCAATCTGGATTTAGTCTGGAGACGGATACCCTAGGAAGGATAAAACAATGCAGTCTCCGGCGGATTCACTCGCAGGCCTCGGTGCCCGCATCCGATCGCTGCGCAAGGAACGAGGCATCCAACTCAATGAGTTGGCGGAGAGATCCGAATTGTCCAGTGCTTTTCTGTCCCGTCTGGAACGCGGCCGGGTCTCGACCTCGGTAGCGAACCTCATTCGGATCGCCCAGGTGCTCGAGGTCGCGGTCGGCGAGCTCTTTGATGGCGAATCGAGCGTTTCGCGTAGCGAGGCGACCGTGCACACGATGGAAGAGCCGTCTCCCGAGCAGAGCACCGTCAGCACGGGCTATCGCTGGCGGCTGCTCGCCGGCGGCATGCCCAATGACGATCTCGAGATCTTTCATCTCGTGTTTCCCAAGAAGAACCGCATGGAAGTGTTGGTATCCCACCAAGGCCAGGAATATTGCTACGTCCTCAGCGGGAAAGTTCGCTTCATCGTGGATACGAAGGCGTTCGAGCTCGGGCCGGGTGAGGGCATTCTGGCCAACTCGGAGATTCCTCACCGCGCGGAAAACATCGGGCGCGATGAGGCCCAGGTGCTCATGGTGGTCACCAAATCCAAGCCGCACGCCGAGCACTTCGATTGGTGGAAGGCGCCCGCCGCGGCCAAAATTGCCGCGAAAGCTCTCACCAATGGCGGCGATGTTGGGCCTGGGAAGCGCGCTAAGAAACGCACCAGTTGAGCCCGCCTGCGTGCGCCCGGTAAGGACCGCCCCGGGATGATCGCGGACAGATTGCTCCCCACGCAATTCCTGTTGACTCCTGAGTAATAGTTGCCTACCCTGCAATCAGGGGGTCGGGGCTGTGAGCTCATGGGCCGGCCCCGAATGGCTCTATCGCGCAGGAGCAGGCAAGCGTGACGACCTTTCAAACCGTCGAGTTGAGCAAGCCGGCCGACCGGATCACCCGGATCACGCTAAATCGGCCCGCATCACGCAATGCGCAGAATACCGAGCTGCTCTACGAGTTGAATGCAGCATTCGACATCGCTGCCCAGGATGATGCGACCTCGGTCATCATCCTCTGCGCGAACGGCCCTCACTTCTCCTCGGGTCATGATTTACGCGAAGAGAATACGCATGAGCGCATGCGGGACTTCCGCACGGTTGGAACATGGGGGGGATTCGGAAAGCCTGGCGCGCAAGCGCAGATGGCACGCGAAAAGGAAATCTACATCGGCTTCTGCGAGCGGTGGAGAAATATCGGGAAGGTGACCATCGCGCAGGTTCACGGAAAGTGCGTCGCCGGTGGGCTGATGTTGGTCTGGCCTTGCGATCTCGTCGTCGCGAGCGACGATGCGGTGTTTGTCGACAACACCGTTGCGATGGGAGGTCCGGGGCTGGAGTATTTCGCTTATCCCTGGGAGCTCGGGGCGCGCAAGGCGAAGGAGTTTCTCTTCACGTCCGGCTCGATGACCGCGGCCGAGGCGGAAAAGCTCGGCATGATCAACCATGTCGTGCCATACGACAAACTCTCGGAATTCACCCTCGATCTCGCCCGGCGCATTGCCAGCAAGCCGCAATTCGCGCTCAAGCTCGTCAAGGAAGCGGTCAATGCGGCACAGGACGCCCAAGGCCGCGCTAGCGCAATGGCGACGGCGTTCGCGCTGCATCAGCTTGCGCATGCTCACAACATGCATGTTTATGGAGGCTTGCTCGATCCTTCGGGGATTGTCTCCGGGTCACTTCAGAAGAACTACCACCCGGAATTGCCGAAGTCGGCACGTTAGCGACCATCACTGGGGGCACCCTGTGAATTTCGACTTTTCCGACGAACAGAAAGAGCTGCAGAGTGCGGCGCGACGGATGCTGGAAAAGCAATGTCCGGCCACGAGGGTGCGGGCGATTCTCGAGGGCGAGGACGATTTCGACCGCTCGACGTGGTCAACCCTGGCCGGGATGGGGTTCTGCGGTGCCGCGATCCCGGAGAGCTATGGCGGGCTGGGGTTGGGGTACCTCGAGCTTTGTGTGATCGCGGAGGAGCTGGGCCGGGCACTCGCCCCGGTGCCGTACGACTCGACGGTATGTTTGTTCGCTGAAATCCTCAAGCTGGCCGGCTCGGATGAACAGCAATCGAAGTACCTTCCGCAGGTCGCGCAGGGGACGCTGATCGGGACGGTGGCCTGGTCAGAGGCGCTGCCTGTTGCGTCCCACGCAATCCGCTCGAACGTGAACCGCGGCAAGTTGAACGGTGCGAAATGTCCTGTGGCGGATGGTCACTGTGCGGACGTGGCGGTTGTTGTCGCTTTCGAAGAGCAGGACACCTCGCCAACACTGTTTCTGGTTGAGCTCGGGTCTACCAGGGTTACGCGTGATTCGGTCGAGACCCTGGACCCATCGCGCAAGCATGCCTGCT
>DAITMW010000324.1:6568-8383 GCA_036834945.1 Steroidobacteraceae bacterium
AGGGTTACGCGTGATTCGGTCGAGACCCTGGACCCATCGCGCAAGCATGCCTGCTTGACCTTTCGGGAGGCGCCGGCGGAACGTCTCGGGTCGCGCGGAACTGGGCTCGAAATTCTTTCTCGAGGTTTCGACCGCGCGGCCGTACTTGTCGCGTTCCAACAGGTCGGCGGCGCGGAGCGGGCTCTCGAGATGGCGCGCGGCTATGCGTTGCAGCGAGTCGCTTTCGGGCGGCCGATCGGGTCGTTTCAAGCGATCAAGCACATGCTCGCGGATATGTTGGTATCGGTGACGTTGGCACGGTCCAATGCTTACTACGCTGCCTGGGCGCTGGAGTCTCATTCGGCAGACCTTCCCATTGCCGCAGCCGCCGCAAGAGTGAGCGCAACCACGGCATTCCAGCATTGCTCGACGAACAACATTCAGGTCCATGGCGGGATCGGGTTTACCTGGGAGTTCGATGCGCATCTGTTCTACCGTCGCTCGAATCTCCTGGCGCTTTCACTCGGATCGCTGTCCCAGTGGGAAGCGAAACTCGTCGATCGCCTGCGTACGCGCGCTGCTGCGTGAGGGTTAGTCCATGGACTTCGACGATACGCCCGCTGAAGCGACCTTCCGTCACGAAGCTCGCAGTTGGATCGAAGCCAATGCGCCGCACGAGCTGCGTGCCTGGTTGGAACGAAGCGCGTACACGACACTTTCGCCTCGCGATGGGATTGATCCTGTAGCGCTGCAAAAGGACTGGCAGAAGCGCAAATACGACGCCGGCTGGGCATGCGTTCATTGGCCACGGCGCTATGGCGGCCGGGATGCGTCTCCTGTGGAGCGCCTGATCTGGGAACAGGAGGAGGGCGTATTTCGCAAGCTCAGTACGCTATTCATCATCAACCTGGGGATATCCGGGCCGACGATCATGGAGTGCGGGACGGACACTCAGAGGGCGGCTCTGCTGCCGGCTTGTGTGTCTGGGGAGCACGTCTGGTGTCAGCTTTTTTCCGAGCCTTCGGGCGGATCGGATCTTGCAGGTCTGCGCACGAGAGCTGAACGCGCGCCAGAAGGCTGGATTGTCAATGGCCAGAAAATATGGACCAGCGGCGCGCACGATGCCGACTGGGGATTGCTCCTTGCTCGCACGGATCCCGCGCTGCCGAAGCATGCCGGGCTGACCATGTTCGTTTTGAAGATGGATAGTCCGGGCGTTGAGATCCGTCCTATACGGACCATCCACGGGCCGTCGGAATTCAACGAAGTGTTCTTTACGAACGTTCGTATCCCGGACGATCAACGGCTTGGCACGGTCAACAGCGGTTGGCGCGTGGCGCTGACGACGTTGATGAACGAGCGCCTGTTCGCGGGCTCGACCATTCCAACCGGGTTCGAGGAGTTGCTCGACTTCTGTGCCGGGTTTGCGACGGAGACGGGACTTGCGATTGATGACGCGCGGGTCAAATCCCGGCTGGCGCAGTGGGCGGCCCGGTCGCGTGGCATTCGCTATACCGCTTTACGAGCGATTTCCCAGGAGTCCAGGGGACACACTCCCGGACCGGAGCACTCGATCAGCAAGCTCGTTGCGGGGTCGATGATGCAGGAGATCGCCATGTTCGCGCTCGATCTCGAGGCCGAGGCGGGCATCATGGCCGATCCCCAACAGGCTCCGGATGCCGCGCGCTTTCAGGCGATGCTCATGCGCTCGCCTGCCACGCGGATCCTGGGTGGTACCGACGAGATCTTGCGCAACATCATCGCGGAGCGGGTGTTGGGGCTTCCGCCGGACATCCGGGTCGATAAGGACGTTCCGTTCAACAAGATTCCCGTAGC
>DAITMW010000325.1:0-5687 GCA_036834945.1 Steroidobacteraceae bacterium
TCAGGTACGCCGCCTCGATGTCGACTTCCCGCAGCATGTCGTAGTAAGCCCAGTCCTTGTACTTCTCGAGCAGGAGCGTCTTTTTCAACTCCGTCAACGTCTTGCCCTGCGCCATCCCCTGCGATACCGCATCACGAAGGTCCTCGAGGTACCGCCGTCCCTCCGTCACGTCGGCCTTGGTGAAGGTCGTCATCCCGTGCCCCTGCGCCAGGATCTCGAAATTCAGGCTCTCGATGGTTTTATAGGACCGGATCCATTCGGACAGCGGATGCCGATCGAACATGCCACACCCACTGGGTAGCGAGCGCATCGAGGTCGTCACCAGCGCATCAGCCGGAAAGTCCGCCGAGAAGGCGACGCGCTCCAACGGAAAATACACCACGGTCCCGTCGTCGGCATGGTTGAGCCCCGGAAAGACGAGCTCGATGGTGCGTCCGCCGATGACGAGAGTCATGCGCTCCGAATAAACGATGTCGGGCGGCACCACGCCTTGCGCGGCCCACCATTGCGCCGGGGTCATGTGGCCGGTGTGCTCGCGGTCGACCGCTTCGAAATAACCACGGGCCATGCCGCAGATCCCGGGATGCTCCAGGGTAGGAATCGCGATCTCTTCCGTCTCGATCGTCCCGTTGTGATTGCGATCGAACATGTTGCCCGGCATGTGTGGCCAACGGCCGTCCATGTTCTCGAGCATGCGCTCCTGGCCGATGATGTGCGGATGGCTGTCGGCAAAGACAGCCGCGCCGCCCACATGATCCCAATGACTGTGGCTGTAGACGATGTAGCGGACCACTTTGCCTGGGAAGCGAGCCTGGAGCTCACCTTTGAGCCAGGCCGCGAAATCGGGACTGATCGGATCGACCAGCACGATCCCATCCGGCGTCACATAGATCAGGCTCCACCAGTTACCGTTGCCCGCCCGCCAGAGATCCGCTCTGACTTGCACGAAAGCCCGCGGGGGAGCCGCCAGCGCGGCAAGGGGGGCGCACAACAGGAAGCAGAGGATGAGCGATGCGCAAAGCAAACCGCGGCGGCGCCAGATCTCGAGCCCCTTGCAGCCCATGCCGCGATGGCGCCAGACTTCGCGCTCCCTGCAGCCCATGCCGGGGCGCCAGACCTCCAGGCCCCTGCAACCCATGCCGGGGCGCCAGATTTCCAGGCCCCTGCAACCCATACCCTGTCACTCCAGTTGCTTGAGAACGTCCTCCGGGACATCGCTGCTCGCCGGCTTGTCCCAGCCCTTCTCGAAATACTTCTCCCAGACCTGCGCCCAGGGCCTCCCGTAGTAGTCCACGAACTCGGGATCACTGTTGCTCAACTGTTTGGGATGCCCGTCGACGTTGTGAACGTTGGAAAGACACTCGATGAACGTATAGCGCGCATTGGGGTCCTCCATGGTTGCACGTCGCAGAAACCGGTCGCTGATCCGCACCGGTTGCTCCAACGCCTCGGGATCGTAGAACACCGCTTCGTTGTCGAGCCCGATGAACTTGCCACCGGCATCGTAGACCGGCTTGAAGGTCTCGACGGCCTCCAGCTTGCCGCTGTTCTCGAACATGGTGTGCTGGGTCCAGGCCTGAATGTTGGCGGTCCACGCGACCAGCGTGGTGGCATCCCAGAATCCGACCGTTTCCCCGTACCACTGCGGAACCTTCTGCACGTGTTGTTTGCCGATCAACACCTGCCGGACGAAGTTGTCGGCGACGCCGGACAGGAACTGAACCTGGTACGCCGTCATGCTCAATTGAAACGCCGCGCCCCGGGAGGGCCATGCCCACCAGCGCGTGAATCCCTCGGGATAGCAGAACGAGGCATTCCACTGCTTGGAGTTGTCGACGCCCTCGTGATAGAGCATCTGCACATAGCGTTTCTGGTATTCCGGGGTCAGAAGCGAGACGATCGTGGAAGGCTGGTCGATCCCGCCCCAGATCCAACGCTCACCGGTCATGCCCATCCGCTGGAAATAGCCCGGACCCCTCTTGTCGGGAGGAAGCACACCCGGCACATCACTCGCCTTCATGTCCCGGTCGTAGTATCCGTCCCAATCGGGCGTCGTCGCCTTCGTGTAGACGGTCGGCCCACCCTTCGCCTTCGCTGCGGCCAGGAGCGCCTCGTAGTGAGCCTTGGCAGTTTTGTAGGGATAAGGGCTTACGATCTTCTCGCGCGGATAATCGATGCTGCAGTCACCCCAGGATGCGGTGACAGGAGGTTTGGTGCCGATGCGTCCGCTCTCCCACAATGATTCGACGATCATCCGTGGCGTGTTGCAACGGTAGTAGCGTGGATCCGTCCACGACTTCTTGTCCTTGTAAAAATTCTTGGACGTGAACAGGTCGGTCTGCAGCGGCTTCACACCAGCTGGCGGCCCCTGGAACGGCGGAATTTCCCTGGTGCTCAGGGGCGCGAACCCGTTGGGAGCCGGCTGCGTGACGCCCGCTCCCGTCTGCGCATCGGCCGCACTCAGTGAGACGACGACGGTCAGCGCCGTGCACAAACCCGTGACTAACTTCATTGACACCCCTCCACTATTCGATGATGCCGCCCTCTTCCCTGGCAGCCTGGTGAGCGCGCTGGTCGTTCGGATACCAGTAATGCAGATGACAGCTCTCGCAGGCCTTGTCGATTGCGGTGATGGCGCTGAACAGCGCCTTCGAATCGCGTGCATCGACCGCTTTCAAACCAACCGTCGCGGCATCCGCCAGGCGCTGTGCCCGGCGTACGAAGTCAGGATGATCGGCATCGAGTAGTTTCTGCACCTGCTCGGGCTCGTTCTCGACCGCTGGATTGGCGCTTCGATCGCCCGGCTCCGCGGCTCTCCGCCCCGGTGTACCGAGCAGCCTTTTTGCATCCACCAACACTTGCAGGTGATGCCGCACGGCATCCCACTCCTGTGGAGTCTGTGGCGCTTTGTGACTCACGCCATGCTCATCGGAGATGTCGGCGACGGACTCGAACAGAAAGTCCCCGCTCGGGTCGACCAGGGCCGCCATGATGGTGCGGATACTGTAGCTCGCGGGATCGGGTGGTGGAGCCTGGCCCCCGTCGCCACCACCCCCGGACGCGCCTCCGTCGCCACCACCACCGCCCAGGAAATCGTCGAAATTCGCAGGCGCGGGCGCCGACTCCCTGGCTTGCGCACCCGTCGTCGTAAACCCTATCACACGCCCCGCAAACACAATTGCAATCCACAAGCTCAGCGACAGGGTCGCCGTCACCCTGCCAATACCCGGTGCGGTCGGCGCATTTTCCCACCGGCCGACGCTCTTTCCCGCCGTCAGGTGGAACACGGCCATGTTGATCCCGGCGAGCGCGAGCAACCCCATCTTGATCAGAAAGGGCGCATTGCTCGCATACACGCGAGCGTTCGTGATGAACATCAGCGCACCGGTCAGCGCGGCCAGCGCGAAAGCGGCCCAGGTAATGCGCAGCAGCTCCTTCGACATGCGAGCGAACGGCCGCTGCGTCGAAGCCAACCCCAACAGGCGCAGATCGACGATCGTGATCGTACCGAGCACCACGCTGAGCGCCATCACATGGATGGCTTCCAGAAACGGAAAGATGTACAGCGAGTCGCGGATACCGGAAGCGAGACCCGTGTTTTCCAGACTCTGCAACCAAGGCGTGATCGTCACGGCGTCTTCAGGCCTTGGTCGCCGGTGACAGAGGACCCCAGATGTGGTCGTAGGCGATCAGCCGCCCCAGCAGGATGATGCAACCCAGGACCACAAACACCAGGATAGCCGCCAGGCGCACGCCCGGGCGTCGCGGCAACGTCTGCTCCCAACGTTGCTGTTGGTTACGGACCGAAGTCTGGAAAGCCACCGCCATGGCCGTGAGCGTGGCAACGAATACCATCTTTACCCAGAACGAAATGGTGACCAGCTCGCGCACCGGCTCCGCGACGATCAATAGACCACCGCTGGCGAGTAACAAACACAGCGCGCCCGTCAGCCAGGGACCGAATCTCGCTTGAGTCGCGAGCACCGTCTGGTCGGTGCCAACCCATCCGAGCACGCGCAGAGTCATCATTAGCGCGGAGCCCACCGCAAGCCCGATACCGATGATGTGCAGGGATTGGATAACCGGAATCATCCAGACCTCGTGGGTCTGGATGAAGACGCTCGGGGCCGTGGTGGAGAGCCAGACCGCGAAATCGTTCAACGCTCGAGCTCCTTTGCCGCGGACTACGGTGTCAGAACGTGGCGTATCCGAGCAATTCCCGGCCGGCGACGGTGTCGCAGGTCTTGCCGGGCGCGGGCGGTGTCTTCCAGGGACACTTCGCGATGGCGCTGTTGCCCGCCTTGGAGCCGAAGTCCGTCCCATCCCGCAAAGGGTTCACCTTCACACTGATGATGGTGCCGGCCTTCATGGTTTCCGCCGTGATGCCCTGCTGCGCGACCGCGGCCGCGCCGGCCATCTCCACACCGTAAGGATGCGGCTTGCCGTCCTTGTCCTTTTCCAACTTCCCGTCGGCACCGATCAGGTAGATGTGCAGCTCGGCATGGTTGGCCTGCGCAACGAACTGGTACACGACACCGGTCAACACCAGAATCTTGGTCTGGTCGTACATGGCGAACGAGTGGTGCGCATAGGACGGCGTCGCGGCAACTCCCAGGAGCAAGGAAGCAACAGCACCTGCCATCGTCCGGGTCAGAATCGGTCCGATCTTCACTGCAACGGTCCCCCTCTTCTTTCGCCCTGTTCGCGCGCTTTGCGAGCGCCCCATCTTACCTTGACGCCCGCCGCTGTCGCGCTCAGCATATTCGTTTGGCGAAACCGATTTCGCTATACGAAATTCGGAAAAAAACAATAGCACAGGACCGATTTTGCGTGAAGACACGGTCGCCGCTTTATCGCACTCCGTCCATTTTGATCGCGCTCCTGTCGAGCGTAACCGTATCGATTGCGCAGACCGCGCCCTCTCAAGGGCCGGGCGTGCAGTCGGCGCGCGACGCACGTGAGCCGCAGGTCCTCGCAACGTGCAAGCATCTGGCGCCTCTCGCAACCTTCAAAGCGTCGCCCGGGCTCAAACCACCTTCCGGCGAAGCGCACGGCTACTCCATCAATGCGATACGGGGTGTGATTGCGCCCGGCGCACGCTGGAAGATGCTCTGGACTGTCGAGGGCAATAATGCCGATGGGATCGTCGCCACCTCTGACGGAGTGTTGCTAATCGCACAGAACAGTAACAGCGCGGTCATCCAACTCGACCAGAACGGCAAGGAGACCGTCCTGTTCCGCGAGACGAACACCGGAGGCGCCTTGTCCATCAGCAAGAGCGGCGCGCTGTTCATCGTGCAACGTGGCCTCTATCCCTCCATCTGGCAATTGCGCCCGGAACGTCGGCTACTGGCGAACCGATACCGGGACGACCCGCTGGATTGCCTGCGCACCGTCATCAACGACCTGACCGCCGACAGCCGCGGTGGCGTCTATTTCACGGATGGCGGCGTGTTCTACGCCGACGCCACGGGCTCGATCACTCAATACGGCGACGGCCTCACAACCAACGGCATCATCCTCAGCAGGGACGAGCAAACACTGTATGTCACCAACAGAGACTCAATCGCGGCCTTCGACGTGCAGGCCGACGGCTCACTGACGCACCAACGCGAGTTTGCCAAGCTGCACGGGCTTGGCGACGGCGCCACCATTGATGCGGACGGGCGCGTTTACGTCACTTCACA
>DAITMW010000325.1:5787-6877 GCA_036834945.1 Steroidobacteraceae bacterium
CGGCAGCGCCTTGATCTTACTTGCCTGCCCCGCGCACCAGAACGCCTGGAAGCGCTCCTTGCACAGATCCCGCGCCGCCGCGGTAGCCTCCTTCAACGCTTTGCGAGGATCGAACTCCGCCCGATCCGTCCACAACGACCGCCGCATCGCGCCGGTCATGGCAATCCGGATGTCCGTGTCAATGTTCACCTTGCGCACGCCGTTGCGGATTCCCTCCTGGATCTCCTCGACCGGGACACCGTACGTCTCTTTCAACTCTCCACCGTGCGCACGAATAATGGCCAACCAGTCCTGCGGCACCGAGGACGACCCGTGCATCACCAGGTGAGTATTCGGAATGCTCCGATGGATGGCCTGTATGCGATCGATCGCCAGCACCTCCCGCGTCGGCCGCCGGCTGAACTTGTAGGCCCCGTGCGAAGTGCCGATAGCGATCGCCAGGGCGTCCACTCCTGTGCGCTTGACGAAATCCGCCGCTTGCGCGGGATCGGTGAGCATCTGCTCGCGCGACAGCTTGCCTTCGGCCCCGACACCATCCTCCTTTCCCGCCATCCCGGATTCGAGCGACCCGAGACATCCGAGCTCACCCTCCACCGAAACACCAACGGCGTGCGCGATCTCGGTAACTTTCGCCGTGATATCCACGTTGTACTCATACGAAGCGGGAGTTTTCATATCCTCCCGCAATGAGCCATCCATCATGACACTCGTGAACCCCGACCGGATGGACGCCTGACACACCGACAGGCTGGCACCATGGTCCTGGTGTAGGACAACCGGGATGTGAGGCCAGGTTTCAACGGCCGCGAGCGTGATATAACGCAAGAACGCCTCTCCCGCATATTTACGTGCGCCCGCCGACGCCTGCAGAATTACCGGACTGTCGGTCGCATCCGCAGCCTGCATGATCGCCTGCACCTGCTCCATGTTGTTGATGTTGAACGCCGGTACCCCATAGGCAAATTCCGCGGCATGATCGAGGAGCTGGCGCAAAGAAATCATCGGCATGATTGACCTCCGGTAGCGTGACCTCATCCTGATTGCGCCCCGCCCGCGGCGTCCAGTTAGAAAAAGTTGTGCTCAGCATAAG
>DAITMW010000325.1:6977-8309 GCA_036834945.1 Steroidobacteraceae bacterium
CATGATGACGAACTCCCAGTCACGCACCAATATCCAGGAGATCGCCGACGGCATCTACCGGATCAACACACCGACACCGATCCCGACCGCCGGCGGCCAGGCGCAGTTCAGCTTCAACCAATACCTGATCGTGGATGATGAGCCGATGTTGTTCCACACCGGCCAGCGGCAACTCTTTGCGCTGGTTCAGGAGGCCATCAATGCCGTCATGCCGGTGCAGAAGCTGAAGTATGTTGCCCTGTCACACTTCGAGGCCGACGAGTGCGGCGCGCTCAACTCCTTTCTCAGCGCTGCGCCGCAGGCGGTTCCCGTCTGCAGCCGGATCGCGGCCATGGTGTCGGTGAATGACTTCGCCGACCGGCCGGCACGCGCACTGGGTGATGCAGAAGAGCTCTCATTGGGCCGACACACAGTGCGTTGGTTCGACACACCCCACATGCCGCACGCCTGGGAATGCGGCTTGATGATGGAAACCAGCACCCGGACATTTTTCTGCGGTGACCTGTTTACTCAAGGTGGCCCAGGGGACGTCGCGCTCACCGAGTCGGACATCCTCGGCCCGAGTGAGGCCTTCCGCAAGCCGATGGATTACTTCGCGCACGCGCCGCAGACCCGGCCGATCCTCGAGCGGCTCGCTCGCGAACAGCCAACAACCCTGGCTTGTATGCACGGAAGCGCCTGGCGTGGAGATGGCGCTGCCCTGCTGAAGGCGCTGGCCACCGCGCTCGACTAAGATTAATAAGGGCACTGGCGGGCCAAGTGTCGCTGGCTGGCCCGGGGCCTTGGCTAGCCCGAGGGCTGTTGACTAGCTCGAGGGCCGCTGGCTAGCCCAAGGGCCGTTGGCTTAGCCCAAGAACCGCGCCAGCTAGCCCAAGTGCCGTCAGCCAGCGGGTGACCCCGCGGCTCTTCGAGCGACGGCGCCGACATTGATTCCTGACGCGCGCCACCTGACCCGCAACCACGACCCGATTTCTGCCGCCTGCAGTGCAGGCACAGGTCCAGCAATGAGAAGTACTGCAGAAGCACGCCCGGAGAAGCCCACCCGCGAGCAACTAGCCGCGGCGGCGGGCAAGACCATTCCCGACGTAATCGCCCCCGGCCTGCGCGTCCTCTTTTGCGGAATCAACCCCGGGCTGTACTCAGGCGCCACGGGGCATCACTTCGCGCGCCCCGGTAACCGCTTCTGGCCGGCGATCCACGGCGCCGGATTCACTGACCGCCAACTCGTCCCGGCGCAGGAGCGGGAACTGCTATCCCATCACTGCGGCATCACCAATCTGGTTGCCCGGTCGACCGCAAGTGCCGACGAGCTGAAGGCCACCGAGCTCGTCG
>DAITMW010000326.1:0-8296 GCA_036834945.1 Steroidobacteraceae bacterium
TTACTCGCGCGTCTCGGGATCGAGCGTCCCGTCCTCGTCGGGCTCTCTCTCGGAGCCAACATCGCGCTCCCGTATGCCATAAAGCATCCTGGCGCGGTCGCGGGGCTGATCCTGGCCTCACCCGGACTCCCGGGGCACCACTGGAAAGTGCAGCGTCCCGTGGAAGCTGTCGCGGATTACGCGATGAGCCATGATATCGAGGAGACCAAGCAGTTCTGGCTGGCCCATCCGACCTTTGCGTCCTTGAGTCGCTATCCTCGCGCGCGTGCTGTCGTGGAAGCGATGGTGCATGACTACAGCGGTTGGCATTGGCGCAGTGCCGACCTGCAACAGCCGGGTCCCGACATCCGGGGTGGATTGGCCGGACTGGGTGTGCCGACGTGGGTGGTGTCAGGCGATCTCGATGTCGAGGGCTATCGGGAGATTGCCACCGAGATTGCCGCGACCGTGCCGGGTGCCCGACTCGTACGCTACCGGGAAGCCGGTCACGTCATGAGTCTCGAGCAACCGGAGAAGTTCTCGGCGCACGTGTTGGAATTCGTACGGGGACTCGCGGCCTAGCCGCGGGGCAAACGCCAGTCTCCCAGCTCCATTTGTCTGCGGCGGACCGGCGTAATGAGCTTGCCGAGCCCGGTGATCTCCACCTGCATGGGTCCATCGACCCTTTGCAGATCGGCGCTGTGCAGTGAGCGTGTCGCCCCGGCCTGCTGTCTGAAGGCGGTTCCCATGGAAATGATGTCGCCAGGCTCCAGAGTCTGGAAGCGCGACAGGTACGCCAGGATTTCCGGCACCGAATAGGTCAGGTAACGGGTACTGTCTTCCGCGACGACCTCGGTTCCCACCGTGCAGACGACATCGAGTGTTCCCGGATCGGGAATCTCGTCTCGAGTCACCAGCCATGGACCTGTTGGCGCGAAACCATCGGTGCCCTTGTACCTCGCCGCGTACGACAGGTGTTGCTCACGGCGCTCCACTTTCGTCGAATCGGCTTCGCTCGCGTAGAGCGCGTAGTAGTGCACCCTGTCCTGACTACGCATGGCGTTGCCCGTCACGTCGTTCATGATGGTGTAGCCAAAAACGCAGTCGAGCGCATTGCGTGGATCGAGATCGCGCGCACGCGTTCCGATCACGACGGCGAGCTCGGGCTCCGGGTGTACGCTGCCGTAGTACGAGCGGATCTCCAACTCGTTGAGATGCCCCAGCAGGCTGCTGCGCGGCTTGAGGAAGAACATGGGATGGCTCGGCGCGCTGATCTTGCGGGCGTCGGAGGCCGAATTGTTCATCGCCACGCCGACGATTTTTCCCGGTCGGCGTACGGGCGGATGCCAGCGGACCTCACCTGGAGGAATCAAGGAGACGGCGTCCGGGAGCGCCGGCGAGGCGATGGCGTTCCCGAGCGCCTCGAGCGTCCGCGGTCCGGCGTTGATGAGCGACAACATGCTGTCGGCCAGCGAGGCAGCGGCGGCACCCGGCGAGAGGCGCGCTGTCATGAGGTCATGCAACGGGACCAGCTCGTCACCCCGTCGAGCCACGATCAGATCCTGACCCTGGTAGTGGCAACTGGCCAGGTACATATCAGCCGGCGAGCACCGATTCGCACAGGGCGGTCGCTTCCACGGCGGCCGGAATCCCGCAGTAGAGCTGCGCGTGAAGCACCAACTCGCGCAGCTCCTCCTTCGTGACCCCATTGGCGAGGGCGCCGCGGACATGGGCCGGGAACTGCATGAACCGGCCGGTACCGATGAGCATGGACAGAGTGAGGAGGCTGCGCGTCTTGCGGTCGAGTCCCGGCCGCTGCCAGATCTCGCCAAAACAGAAGCGCGTCACCGTCTCCTGCAGAGGCTTCGAGAAATTACTCGCCGACTCGATGGCCTTGTCCGCCCCGGCGACCCCAAACATGTCCCGTCGCAGTGCCAGACCGCGATCGAACGCCTCTTGGTTCTCACTCATCGGGATTCTCCACTCTCGCACCACCACAGTATCGCTTTGGAATGATCTTCGCCAGCTCCGAGCCCGTCGCGTGCCTGTGCCCACAGTTTGTCCGTCAGGCTGATGGCAGGCGTTCCGCCGCCAAGGTCGGTGCTGAGCTCCGCCGCGATTGCGGCGTCCTTCGCCAGGAGACCGATCTTGAATCCCGTATTGAACGTTTTCGGGATCACGAACTTCTTCATGACGACCGTCGAGATGAAGGACTGTCCGGTGGAGACGTTGATGATGTCCACCAGGGTCTCCTGATCGATGCCATAACGCTCGGCGACCGTCAGCGCCTCGGCGAGCACTGCATAGTTGCCCGCGGCGACGACGTTGTTGAGCGCCTTGGCGGCGTGTCCCGAGCCGAGCTTGCCCACCTCGAACAGGGTATTGCCCATGCACGACAGGATGGGCTTCGCCTGGCTGATGGCGGCCGGATCGTCGCCCCCGATCATGATGGTCAGCGTGCCCTGGGTGGCGCGCTCGACGCCACCGGAGACGGGCGCGTCGATCAGGGAAATGCCCTTCGCGAGCAGGGCTGCACCGGTCTCGCGGGTGATCAGAGGTTGGCTCGAGCTCATGTCGAGCAGGATCGTGCCGGGTGTGGCGACGGCCGCGATGCCGCCTTCCCCCAATGCCACCGATCGTACGACCTTGCCGTCGGGGAGCATGGTCACGATGAAATCAACGGGTGGCAGATCGCTCACGCGCGCGCAGGCGGTCGCCCCGATTTCGGGGGCAACCTGCGCGGCCAGCGTGGTGTTGGAATCGAGTACGGTGACCTGGTGTCCTGCCTTCACCAAGTTTGCAGCCATGGGGCGGCCCATGTTGCCGACGCCGATAAACGCGACTTTCATGCAGATGTCGTCCTGTGTTGGCGATGCGAACAATCATGATGCAGCGGTGCACATTTGCTATTCGCGAAAGCTGCTTACGCGAATCGCTTGCGGTGCCGCTGCTACGATGATTTGAACAGGGGCTGTGCGGACCTGCAGCCCGATGTACGCGCGGCAAGCGCGGGAGGGGGTATGTGTCCAAGCCACGAGTGGGAATCGTAGGACTGGGAGTCATGGGCTTGCCCATGGCCAGTCATCTGCCGCCGGCCGGCTATTCGCTAACCGCTTACGACATCGACGCACGTGCTTTGGAGCGACTTCGCGCGCGAGCTCCGTCGGCAGCGATCGTCGGATCACCAAAGGCCGTCGCCGCCGCATCCGACATCGTGATCACCATGCTGCCGCATGGCCGCGAAGTCGAGTCGGTGGTGTTCGGACCTGATGGCCTGTCCGCGGGATTTACCAGCGGCTGCGTGCTTCTGGACACTTCCTCGTCGGAGCCGTGGTACACCCGGAAGACCTCGACCCGATTGGCCGAGATGGGCGTGTCCATGGTCGATGCGCCGGTATCGGGTGCCCAGATGGGTGCCGAGAAGGCCGAGTTGGTATTCATGGTCGGTGGCGATCCCGCTTCGGTGGAGCGCGTGCGACCGGTTCTCCAGGCGCTCGGAAAATCGATCTTCCATCTCGGACCGGTCGGTGCGGGCCACGCCATGAAGTCGATCAACAACCTGATCACGGCGGTGACTTTCCTCGCCACGACCGAGGGACTGGCCATCGGCCGCAGCTACGGGCTCGATCCCGCAGTGATGGTCGACGTCCTGAACGTCTCGACGGGGATGTCCTGGATCAGCCGCACTCACATCGGCCAGCGTATTCTGAGCCGCCGCTTCGATGATCCCTTCAAACTCGATCTCATGGTGAAGGACATCGATATCGCGATGAGAATCGCGAGCGACCACAGCCTGGATGTCCCGTTGTCGCTGGCGAACCAGGCGATCTGGCAGCGGACCCAGGGCGAGATCCCCGGTGGCAGCAGCGTCAGTGAGTTGGTGCGTGCGCTGGAGAAGCATTGGGGCGTGGAGATTTCGTCTCTTGTGAAGGGGGGAATGCGATGAGGGTTGCAACGCTGGCTGGAGCGATTCTGGTGCTGTCAGGGACGGCGATCGCGCAAACCGCGCCGCAGGCCGCCGCCGAGAGCGCGCCTGCCAGCTCCGAGGGACTGTCGGAAGTCACGGTCACTGCCCGCTATACCCAGGAGAATCTCCAGACCACGCCGCTTGCCATCACGGCTGTCAGCACCGAGCAGCTGAAGGCGGCCAACGTGACCAATGTCAGCAGCCTGGGAGCGTTGGTTCCGAATCTGTACACCCACCCCGGGGATGCGGATGAGGGTGGGGCGCCCACCATCGTGATGCGCGGCGTCGTCGAGAATGACGCCAGCTATGCGCGCGAGCCCGCGGTTGGTATTTATATCGACGACGTTTATCACAGCACCGTCGTCGGGGCTGCGCTGAATCTCGCGGACATCGACCGTGTCGAGGTGAAGCGGGGACCACAGGGTACCCTGGAAGGTAATGCCAGCATCGGCGGCTCGATCAGCCTGTATTCGAAAATGCCCAAGGGCGATGACACCGGGTACATCGAGGCGACCTACGGTTCCTACAACAAGATCCAGGTCGATGCGGCCTTCGACACCAGGATCGCGCAAGACCTCTTCATGCGCATTTCGGGCAGTGTCGAGCACCAGGACGGCTTCGTCGACCTGCTGGATTTCACGTGCGAGATGAACGCGCTGGGCACGCCGCAATTGGCGGGTTCCCTGCCCGTGAGCGCCCCCGGCTCCTATCAGCGCGGCTGCAAGATCGGCGAGGAGGGTGGTACGAATGACTCTTCCGTCAAGCTCATGCTCCGCTATGCGCCCGGTGGGAAGTTCGAGGCGAACTACGCGATCAGCTACGCGAAGAATGACGACCAGGACTCGCCCGAGCTGCTGGTGCGGACCACCAACCCATACCCGAATCCCAACGCGCTGGTGCAGGTCTACAACGATGAGATGCTGAAGCTCTTCAACATCCGTTATGACGACCGGTTCCTGCCGCCGCCGGGTCGACCCTACTCGAGTTATTCGACCTTCTGCCGCCCGTATTTCGGGGGCGACGTCGTGCAGCAGGCGCCTTACATCCCGGTTCCGAACGGTTTCTGCTATCCCAACACGCAGAGCATGAAGGCCCTCAACACCTGGCTGAAGCTGGACTACGACATCACCGACAAGATCCACGCCAAGGGCATCTTCGCCTATAGCGATTACAGTGACACCGTCATGCAAAGCGGAGACGAGTCACCCCTGGGCTATGTCGAGACCTTCATCGAGCAGCCGGTGAAGCAGGAGACCGCCGAGTTGCGCGTCAACGGCCTGTCATTCGACGATCACCTGAGCTGGGTCACGGGAGCGTATTACCTCACCTCGCACGCCGAATCGAACGGCGCGATCGGATACATCGCGGACAACTTCACCGAGACCGACACCGCGATCAAACATACGGCTTCCGTCTTCGCCCACGCGGACTACAAGATCACGGATGACTGGCATATTTCCGGAGGCTTGCGCTACAGCCACAACGAGCTGACGTACCATTTCGATCATCCCGGGCTGTTGACCATCCCAACCCCGTTCTCCGTCGATGAGAACCGGGTCGACTGGCTTGCTGCGACGAGCTACCAGTTGACGCAGGACACCATGGCCTACTTCTCCGTGTCGACCGGCTCGCGACCTCCCGGGATCACGACCATCGTGAACACCGCGCAGCAGCTGTCGCCCATTCCGGCTGAGACCCTGACGGCTTACGAGCTCGGCCTGAAGAATGAATTCCTCGACCACCGCCTGCGCTTCAACATCGATCTGTTCCACAGCGATTACAGCAAGCGCCTCATCACGGAAGTGGGCTATCAGTGCCTGGGACAGCCCGGCACGCCCACGTGGGTGCCCACCCAGCAGAACTGCTTCGGCTATCCGAACCAATCCTCGGTTCCGTGGTACATCACCTCGGCGCGGCCCGCGAAAGTGGACGGCATGGAGTTCGAGTTCACCGGCAAACCCACAACCCAGCTGCTGGTGAACCTGAGCGGCGGTTACAACAACTTCAAATCCAGCGTCACCACTCCCGGCCAGCCGGGGTACATCGCTCCGGGCAACCTCCAGCAGCCCCGTTGGAATGTAGCCGGCGGAGTGCAGTACACACTGCCGTTCGTGGCGAACAGCACGCTCACTCCGCGGGTCGACTGGAGCTTCCAGACGGCTCAGACGTTCAATCCGTCGACGACGTTGCCGGCCGACCCGAACTACACGATCGGCTCCTATTCGATCTTCAACGGGTCACTCACCTACACGCCCGACCGGAGCAAGTGGTCCGCCGTGTTCTCGGTGACCAACATGACGAACAAGTTCTACTATTACCAGCTCTTCACCGGCGGCGCGGTGAACGTGTCGTCGAATGTCGCTCCGCCGCGGGAGTTCTTCTTGAGGGTGCGACGCGACTTCTACTGACGGGAGCACGACATGCGGCGCTTTCCGACGGCTTTTTGGGGCTTGTTCTGGATACTGTCCGCAAATGCGGCCGAACCGTCGGCCGCCGCTCGCGGCAGCGGCGCGGCTCTCGAGGCCCGTGTTCAGCAACTCGAATCCCGGCTGCGGCGGCTCGAGGACATGGATGCCATCCGCGATCTGCTGATCGAGTACGGCCGGCTCCTGGACAGCGGCGATTGGGTGGGCTATTCGCAGTTGTTCGCTCGCGCGGGCACCTGGACCGGCAGCTTCGGGACCGCCACGGGACCCACCGAAATCCTGGCGATGCTGCGCAAATCTCTCGGTTCGATACCGCCCTACGATGCCACCAGAGTCCGCAGCTTCCACCTGATGACCAACTGCGTCATCCACATCGATGGCGACCGTGCGACCGCGACCTCCCGGTGGACGAATTTCGGCCGCACGGACGACAACAAGCTCGTGCCCCGCCTTGCGGGGCGCTATGAGGATTTGTTGGTGCGCGAGGACGGGAAGTGGAAATTCCTGTCGCGTCTGGCCCCGCGTGACATACCCAATCCCGAAACGCCCGCTGAGGCAGGCAAGGCCCGCTGAATGTCGCTCGCACCTGTCCGGGCCGCACCCTGGATTTTTGCCATCATTCTCTTTCTGTTGGGAGTCGTCCTGGGCGGAGGAGGGGTGGAGCTCGCGGTGTTGGGCGGCTCGCTCTACTACGTCGTGACCGGAGTCGCACTGATCGCCGCGGCCGTGCTCCTGTGGCGCGGACGGCGCGCCGGGATGTGGCTTTATCTGTCGATTGTCGCGTACACGTTGATCTGGTCCCTGTGGGAGATCGGGCTCGACGGCTGGTCGCTGGCTTCGCGACTGGGATTGTTCGTCCTGCTGGGGTTGTATTTCCTCTTTCCGCATACACGGCGTGGCCTGATATGAGATGGCACGGCTGTGCCGCCGTAGTCTTTCTAAACCTGGTCTCTTTCGTAGCCTCCGCCGCGGGCACCGATTGGGCCTACTACGCCGGCGATGCCGGCGGTTCCCACTTCACACCGTTGCAGCAAATCACTCCGTCCAATGCGCACAACCTGCGGCAGGTGTGGAGCTATCGGCTGGATTGGCCCGCGGGAAAGAACGCCGCTTTCGAAGTGACGCCGCTGAAGGTGGGCGATCTCGTTTATGTCTGCCTGCCGCAAAACGACGTTGTCGCGCTCGACGCCGAAACGGGCGCAGTGCGCTGGAAGTACGCGGCACACCTGCGATCATGGAGCCCTTCGACGATCTGCCGCGGTCTGGCTTACTACGAAGCGCCGGCCGCTCCTGCCGACTGCCCGCGGCGCCTTCTCATGGCAAGCGTCGATGCGACACTGCGCGCTATTGATGCCAAGACCGGCGTCCCCTGTCATGGTTTCGGCGTCGACGGCTCTGTCGATCTCCTGGCAGGCCTCGGCTCGGTCAAAAAAGGTTTCTATACTCCAACATCGCCACCCGCGATCGTGCGCGGGGTGGCGGTTGTAGGCAGCGGTGTTCCGGATAACGGCGAGCTGACCAACCCCTCGGGAGTGGTCCGTGCCTATGACGCCGTCAGCGGAAAGTTCGTCTGGGCTTGGGATCTCGGGCGCCCCGGCGAGCATGGCGAGCCACTCGCTGGCCAGTCCTACATCCGCAACACTCCCAACGCGTGGTCTTTGTTCAGCGCCGACGAGGAGTTGGGTCTCGTTTACGTTCCCACTGGGAACAGCAACCCGGACTACTATGGCGCGCAGCGCTCGGCACAGGCGGAAAAATACTCCACCTCCGTCGTGGCCCTCGATGCCGCCACGGGCGATGTCCGCTGGTCATTTCAAACGGTGCATCACGACTTGTGGGACTATGACGTTGGCGCCCAGCCAGTCCTGGTCGATCTGCCCACATCGCGAGGCAGGGTACCTGGTCTGATCCAGCCAACGAAAAC
>DAITMW010000327.1:0-2799 GCA_036834945.1 Steroidobacteraceae bacterium
GGCGGTCGTGCGTCAGACCGTCCGCGCCGGCCATTGGGAATTCTTCGTAGTGGGGATCGGTCTTTTCGAAGCCGTTGTCGTTCATGCCGCCGTAGCGCCAGATGTCGGGGCCCTGATAGCCAGCGTTCAACAGGAAGATCGAGAGTTTGCCCTTCTCGAGCTTGTAGATGACATTTCCGGGGACGTCTGTGAAGAGCAGGTAGCCGGCTCGCATCCAGACCGGGCCTTCGGTGAAGCCGAAACCGTCGGCGGCGAGGTCAATCACGGCATCCTTGGAGACGAGGGTGTCCAGTGCTGGGTTCAGTCGTTGGATGGCGGGATTCTGTGCCCACGAGACCGCAGCTGACGAGACGCTCAGAACAATGAAGCAGGCGAATCTCCACATGGGGACCTCTTCGGGCATACAGAACCGATGCGATGCCGTCCGTGGCTTATTACGGCCCGGTTGGCTGGGCTGCTTCGCTCAGGATGCACTGAGGGGTATTGTTTTTTCAATACTAAAAGAACACTTTATTTTAGCGGTCCGGGGGCGCCTTCGGCGCTCGTTTGCGGAAGCTCATAGCGCCACGCGTCGTGCCGCTCGTCTGGGGGTAGATTCGGAAACTGGGCTATCAGGTGTTCTTTGCGGGCGAAGCCGCACTTCTCCAGAACGCGTTGTGAGGGGATGTGCGCGACATGGCAATGCGCGTGCAGCTCGGCGATACCGAGCTGGCGAGTCAGGTTGATCATGGCGCGCAGCACCTCGGTCGCGTAGCCCTTACCCCAGGCATCTCGTGCGAAGACGTATCCGGTCATGGCCTGATCGGGGCCCATGAGGTCGAGCCCGGTGCCACCCAGGAGCAGACCGGATTCAGACTCCACCAGGTACGGGCCGGCGGTGTGATCGCGCCATTGCGTGTCGCTGAACTGGATGAAGGCGCGGGTTTCGTCAATCGATTGGTGGCGGGGCCAGCTCAGGTAGCGAGTGACCTCCGGGTCGCTCGCATAACGGCGGTAGATCTCTCCGGCATCGGCCAATGTGGGCCTGCGGAGCAGGAGACGTTCGGTTCTGAGCTGTGAGGGCACCTTCATAAGTCTGCGTCGGCACTCAGGTTGTCCTAATCGTTACGTCGGCGTTCCCGGACGAGGGCCAGGGCGCTCCACAATCCTAGCGCGGCGACAACGAGGCTGGCGAGTGCGATCAACAGGATGGCAACGCCGTTGTCTGTATGGATGATGGCGTTGAACAGGTTGCCGTGGGTCGTCTGGACGGTGACTCTCAGCTCCTGTGTCAGGTCTGAGTCAACAAATCCGGCGTGTAGGTCGGGGATGCAGGCGTTCCAGGAAAATGGCCTCATAGCGGGTCTCGTTGTGGAGGGCTCCCAACCGAAGTCTGTTGTCAGCGGGATAAGGGGTAGCGTTGGAATGGACTACCCCGATTTGTCCAGCCGGACAGACTAGCGGGGATGGTGTGAGGATCTGTTTTCATGCCCGACTCGCAAGGACCTGGATCACGGCCGGCAGGCTCTCTTGCGGCCACGTTTCTGGATCATCATTTACGGTTGATGCATTACATCCTGCGGCGCGTGTCCGATCAGCAAGACGCGAAAGATCTGATGCAGGAGATATTCGAGCAGTTGGTGCGTGCGCAGCAAGCGAGCCCGTCCGAGGTCGTCAGGGATCCTGTCAAGTACCTTTATGGCATTGCAGCGAATGTTGTTTCCGATCATCTGAAACGGGCGGGGCGGCAGCGCCGTCGGCTCGTTGTCGATTCGCAGATTCTCGACAGTCTCCATGAGCAACTGGCCAACGCGTCCCCGGATTATCTGGCCGAGCGTCTCAGCGATGAGCGCTCACTCGAGCGTGCGCTGGCCGGCCTGGCGCCCACTCATCGGCAGGTTCTTGTGTTGACTTCACGCGATGGGTTGTCCTACGCGGAGGCAGCACAGCGGCTGCGGATTTCCGTGGATACGGTCAAAAAGTACGCTTATGAGGCGAAGGTCCAATTGAGGATGCGCTGGAAGCGCGATGACCTCAAGTAAGGGACACTCCTAATGAATGTCACGACGCGAACCCAGAGACTCGAGCAGATCGCCGCCGAAGCCGTCCGTTGGATTTCGGAGCTGGAGAATGCCGATGAAAAGGCACGCGCGGCCTTTCTGTCCTGGCTGACCACCTCGCCCCTGCATGTCGAGGAATTCCTTCGGGCCGGGGAGCTCAGTGCCAAGTTGTCCAGGATATTGCCGTCGAAGGGCGAAAAAAAGCAGTCTCCTGTGGTGCATGTGGTGGATGATGATCCGGACGTGCAGCGCGCGCTGAGCCGCTTGCTGCGTGCCGCGGGTTATGACACTCGCACGTTCGGGTCCGGGGAGGAACTGCTGGACAGCGCGGAGGTGCTGATGTCCTCGGGTTGCATCATTCTCGATCTGGTGCTGCCGGGCGAGGATGGGCTGGAGGTGCAGGACAGGCTGGCGGCTTCGGGCTGTGACCGACCGATTGTTTTTCTGACGGGGTATGGCGATATCTCGAAGACGGTCCGTGCCATGAAGGCCGGGGCGGTAAACTTTCTGACGAAGCCGGTGGACAGCCGCGAGTTGCTGACCGCGGTGGAGGAGGCACTCAGGGTCGATGCCGTGCGACGTGTTGCCTCCAACACCCGATCCGTGGTGTCGAAGCGCTTGAGCACTCTGACACCACGTGAGCGCCAGGTGCTCGATCAGGTGGTCGCGGGGAGAATGAACCGGCAGATTGCGGCGGAGCTCGGCATTGTGGAGAGGACTATCAAGATTCACAGGGCGCGGGTGATGCGTAAGATGCGGG
>DAITMW010000327.1:2899-8252 GCA_036834945.1 Steroidobacteraceae bacterium
ATTGTGGAGAGGACTATCAAGATTCACAGGGCGCGGGTGATGCGTAAGATGCGGGCGGCGTCGCTGGTCGAGTTGCTTCGGCTCGCGAGCATTGCCGGGATTGATCGGTCTGTCGTGCGGGGTGAGACGCTATTGCATCGTGAGTCGAATTTTCGCTTTGAGCCGTAGCGTCGTCGGTGGACACCGGGTGGCGCTATAAGGTAGGGCCATAACACATCTTAACGGCAGCGGTAGGAGGCAGGCCGTATTGTCAGGCCATGGAGACTGCAAGCGTCAGGCAACGTTGGCTCGAAGAGGAATGGTCGGTTCGCAACAGGATGACTGACGTGGGAGTGGTCTCGTCCGAGACGCTCACATCCTTCGGGGGTCTCGAGTTCTGGGAGCGGATCCTTCAGGGAGAGATAGCCATACCGCCCATCTCACTGACACTGGGGTTCATTCCCATCTCGGTGGGCCCGGGCGAGGCGGTATTTCAAGGCACGCCGATGGTGGAGCACTACAATCCCATGGGGGGCGTGCATGGCGGGTATTTCTTCACTCTCCTCGATTCGGCGGCGGCGTGCGCGGTACATACGACATTGCCGGCTGGAGTGAGATTCACGACGTTGGAGATGAAGATCAACTTCATCCGTGCGTTGAGCAGCCGTACCGGTCCTGTTCGTGCGTTGGGCAAGGTGATTCACCGTGGCAGGAGCACTTCGATCGCGGAAGGGCGCATCGAGGGTCCGGACGGGAAGGTGTATGCCCATTGCACGACGACGTGCCTGCTGCTTCCGGAGCCCAACGGGGTTGGGTAATCGTGAGAGTGAGGCTTTCCTGACAGCGGCGTATCAGCTTACGCCGCTGGCTGTCATGAAGCGGTGCTAGCATCTGGCGTTTCACGCTGTACTCCGGTCAGGAGGAATCTCATGAGCATCTTCAGTGCGTTGAAAAACGCGATCTTCGGTAGTGCGTCTCAGGCTCCGCAGCAGCAGCCGCCAAAGAGCGCGGCTCAAGCTTCGGCCGCGACCAAATCTGCGACTCAGGCTGCCGGTGCGGCTCCGGCTCAGGCTGGTTCGGCGGGAGGATCTCCGGCAGGCTCCGGTTCGAGTGCGGGTACTCAGGTGGACATCGAGGCAGTGCTCAGCGCGAAAGCTGCGCAGAAGTCGGAGAAGCTCAATTGGCGCACCTCGATTGTTGATCTGATGAAACTGGTCGATCTCGATCCGAGTCTCGAGAACCGGAAGTCTCTGGCGAGTGAGCTGGGCTATAGCGGCGATACGAAGGACACGGCGAGCATGAATATATGGCTGCATCGCAAGGTCATGGCAGAGCTTGCAGCGGCGGGCGGGAAGGTTCCGGAGGATCTGCGTCATTAAACTGTGAGCGTGCCGGGAGTGGGTCAACGGGCTTGTAGGGAAGAGCGCGCTCCGCTGGCATTCCCGGCCCATTTGGAGGCGTGCCATGAGTTGGTTCAACCAGGTGAGCGACATTCTGAAGCGGTATACCGGGGGCTCGGCGCCGGGATCTGACAGCACTCACGCCGACTTTGCGAAGGTGGCGGAGCAGGCGCCGCCGTCGGCGATGACCGGTGCGCTCACGGAGGCGTTTCGGTCCTCGAGTACACCGCCCTTCGAGGAGATGGTGGCGAAGTTGTTTGGTCATTCCGACGATGGGCAGCGGGCGGGGATTTTGAATCATCTGATCGCCTCCGCTGGGCCTGCTGCGCTGTCGGGTGGCGCGCTGGCCCATTTGAAGGACATGCTGGGCGGCGGCGCGCAGCCCACCGTGACTCCGGAGCAGGCACGGCAGGTCTCGCCGGATGCTGTTCGGCAAATCGCGGAGCATGCGCAAAAGAATGATCCGACGATTGTCGAGCGGGCGAGTGCCTTCTACTCTCAGCATCCGGCGTTGGTTCAAGGGCTCGGTGCCGCGGCGGTCGCTTTGATCATGCGGCATATGTCCAAACCTCACTGAGGTCGACTGGGGCGGGCGCTGAGGTCAGCTTTCCAACGGAGGGGGAGTGGGGGCTCCATGGATGCGCAGGCAATAGGAGCCATACGCCCGAAGCGCCTGTTCCTCAAAGGATCCGGTGGGCGGCGGCGGTGAGTTCGCGAAGCTTTCGTAGATCACCATGCCCAGGATCAGGGTGAGGTTCTCGTCCGTCAGTCGGGCGTGGACCGACGCAACCAACTTCTGCCACTCCTCGGCAGTAACGTAACGCTCGACCATCGGCAGGGCCTGCGACTCCTCGAGGCTCATGTGCTCGGCCAACGTAGGGATGATCCTACCCAGGACCGTTGTCAGGGTCGGGGCATGCTGGGTCGCGCCACTGCCGTTCCATGCACGCAACGCGGAGTCCAGATCCTCCAGGATCGTCGCAAGCGTTGCGTGATGGCTCTCCATCAGGTGAGCGGTCTCGATGACGTCCGTCGATCCCCGGTCCAGTAGCTTCGGCCATAGGAACTCATCCTCACCGCTGTGGTGCTCGTGCAGGATGGCCATGAGAAAGTGGATGTGCTCCGCGACGATGTTGGCTCGCGCTTGATCGGCCGGTGAGACGTTGCGGACCAATGTCGGAAGAAGCGAGAACTCACGCTTGAACGCGGAGTGAACGTCTCGCATCGATCGGGTGTCGGCGTATTGTCCGGCGGGAAGGGGCTCTTGGGGCATGTTGCAGGCTCTCGTTTCAACTGAGCGCAGTCTGCGCATCCCCGGGCGGTCAAATTCGTTAAGAGTTGCAGCACCGGCCGTGATGACCTGTTCCCCCTGACGGGGTCGCAAAGCTTTTCTATGCGGCTTGCATAGATCATCTCACTTGGAGTCCGGGTCGATTGTGCGCAGAGTTCCTCCTCGAGACGCCTCCCTTTTTCGAGGTGCACAGCGTAGGAGAGAACCATGGATACTCAGAGACTTGCGGGCAAAGTGGCGGTCATCGTCGGCGGTACTTCGGGCATCGGCCTGGCGACGGCACGCGCCTTCCGACAGGCGGGCGCGACGGTGGTATTGACCGGAGTGGATCGGACGCGATTGGAGGAAGCGCGCGCGGAGTTCGGTGCCGCGGCAGTCCTGGCGATGGATGTCCGGGAGCTGGGTGACATTCGTCGTGCGGCCGAGGCGGTTCAAGGGAGCTTCGGGCATGTCGATGTGCTGTTTGCGAATTCCGGGATGGGGCTGGCGGCGCCCTTGGGCTCGGTGACCGAGGCGGCTTTTGATACGCAGGTCGGTATCAATTTCAAAGGGATCTTCTTTGCCGTGCAGCAGTTCGTGCCATTGTTGAAGGCTGGCGGCAGTGTGATTCTGACGACCTCCTTTCTCAATGCTGTTGGAACCCCTGGGCTTTCGGTGCTGTCGGCGACGAAGGCGGCGATCCGGTCGTTGACGCGGTCGTTCGCGGCGGAGTTGAGTGGGTTGAAGATCCGGGTGAACGCGCTCAGTCCGGGACCGATCAGCACTGCGTTTCACAGCAAGCTTGGGCTCAATGCGCAGCAGTTGAGCGAGGCTGCCGCGGGCATCGAGGAGCAGGTCCCGATGCATCGGTTCGGTGAGGCGGCGGAGATCGCCAACGCGGCCGTGTTTCTTGCCAGTGATGATTCCTCGTACATGACCGGGGCGGAGCTCGTGGTCGACGGCGGGCTTTCGCAAATCTAAACGAACCTTAGCGAGCGATTGCCTTCAAATGGCGCCGTCACGGACCCGCTTTGCCCGAGGCCGAGTTACCAAAGGAATCTGTCAGTGTCGTCATACGATTACATCGTCGTGGGAGGAGGAGCGGCCGGATGCGTTCTTGCCGCTCGGTTGTCGGAAAATCCCAGGGTTCGGGTGCTGCTCCTGGAGGCGGGCCGCGCTGAGGGGCCTGAGGTTCTCAAAACCTGGTACCTGTGGCCGAGCGTGCTCGGCACTGAAGTGGATTGGGCGCATTGGACCACCCCGCAGGCAGGACTGCGGGGCGCGCGGCACCTTCTATCCCAAGGTCGGGTGCTCGGCGGGTCCAGTGCGATCAACGGAACGATGCATGTGCGCGGCTGCCCGGAAGATTACGACGCATGGGAAGCGGCGGGCGCGCGCGGTTGGGGCTACGAGGCGCTGCTTCCCTACTTCAAGCGCAGTGAATGGGCGCTCGGCCGTGATCCACATTATCGCGGCATCGAGGGACCGATGCTGGTCACGCCCATTCCATCCGTCAGTCTCCTGGAACGGGCGCTTTTTCAGGCGGCTATCCAGTCAGGATATCCGTTCAACGAAGATATCAATGGTGCCCAGCCTGAGGGCGTTGCCTGGAATGACCACAATGTCGTGGCCGGTGAGCGCCAGAGCGTTGCGAACGGCTATCTTCGCCGGGCCGCTATACGCGCGAACCTGAGGATCGTCACCGAGGCGTTGGTCACGCGCATTATCGTTCAAAGCGGGCGGTGTTTGGGCGTTGAGTATAAGAGGCCTGAGGTAGGCGAGGATCGGCCCGTACGTGCCCTCGCCAGTGCCGAGGTGATCCTCGCGGCGGGTGCGATCGGTACGCCACAGCTGTTGATGGTCTCGGGCATCGGACCTGCGGCGCATTTGCGAGAGCACGGGATCAATGTCATTGCTGATATCCCAGGTGTCAGCTCTAACCTGCACGACCATGTCTTGAGCAACGTTGTCTATTCCCTCTCGGACGTGGCCAGCTCTGCTCCGAGGGTTTGAGACGCCGGATCTGCAGGAGGCACGGCGCGTACTTGGGGGTGTCTCGGCGTATTATGACTTAGGAGGGGCGTAGAAGGACACCATGGTTACGCAGGAGCTTCGGTTGGGTGAACTCCTGCGGCGACTGATTGGCACCGGTTCAGGCGGCTGGGCTGTCGTGATCCGCCAACGAGGTGCGGTGCTGGCTCGCGCGGCGCCCGTCTTGGGCGCCACCGCTGGCTTCTTCAACATCCCGCCGGACTCATCAAGAACGGCTCGAGGCAACGCAGGCACCATCGGCGCACCTCTTCGCAACGCGATCCACAGGTGTAGCCATGTCGACCTTACGGACTTTTGGGACGGTCCTGGTGCTTTCATTCAGTGCGCAGCTTGCGGGGGCTTCGGATCCGCCGCAGCCCATCGTCGCGCCCGTCATGACGAAGGATCTGACTGATCTGCCTGGGCGGGAGATGTTGATGCTGACTGTCGAATATCCTCCCGGGGCTGTGGAACACATTCATCGGCATGATGCGTACGCGTTCGTCTATGTGCTGGAGGGGTCGATCATTGAGGGAGTCAGGGGTAAGAAAGAGGTTACTCTGACGCCGGGGCAGACGTTTTATGAGGGACCGGATGATGTGCATACGGTCGGGCGTAATGCGAGCATGACGAAGCCGGCTAAGTTTGTGGTCGTGCTGGTGAAGAAGAAAGG
>DAITMW010000328.1:0-8239 GCA_036834945.1 Steroidobacteraceae bacterium
TCGAGAGGGAGGCATTCTCTCCCAGCATCGGCAGCACGATGACTCCCGAGACGCCATTGCGGACCAGCCGGTCGAGACTGGACCGCATGGCGGTCGCGTCGATCTTGCCTTCGGGCGTCATCTTGGTCGTGACCGCCGGGAATACACCTTTCCAAGTCGACATCGTCGTTTCTCCCAGGGAGCGGGGTGAGCGGGGTTTGCACGGCATTTTGTATTTTTATCTCTAATAATTCAACCAGCGCGGCAGGGCGGATCCGAGGCGGCGCGCCGGAAAATCCCAGTGCATCGGAGTGTTGGCGATTTGAACCGGTGGGGCGAGACGCCGGGCTTCACCCCAGTCCGTATGCTCCACTCGAGGAGACCGATCGTAGTCTGTTTCCGGGGCGAATGGCGCCGGCGCTTCAGTTTGCTCTGGATGGTCCACGACGAGCTTGGCCGTCCGGGCGAGCGATAGCCGGGCGGTGCTGCCATTGCCTCGCGTCAATCGCGCCGTCACGCCGCGTACCGCGGTGGCTGCCATCAGGTAACCGGTGGCGTGATCGAGCGCCTGAACGGGAAGCGGAGTGGGTTTGTCCGCGCCGGCTCGCTTCATCCCGTGATCGGCGATTCCGGCGCTCATCTGAACGAGGCTGTCGAAACCCCGGCGCATCGCCCAGGGACCGGACCATCCATAGGCGTCCAGGGTCACGTCAATCAAGCCCGGCGACAGTCTTCGGCGTGTTGCGGCATCGTAGCCCAGACGATCGAGCGCCCCTGGTCGATAGCCATGAAGAAGCACGTCGGCGCTCGAGAGAAGCCCTTCAAACGTGGCACGAGCTTCAAGGTCATGGAGGTCGAGACGGGCACAGCGTTTTCCCAGAGTGACTTCCGGCACCACGGGCGGCTCGTCCCAGTCGGGTGGATCGATCCGCAGCACGTCTGCGCCGTAGCCGGCGAGAAATCGACTTGCTACGGGACCTGCGAGTACCCGTGTCAGATCGAGAACGCGCAATCCCTGCAGCGGGCGTGTTGCGCTGACTGCCCAACTTCGGGTTGGGACTGGATAGAGCATGGTGAGGTGAACGAGCGGTTCGGAGGACACCGCGCGACCTTGGGGATGTTCCTGCCACTGCGCCAGCGAGCGCATCTCCGCCGCGCACCCGCCCGCCTCCACTACGGCCTGTTCCAGGTCGCTTTTCGACCATCGAGCCACTGCGCGTGCAATCGTTGCCCTGTCCTCGCCAGTTGCTCCTAGAACGCGTTCGGCAACGGCTCGATGGGTGGGGGCGTTGGTGTGGAGTCGGATCCAACCATCGCGCGTCGGGTAGTCTCCAGCGATGGGGTCCCAGGGTGGAAGATGCCAGCCAAGGGGCCGTATGGAGCTCGCAAACCATAGACTGCTCATCCGGCGGTCGACGGCGATGGAGACGTGCTTGCCGTGTGTCTCGCGGAGGAGTTCTGCGACGGATAGCGCCGCTGTGGCGATCGCTGCGCTCGCAACATCCGTCACGGCGAAGGGGGAAGGAAGCCCGCCTGGGCTGCGAAAAATCACCTCATCGGCGGCGCTGCAGTCCCCGCCAATGGCTGACCAACACAGTTTCGTCAGGTCTCTAGTCAGGCTTGGGGTCCACGCAGGCAAAGCTGCTCGCGGAGTTGGTCGGGCCGCCTTTGTAATGCACGACCTGGGGGTAGACGCACAAGGGGCGTTGGAACTCGATGTGCCGGTCGCTCCCGTTCTCCTTGTCGAACTTCGTGGCGGTCAAGGTCTGCGGGGCGACACCGTGCTCGACCCACTCCTGTAGTGCGACCGCCATGTCGTGTTGGGCGTCGCTGACCGGCGGCTCCGAGTCGCGCGTCGCGGTCGAGAAGTGAGTGGCGCCGGGGCCGCCGGCGCAATGGGCCATGCCCGGCACCATGTAGAGGCGCAGGAAGTCTTGTGTCTGCTTGCGGCGTTGCGCTTGGGAAGGGCCCTTTGCGGTGGCCTCGACAGAGTCGTAGTAGTTGATCGCCTCATCGGCCGCACCGACGGGGTCCTGCCATCCCATGAACATGATCAGCTTTCCATGGTGTGACTGGAACTCACGCAGGTCGGGGCTCGTGGCGTTGAACAGCGTCGCGATCTTGTGGTCGACGACGTCGATGTCCGAGCCCCAGTTGAACTTCCACCAGTCCCAGTGGGGATCATCGAAGACCCAGTAGCGGAAGAAATCAGCCCGGTCCGGTTCGGTAGGGTGCTTTTCATCCGACCAGTAGGCGCTCCAACCCGGATGCGGGCCCTCCTCGCCGGCGACGATGCCTTCGCTGCCGAAGGTGTAGCCGGGATAGATGGACTTTCCGGTGCGGGCGTCCTTGGGGCCGGCGTACATGCGTGACATTGCCTCAATCTGGGCCGGAGTGAGGCAGTTCGGCGCATCCTCCTTGGGACATCGCAGTGTCTGCAAGTCAAAATGACAGCGGTGCGGATCGCTGATGACACCATCCGCAACCCCGTCCAAGCGGTCGCAGCTCGCCACGATGGCGCGGGTGATCATGGGGAGTTTCCCGTTCGGGACGATTTGATGTTGGTCGTCACCGTGCGGATGATTGCTGAGATAGTTCCAGAGGAAGGCCAGGTTGAGGTTGGAGCGATTGTTGCCGGGATCTCCGGCGATGATGCCGTCGAAGTCCTCAGGATGGCGTTGCGCGGCCATGAGGGCCTGGTATCCGCCGGTGGAGCAGCCGCTGAAATAGGAGTACGCGGGCGAGGTCCCGTAGTAGATCTGGGTGATCGCCTTCGCCGTCAGCACGGATTCGTGGACAGCACGGTGAGCGAAGTCGACGATCCGCTGCGGATGGCCGACGGCGAAGGTGAGTTCACTGCCCTGATGGCCGGTGTCAGTGCCGACCGCGACATCTCCGGCGCGGATGCGGGCGACCATCTGCGCATAATAGATCCGGGAGGAATACGCGCCGTTTCCGACCATGTGCAGGCGGCGCGTCCAATTCTGTGTCCGAGGCAGCCAGACCTCGAAGCCGATTTCCGACCCGGGAACGGGGGTGGACACACCTTGAACGCGGCAGAAGGCCGGCAGCCCACTGTAGGAGCTCGGTCTGTGGTTGGTTTCGCCTACGTGGATCACACCATCCTCGATCGGCTCGGCCGATTTCACCGTGGCGTGATCCAGCTTCAGCCCGACGAGATCACGACACTCCTTGGAAGAGGCCAGCGCCGGCGGAAATCCGCCGACGCTGAGTGTGACCAGGCCTATCCATGCGTATGCCAGGGAGGTGCGCATCCTGCTTCAGAACGAGATCTGGTAGGTGACGGTGTACTTGCGACCCTGGATCGCATAGTAGGTGGTGTTGTTGGTACCGTTCTCGTTCACGATCTGGAATGTGTTCAGGATATTCGAGCAGCCGAGCGTGATGGAGCCGTAGTTTACGGTCTTATACGTGATGTCGCCATCCATCAGGTTGTACGGCGTGGTGACCCAGCGGTAGCTCGGGGCAAATTGCCCGTTGATGTTCATGGCCCAGAAATGGGTCTCCACGAGATCGAGCGCCAGGTAGTGGGTCGGGGTCCAGTCGAAGCGCACGACGGCCTTGTCCGGGGCCTGGCCGACGGTGCTGGCGGGTGTGATGTGAATATCGACCGGCTGACCGGGGGTGGCCGAGGTGTAGGCATACATGCGCGAGTAGGAGCCGCTCAGACGGAACTGGTGATTGAAGCGCCACTCGCCGGTGAACTCGAGGCCTTGGCGGACCTGCGGATTGCGCGAGACCGTCTGCAGCAGTGTTGTGGGATCCTGGACGACCAGGGTGCTCGCCGGGGATCGGTCGTAGTACACATCGGCGCCGAAGTTGCCATGCAGACCGCGCCAGTTCACTCCGGTCTCGTAGCTGTCGGTCTTGATGGGGTCGACCTCCGCGACGGTGTTGATCGACTGTCCCGGCTTGTTGGTGTTGCGGATGACGGTGCCGATGTCGGGCAGATCATAGCCCTGCGAGAAGCCTAGGAAGGTGGACCAGCCTGCCGGCAGGCGATAGACCAAACCGGCGTTGAACACCGAGGTGTTATAGGACTTCTCGCCGCCCTGGAAGTCCACGCCCCCGGTGGCCGGGGCGGTCATGTAGAGCGTCCGGAATGACGGCACGGTGATTTTACCAGCCTGATAGCGGCCGCCCGCGCTGATGGTCAGCGGACCCAGGTCATAGCTGGCTTGCGCGTAGCCCGAATTGGCCGTGAACTTCATGTCGGGCAGCCACACCCGGTTCGTCAGCACCAGGTACTGCGAGGTGTCGTCCTTGTTGTAGTCGTATCCGAAGTTGAGGTTGAAGCCGTCAACGAGGAAATCATTCTTCGCCCAGTAGGCCTTGATGCCGGATTTGTTACTGAGTACGGAGGCCGCGTCGATCAGCGTCCCGATCGGGGCGATGCGCGGGTCCTGCTTGCTCGGGTCGATGGAGCCGGTATTGGGGAGGGCTTCCTTCCCGAGATAGCCGAGCACCGTGAAGGTGCCGCCAAAGACGGCGTTATTGATGTAGCTCGCCGTGGACTCGCGGATGTGGTTGGCGAAGGCCGGGCCGGGGTTCGGGCCGCGCTGTGAGCTCTGCACGATCCCCTTTGCCCGGTTGCCGGGAACGAGGCTGTTGTAGTTGTTGTTCCCGTTGAGGTCGTAGTTGTTGAAGTACAGCTGCAGGCGTTGCGCGTTGTCCGCGCCGAAGTTGTACCCCAGCTTGGCCGTGATCGAATCGGCCTTGGAGTCCATGTAGGAGCCGTTGCTGTTGAGGTATTCGAGGTTGCCGCGGGCGTCGTAATACATCGGACGCGACTGCGTACCCAGGGACAGCAGGAAGTCGACGTGCTCTTTCTTCAGCATGGTGACCCCGGTGGCTTTCCAGCCGATGTAGTTCGACTTCAGCTGGGTCTCCATCGCGGTCTGCACGGTGTTGACGACCCCTTCCTGCGTCGGGGTCTTGGTGATGTAGTTGATCATGCCGCCGGAGCCACCCAGGCCTTCGATGGCGGAGGCTCCGTTGACCACTTCGATGTGATCGATCAAAAGCGGATCGACCATGGCGGAGGACATGCGGCCGATGTCGCGCAACGGGGTCGAGATCAGCACGCCGTCCAGGAAAAACTGCGGGCGCTTGCCGCGCAGCAGCTCGCCGGAGGTCGTCAGATCGTCGAAAGAGGCCGTGTAGCCGGGAATGGCCTGCGCGAGTACCTGGTTCGAATCCAGGGACGTCAACTGGATGTTCTCCAGGTCCGCGCCGCCGATCGAGACGACGGAGCCGGGGATGTGGTCGATCGCGCGTGCCGTGCGGGTGGCGGTGACCACCACTTCCGGCTGGTATTCGACGAGTTCCGTTTCCTTGGAGGCTTCCTTGCCAGCGCTGTCAGCAGGGACGTCCGCCGGGGCGGCGGCCGCGCAAACGCCCGGTGACATCGCAATCAGACCCGCCACCAGAGCGCCTACGGTAGTCAACACGAAACGATCGTTCGTCGACGTGATCACTTAGCTTCTCCCCCGCTTTTATTGATCGATTGTCGGTCGAGGCACGCGTTGCGCTTCAGCAACGCTCCAACATGTATCGCATGACCCAAGAAGATAATATTGTTTTTTTACTCTCATCAGAACAATTTGTCGAGGACTGATTTACTTGAGCGGCTCGAGGGCCTCGGCGATGGTGTTCTCGCTCTCGGTGCGGATGGTCTGCTTGATGGAATTGAGCTCCTGCCACTGCGGATTGTCTTTCAAGGTCAGGCGGACCTTCGCCACGGTCTCTTCACGGCGGCCGAACGACTCCAGGTTGCGGTAGTGCAGGATGAACAGTGAATCCCACGGGCGTCCGGTCTGGTAGCGGTTCATGAACAGGCGATAGCCCGTCAGCACGCCTTCCCGTATCCAACCGGTGAATTGCGGAATGACATAAGCATCGACGTACTTCCGATATTGATCGGCGGCTGCGTATTCGTAAGGAATCACGTAGTAGACGCCCTCCTCCTCGGGGCCGGAATTGTCCGCCTGGGCTTCCCATGGAAGATCAGCCGAATACGTGTTGATCGGCTTCGCGAGGCGCAGTCCGGCGGCGTCCAGCCCTCCCGGCTCGGTTCGCTCGATCACCTTCCAGCGCTGTGTTTCGGCATAGCTCGTGAAACGCAGGATGGTCATGGCATCCCATGTGTCCGCGGTCGTGAACGGATTGAAGAGGATCTGGTAGCTGCTCAGCACACCGGTGCTTTTCAGTTTCGCCAGCTTCAGGAGCATGTCTTTGCGCAGGTAGGCACGGAATGCGGGGCGGTTTACCGGCTCGCTGCGATAGGCAATGAGGATGCTGGTGGGGCCGCCGCTGCTCTGTGCTCGCGCCACTGGAGTCGATGTCAGACCCGCAATCGCAATACAAACAGCCACGATAGGGAGGTACCTGATCATTACGAGTGCCTTGTCCAGACGGGGTTGAGGGCGTAAATTGCATTACAATTTCTGAAAATACAACTGGCGCTTTGGCTGCCAGCGACGCGGAGACCCCTAATGGCGCAGCCCTGCCGTCTCATTGATCTGGCCGGATCACCTCATGACCGCGGTGTCCAATACGGCCGACAGGCCGCCCGGGAGATCGCTCGTTCGGTGGGTCACTATGGCGCCCAAGCCCAGGCCCTCGGCATGGGTCAGCAGGAGTTGGCGCGGATCGTGCGCGAGTACCTGCCGGTCCTCGAAAATTTCGATCACCGGCAGGTCGAGGAAATGCGGGGTATCGCAGCCGGGGCCGAGGTCAGCTTCGAGGAGATCGTACTGGTCAATGCGCGGACCGAGTTGCTCCAGTTCGCCCGCCGGCCTGCCCTTCTCGAGTCATTGAAGGTGAAGGAGCCCGATGGCTGCACGGGTGTTGTCGTGCGGCCTGAGGCGGCGCGCGACAGATTGTTGATTCACGCCCATAACTGGGACTGGAAGCTCGAGTCCGCCGAGTCCTGCGTCATCCTGCGTATCCGCAATGACGACGGGCCTGACATCCTGACGTTTACGGAAGCCGGCGCTCTGGCCCGATTTGGTTTCAATGCCCGCGGGATCTGCACCACGGCCAACGGGCTCGATTGCGATCGGGACTACCGCCGCCCGGGGGTTCCGTTGGCCCTCATCCGCAGAAAGGTCCTCGAACAGTCTCAGCTTGCGCTGGCGCTGCGGACCGCCTACAGCACGCCCAAGTCAGGCTCGAACAACATCATCATCAGCCATGCCGCGTCCGGCCTGGTCTTTGATTTCGAATGCGCGCCGGATGAGACTTTCATGGTCGAGGCGCACAACGGTGTGCTCGTGCACGCCAACCATTGGCTCAGTCCCGTTGCATTGACCAAGTTGCAGGAGCATGGCCTGGCCGATGCGCCATCCAGCTTCTACCGTGAAATGCGCACCCGGGAGTTGCTGGCGGCCAAGGCGGGCGATCTGACGCTCGAGGACGTGTTGGATGTCATGCTGGATGACTTCGAATCGCCCTGGTCGATCTGTTATCCGCCCCGGGCCTCCAGTCCGACGGACCCGAGCACCTACGCGACCGTGGCCAGCTTGATCATGCGCCCCCTGTTGGGGGAGATGCGCGTTGCCATGCTGCCGGCGCTCGACAAACGCTTCACTCAATACACTCTCGAGATGGAGGTTGCCGCCCTACTTTCCCGACAGTCTCGGCCATGAAAGCGCCGACGAGTTGACATTCACGCTGCGCTCTATCGTGACGCCAGCGTCCTCGAACCGGCACGTCACGGTGTCGCGGAAGGCCGTCTCGGCGAAGATCCAGGTCATCCGCAGTGTGTTCTCATCCGTCCAGATGGCATTCGCGACGACCACCGCGGACTGAAGAAAATAGCCATGGTGCAGGTCCGCTCCCGGCATATCCGTGCGGCTCTCGATCGCTTCACGCATGCCGCAAACAATACTGTGATCCCCTGAAGCATCCACGAGATGAAACACGCAGCTCTCACTTTCAAATACGAAGCTCACCGCGGTCACACCGAGCGGATTCGGCTCGATGCGAAAGGTCTTGCCGCTGACATGGGCCGCGGCCTTGAAAGAGCCGGCCGCAAGCGGCGGTTGCTTGGCGGCAGCGGCGAGCCGCGAGCGCAGACTTTCATCGGCCTTCCACGCCTCGCTCGCGGGCAGTTGCTCATCAAAGGCCCGCGGAAAGTGCCGCTCCACAATGGGCATATAAACCTTGCTGCCTTCTTGCGCCGCGCCCACGATGGCCAACGCGGCGCGATGGCGTGGGAAAACAATCACGAACTGCA
>DAITMW010000329.1:0-8215 GCA_036834945.1 Steroidobacteraceae bacterium
GAGGCGTTCTTGCCGCCGACCGTCTCGACGTCGTGCATGCCGAGTTGCTCGAAGGGGATCACGTATGCGTTCAATGCGACGTCCTTACGATGGAGATATTTGACTCGGGGCCAAGCGACATAACGCTTGCTACGCTGCCCGGGCGGTGAAACACTTCAGGCTCGATGAACCTGTGCTCAACGAACCCATTGGGACCGACCGTGCTGTGCCCCCGAACATGAGCCGTCGAACCGCATTCTTCGTATCTGACCAGACGGGAGTGACCGCCGAAACACTGGGCCACAGCCTGATGACACAGTTCGAGGGCGTCGAATTTCGGGCCGTGACTTTGCCATTTGTGTCGAGCGTTGACAAGGCGCACGAGGCCGTTGCCCGCATCAACCGGGCAGCCGCGGAGGAGGGCGTGCGGCCCATCATTTTCAGCACCCTGGTACAAAACGATCTGCGCGATATCATACTCGGCGCGAACGGCTTGTTTCTCGATTTCTTCGGCGCATTCGTCGGGCCGATGGAGCGCGAACTCAACACCCGCTCGAGCCATCGGGCCGGCCGCGCGCATGGCATGGCGGACCTCGCCGCCTACACGACGCGTATCAACGCTACCAACTTCGCCCTGACGAACGACGATGGGACCGGTGGCGACTACGCACATGCTGACGTCATCCTCATCGGCGTGTCGCGTTCCGGTAAAACTCCCACTTGCCTGTACATGGCGTTACAATACGGAATCTTTGCGGCCAACTATCCTCTCACGGATGACGACCTCGAAGCGGGAACACTGCCGGCCCGTCTCGAGCCTCACCGTCGCAAACTTTATGCCTTGACCATCAAGCCCGAGCGCCTGCAACAGATCCGCAACGAGCGGCGCCCGGAGAGTCGTTATGCATCGCGCCAGCAGGTGACCTACGAGCTGCGCGCGGCGGAGGCCATGTTTGCCCGCTATTCCATCCCCTGTCTCGAAACGACCGAATGCTCCATCGAGGAGATCGCCAGTCGGATTCTCAACAACACCGGGATCGAGCGGCGTCTGCGGCCATGACGGCACGCCTGCTTTTTACGTGCGGATAGGGCGAAATCGCCCTCCGGTGCACGAAACTTGCAAGCGCGCCGCGGTGCTTGCAACTGCCAAATACGTCCCAACAAAAGCCCGAAATCCGGCCCTGTCCGGCTTGCACAGTCACCTCCGTGCGTTATAGTCGAGGCGTGATGCTACTGGATGACACACTGACACCCGTCTCCTGGCGCTCGAAGCCACGTAGCTTCGTTGCGCTCATGGGACTGTATGAAAGCAACTTTATCCGCTTGAATTGGCTCGCGGGCGCCCTCAGTTCGCTCGATGGGAGCCATCGTTCGGCGGTGGCGGGCGACTGTGATCTCCTTCTCAACGTGACCGAGCGCACGCCCTACACCAGTACCCTGAATTTGACCTACCTGCTCGAAGGTGAAGGCCCCGAAGCGGCCAACGCCGTGCAGTATCCCGATATGCGCGTACGCGTATACCACGATGCCCATGTTGTCGAGGCCCTGGAGTGGGCTACGACCCATGGCCAACCCGTTCTCAAGGCCCTGCGAAGCCACGCGGAGCGTGAACTGGATCAGCGCTGGGCTCGTAACGTGATGCTAAATAAGTGGCTGGAATATTGCGTGGAGCGAGGGCATCGCTTCTCGCCCGCCACGAGGCTCCCTGCCACCGCAGAAGCGTGAGATGTGGGCGGCACGGGCCCGCTCATCTCTCATGAAGGCATTGCGACAGCTCGGTTTTCTCAAGCTCCCCTTTCGTCAGGACGGATCGCCTCAGGAAGAGGAGGACGTCCGCGTCCTCGCCCTGTTTCGTAACCGGGCCGAGCTGAAGAAAGCCCACGGCGAGCTGCAGGAAGAGATCTACCGCCTCAAGGACCGCATCAAGCAGCAGGAAGGTGCGACCGCGCGTGTGCAGGAAATGCTGAGCGCGCTCGAGACCCGTCTCGGTTTCTCGGACTCCGCCTATCCCGCGGTTGTTTTCTACCAGTTGCGCCGTCTCTGGCAGACCGGTCGCGAGATCATCGAGCAGTTTGTCGCGGACCTGGTCCGGCAGCAGGAAGAGCGGGAGCGCCGCCAACACCTGGCCGAGCACAATCGCAAGCAGTTCGCCAAGCGCGAGAGCGCCGAAAAGCTGTTACGTAGCGCCGAAACCACGGCCGTGGAAGCCATGGCGCACGTTGGCGAGCTCGAAGGCGAGCGGGCGCGTCTTACCCGGTTCTGGCACTACTTCAAACGCCGGGCCCTGGACCAACGTATCAGCCAGGCGCAATCACTGGCCGCTGCCGCGAATCTAGCGCTGAGCGAGGCCCGTGAGACGTTTGACGCCATTGACAAAGAGCCGCTCCCGGAATTTCCGGGGCTGAGTGTCGAGGCGCGCCGCGCAATCAACATCCACGCCATCGGGTACGCCGAGGTTTTGTGTTTGCGCCTCGCGAAAACGGAGCTCGTCAAGCTCGCACGGGAAGCAACGAGCCGCCGCGAGGCCACCGACGAATATGGCACTCGCGAGGAGTGCGAAGCGCTCATGGCGGAGATCGAGCGTGCCCGCGCTGTTCTACAGGGCCGGGCGAATATTGCCCAGGAACTCAAAGTCCGGAGCGACCGGATCAAACAGGTCGCGCGTTACCGCGGCCCCTCCGACACCTCGCCGATGTCGGATTCCGTTGCCTTCTCGGAAGGCGACGTGCTCGATTCGGGGGCGACCGGCACTACCGCGGCACGCATGCCTAACGTGCTCGGCGAGGACACCTGGGACCTTTTCCGCATCCTACTTCGATAGGCGCAAAGTCGCCTGCGGCGCTTTGCGCGGACATTACCTGGTCGACCGCCGGCAAAGAGCGCGGTCTTTGCCGGCTGCGCCGTGGTGCGTCGCGCCGCGGACTTAACTGCGGCGGGCAGTCTTCTGCGGCGGCGTTTGCGGACGCGAACCGGTGACGATGTCCGCCATGATCTCCGCTGACTGGGTCAGGACGATATCAGGCGAGTCGTCCTTCACCTTGTCGAGCTCCTCGACGGTCTTGTAGGCCGGCAGGTTCTTGGCGGCGCGGCGGGCGTTCTCACGATCCAGCCGCTCTTTATCCAGCTTCGCGCGTTCCTCTTTGCGGGTCTTGAGATTGAGCGAAACGCTCTTCTCCTCGCGAACCGTGTCGATCGCGGCGATGTCGGAAACCAGCCAACGGTAATCGGCGTCGTGTTGCGCGCGGCTGTCTTCTGCCGAGGCCAGCACTGCCACCGGCGGTACGTTCGCGGCTTCCGCGCTCGCCGTGAAAGGAACACCCGCGATGCGATCCCAGGGCAGCGCCGAATCCAGGGCGCTCTCGCCAACTTCCTTCATATCGATCGGGGAGGGCAGCTGTACATCGGGCTCGACCCCGCGATGTTGGGTGCTCTCGCCGGTGACGCGGTAGAACTTGCCGATGGTCACGGTGAGCTGTCCGCTCGTAGGCTTCTGCGACCAACGGTCGAGCGGTACCAGGTTCTGCACCGTGCCCTTGCCGAAAGTGCGCTGGCCGATGATGACACCACGGTGATAGTCCTGGATGGCTCCCGCGAAAATCTCGGAGGCCGAAGCACTAAAACGGTCGACGAGCACCGCCAGCGGGCCGGTATAGGCCGGTGATGGTTCCGGGTCATCCAACACCTCGAGACGTCCGGTGGTATCACGCAGCTGCACCACGGGGCCGTGATCGATGAACAATCCGGTCAGCGCGGTCGCTTCCGGCAAGTAGCCGCCGCCATCACCACGCAGATCGAGTACCAATCCGTCAATGTTCTCGGTCTGCAGCTCCTTGATGAGCTTGAGCACATCGCGCGTGGTGCTGCGATAGTTCTGGTCGCCGGCATTCTGCGCGGCGATATCCTGATAGAAGCCCGGGACAGTGATGATGCCCACCTTGAGGGGCTTCCCGTTGCGGGTGATGGTCTTGACGTCCTTGTGGGCCGCCTGCGCCTCGAGCGTCACCTTGTTACGGGTGAATTCCAACACCTTTTCCTTGCTGCCGGGCGCCGCGCCCGCGCCCAACACCTGCAGCCGCACGTTCGTGCCCGCCTTGCCACGGATGAGTTGCACCACGTCGTCCAGCCGCCATCCGATCACGTCGGTGAACCCGCCTTCGTGGCCTTGACCGACGCCGGTGATGCGGTCGTTGGTGTTGAGCGTGCCGGCGACAGAGGCCGGACCGCCCTCGATCACGTTCATGATCGTGACGTAGTCGTCCACGAGCTGCAGTGACGCTCCGATGCCCTCGTAGTTGAGGCTCATCTGGATGCGGTATTCCTCGGAGTTGCGCGGGGAGAAGTAACTCGAGTGCGGGTCGAATGAGCGCGCGTACGCGTTCATCAGGTTCTCGAATACGTCCTCCGGAGTGATCTGGTCGACGCGTTTCAAGACACGCTCATAACGCTTGCGCAGCAGGTCGGAGACCTCCGGCCACTGCTTGCCCGTCAACATCAGCGACAGGGCATCGTTCTTCACGCGCTTGCGCCACAGGTCCTGCATGTCCGCCGGGGTTGCCGGCCAGGGCGCCTTGGACCGATCGAACTCGAAGGACTCATTGACGGTCCAATCGGGCTCCTGCTTGAGCATGGCGAGCGCGGCTTCCATGCGCTCGCGGTTGCGTTGTTGGAAGCGGTTGAAGATCAGGTACGCCGGCTCGACGTCACCGGTGCGGATCATGTCGTCGAACTTGAGCTTGTAGGCGGTGAACTCGCTGATGTCGCTCGCGAGGAAGTAACTGCGCTGGCCGTCGAGGAAGTCGAGGTAGCGCTGGTAAACGAGCTCCGACATCTTGTCGTCGATCGGAGCGCGGCTGTAGTGCGCCTCTTCGAGAATCCGACCGATTTTGCGCGCCGTCGCGCGCTGGGCCTCGGTGGGAGCGACGGCCCCTGGAGGCAGGACCGAGGTGCTCGCCGGGGCTCGGGCGGATCCGACCAGGGCAAGGGCCAGGATCGTCAGAGCAGAGGCGGCAATCCAGCCGGTGGACCGGCGAAAAGGCTTTGACATCGTTACGACGCTCGTGAGTTCGGTAAACTTTGGGACAAGGCTAGAACGTGCGGTGCACCTCAGCAAGTACGTAAAGCGCGATATCTTTCGGGAACCATTATGCGTCCATTGGGCTTTCTACTCGCCATCCTCACCGGCTCCACCGTCGCGCTTTCGATCGGGCTGCTGCTCACCTGGGTGGTTATCCTGTTCCTGCCAGAGAATGAGGCTCAATTTGCTCCAGAGCACGGACCTTTACTGCGTGCCATCGCCGTTTTCTCACTGTTCGCCGCAACCGCGGCAATCAGTCTCTACGGCGAGCTGTCCACCCGTTCCAGACCATGGCGATTGCCGGCGCACTTTGCAACGCTGGCCATGTTCGGCGTGGCAGTCTGGATCTATTGGCCGAAATGAGGGGGGAAAGGCAGGAGGTCTCACCCTGAATTTGGAGTGAGCCGCTCGGTGGGGGGTTCCGGCCCCACGGTCATAATACAGAAAATCCGGAGTCCTGCAGGCTAGGCGCGCTTGGACTTGTGCCGCCAGACATCCTGCGCCCGGCTGTCCTTCACGTGGACAACCGTCGCATAGGGGTCATAGCCGCGCTCCTTGAAGGAGCGCTCGTCCTCCAACGCCAGGGTGAGATGCCGCTGGGGCACCACGATTTTCGGTGGCGCCGGTTTCCGGGACTGATTCATATCCCCGTCCTTCTTTTTGTTCTTGAACTGGACGGTGTGAATCATGTCACGCCCCGCCCGGGACCAGTGAGACGGAATTCACAGTCCTTGGGACTTAAGGCCGGTCAGCGGGACACTGGTGCCGTCGGGGGTGACCGCAGGTAGGTGTAGAGCGCCCGCACGACGCTGATCAGGATGTAGGGGCCGGCGACCACGCACCAGAAGATGATGGAGCCATGGCCGAGCCCGCTGAAAAAATCGGCGAGCAGCCGCATCGGCCCGGTGCCGGCGGTCGGGTCCTGTGTGTGGACATAAGGGCCCAGGATCCGGTTACCCACGACCCAGATCAGCAACGGGATCACGATCAATCCGCAAGCGAGGGCGATGCCCAATATCACCAGCTCGCGCCGCAGGATGGCGAGCGGGTTGCGGGTTGTCGCCGGTGTGGACTGAGGTCCTTGTGGTGCGGGGTTGCTGGCCATCGGTCGGGCATAATACCGTCCTCATGAAAAAAATCAGAGCAGCAGTCATCGGTGTCGGCTATCTCGGCCGATTTCACGCCCAGAAATATGCGCAGGCCACCGAGTGTGAGCTCGTGGCTGTCGCCGACGCGCGCCAGGAGGCGGGCGCAAAGGTCGCGGCTGAAGTCGGCACCCGGGCGGTGACCGACTATCGCGAGTTGTTGGGCAAGGTTGATGCGGTGAGCGTCGTAACACCGACGCCCGCCCATTTGCCCATCACACGCGACTTTCTCAACGCCGGCGCGCACGTCCTGGTGGAAAAGCCGATCACCGAGACGATCGATGAGGCCCGGGAAATGATCGCGCTCGCCGCCAGGAACAAGCGGGTGCTTCAGGTCGGGCATCTCGAGCGCTTCAACGCGGCGATTCTCGCGGCCGAGCCTTATCTACGCTCACCGCGGTTCGTCGAATGCCATCGGCTGGCCCCTTATCGGGAGCGTGGCACGGACGTCAATGTCGTGCTCGATCTCATGATTCACGACATCGACATCGTCCAGACCATCGTTGGCGCGCCCATAGTGAGCATCGACGCCATCGGTACGCCTGTTTTCTCGGAAGAGATTGATATTGCCAACGCCCGCATCCACTTTGCGAACGGTTGTGTGGCCAACGCCACGGCATCACGGGTGAGTGTGAAGACCGAGCGCAAGCTGCGCATCTTCGAGGATGACGCCTACCTGTCACTCGATCTGCAGCAAAAGATCCTGACGCTGATCCGCAAGCGCCCGGCCTCGGAGCCGCCCGGACCGTTGCCTGTCACGATCGACGAGCAGAATCTCGATCAGGGCGATGCGCTGAAGGCGGAGATCGAGTCGTTTCTCGACTGCATCCGCACGGGGCGTCCGCCGGTGGTGTCCGGTGAGGCCGGACTGATGGCGTTGGAAACCGCCACGCGGATTACTGAACAAGTGACGAAAACACTGGCAGCGCGGAAGGTGCACTCCGATGCCTGACGATCCATTTCTTGCCGATCTGCGAGCGATCGTGGGCGACTGGGGAGTCGTCACGGGCGATCCATTACATGCGCGCACGTATGACCCCTTCGCAGGGGAGATCCGCGCCGAGGTGTTGGTGAGGCCGCGTGATACCAAGCAGGTGTCCGCGATCCTCGGACTGTGCCATTCCCGCGGGCAGGTCGTTGTGACCCACGGTGGGATGACAGGCTTGGTTTACGGCACCGCGGCGCGAGCCAGTGACCTCATTCTGTCGCTCGAGGCTCTCAACCAGATCGAGAACGTCGATGTGCCTGGTCGCACCATGCGTGTCCAGGCGGGCGTGACCTTGCAGCGCGCGCAGGAGGAGGCCGAGCGGTTCGACCTGATGTTTCCGCTCGATCTGGGCGGACGCGGTAGCGCCACGATCGGCGGCAACATCTCGACCAACGCCGGCGGCATGCGTGTCGTGCGTTACGGGATGATGCGAAACCTGGTGCTCGGGGTCGAGGCGGTCCTGGCCGACGGCACCGTGTTGGGCTCGCTGAACCGGATGCTCAAGAACAACTCCGGCTATGACCTGAAGCAGTTGTTCATCGGAACCGAGGGCACGCTCGGTGTCGTGACCCGGGCTGACTTGCGTCTGGTGGCGAGGCCGCGCAGCCATGGAACCGCCTTCGTCGGCTGTCCGGACTTTCCGAGTGTGATCAAGTTACTGGGAGTCGTGGATGCGGGCCTGGGCGGCCAGTTGAGTGCGTTCGAAGTGATGTGGCCGGAATTCTACGAGCTCACGACTACGCCTCCGGCGATCAACACTCCGATTCTTCCGCGTGGTCATGGCGTGTACGTTCTCATCGAGTCGTTGGGTGCCGATCCGCAGTCGGATGCCGAGCGGTTGGAGCGAACGCTGGAAACCGCGCTGGAGCAGGGATTCATTGTCGATGCCGTGATCGCCAAGTCCGATCTCGAAAGGCGTGCCATGTGGGCTCCTCGCGAGGATGTGTTTCAGACCCGACGTTACGGACCCACGCACAACTTCGATGTGAGCCTGGCGATATCAGACATGCCTGGCTATCTCGATACCCT
>DAITMW010000330.1:0-8206 GCA_036834945.1 Steroidobacteraceae bacterium
CGTGCCAGTAAACAGGCCCTGCGAACGCGGGAGCCGTGGCTACGGTCGCCGCCAGGATCGATGCCATCATCCACTTCCGGATCATGAGGTGAGCTCCGTGTTTTCTCGCCGGTGATACGGCCGGCTCGCCGCGGATCCCCCGCCGGGGCTTCGGGCCATTTGGTAAAGTCAGCCCCTCGCCGGGGCACGGGAGGGGCCTAAAACGCTGAAGCCGCTCAGAAATTCGACTGCCGGACTGGATGACCGCGCAGGGGTTCCGGCGGCGTTCATTGGGATCTACGCTTTTGCGTATGCGTCGCTATGGTTGGCGCTGCTGACGCCGGCGACGATCACCCTGGCGCTGCGCGTCCGGCAGATTGTCCCGGGGGATGCCGCCCGACCTGTCTCGCAGGTGCTGTTTGCCGGCGCACTCGTGGCGCTCGTCAGCAATCCCGTCTTTGGCGCCCTGTCCGATCGAACCCGCTCGAGGTTTGGCCGGCGCAAGCCCTACCTCGTCGTCGGCGCGTTCGCCGGATTCGCCGCTTTGTGGGTGATAGGCGTGGCCAGCTCGGTGCCGACGGTGCTCGCAGGATGGTGTCTCGCCCAACTTGCCTACAACGCTGTTCTGGCCGCCATGGTGGCAATAGTCGCCGATCGGATTCCGGCGGCGCGACGCGGCACGGTGGTGGGCATCTTGGGAATGTGCATGCCCGTGGGCCAGATCACCGGGACCTTTCTCGTTCAGTATTTCTCGCCCGATCTGTCGGGGGCCCTGTTGGTGCCGGGGGCGATCGGGCTGGTGGGAGTGTTGGCTTTGGCCCTCTCGCTGCCTGGAGGCTCGGGAATCGACCGTCACTTCGCGGCTGAGGAGCCCGTCGGCGGCGGCCCTGGAGCTGTCGCCGCCGCTGGTTCCGGTGCGTCACCTGCTGCGAAAGTGGATGGCTTCAGGACGAAGCTGGCCCGCCATCGTGATTTTGCGTGGGCCTGGTCGAGCCGCGTGCATTTTGTCGTCGGCTCCGTCTTCATACAGGCCTACCAGCCTTTCCTCCTGTTGGATGTACTGAAGTTCGAGGCCACGGATGTGCCGCGGCTGATCTTCCGATCCACCCTGGTACAGGCGGCGATGATGGTGTTGTGGAGCGTGTTCGCCGGACGGCTGTCGGATCGGTGGAAGCGTCGCAAGCCGATCGCGATGGTGGGCTCGACGTTGCAGGGTGTGGGGTTGTGGCTCATCGCGGTCGCACCCTCGTACACCGTTCTCCTGGTTGGGATTGCCGTCGCGGGCATCGGTCACGGCGTGTATGAAGGGGTCGACCTCGCCCTGGTCACGGAGGTGCTGCCGGACCGGGACCGGCATGCCGCCAAGGATCTCGGGCTTCTGAATGTTGCGAACGCGCTTCCGCAGGTCGTTGCACCGCTGGCGGCGCCGCTGATTCTTGATGCGAGCCACGGAAACTACATGCTGTTGTTTCTCGTGGCGGGGACGGTCCCCGTGATCGGGGCCGCTCTCCTCGTACCCCTGAAGGGCGCGCGCTGATGCGGCCTCCACACTTCATGTCTAAGAGGCGCTGGCGCTGTCGACTACGACAGTGCAAGTCATCCCCGATGCGAGACGATTGCTGTCGCTACTATCCAAATGGATGGTCACGGGAATCCGTTGCGCCAGTCGCACCCAATGGAAAGTGGGATTGACGTTTGGCAGCAGTCCGCTGACCTCCGGCTCGGAGATGGCCCTCGCGATCCCGGCTACGTGACCTGTAAACCGGAGATTGCTGCCGAGCATCCGGACTTCGGCGCGATCCCCCATGTGGACTCCCGCCAACCGGGTCTCCTCGAAGTACGCTTCCACCCGGAACGAGTGGCGGTCCACTATGGCGATGGCTGCTCTGCCCACCACGGCATAGTCGCCGGGATGGACGTTCAGATTCACGACGTAGCCATCTACGGGTGCTACCACCCGGGTGCGCTGCAAATTGATGCGGGCGGATTCGACCGCCGCCTGCTCCTCGCCTACCTTCGCGGCGGCGATCTGGGCCGCGGAATCAGCGGCCTGTTTGTTTTCGTTGGAGACTACGGCCGCCTCCAACGTCGCTCGACGGTCGGCTTCCTCTCGTTTGAGCGCCGCCTCCTTGCGATACCCGCTCAATGAGGCGACCGCACGGCTCAACGCAACACGGTAGCGTGCATCATCCACGAGAAAAAGCGTGTCGCCCTTGTGCACCTCCTGGTTGTCGGTCACGGCGACCATCGTGATGATTCCGGCGACATCAGGTGCGACCTGGACGACATCGGCACGAACTCTCCCGTCACGCGTCCAGGGAGCGTCCATGTAACGCGTCCATAACTGATAACCCAAAGTAATGGCGAGCGCCGCGAAAGCCAGGGTGATCGTGATGCGTAGCGAGCGGTAGGTCAAAGACATGGAGCACTGTCCAAGGTTACCGGTATACCCACATACCGGCAGCCGCAAAGAGAATGGTGAACAAACACAAACGAAACAGGTCGAGATGCCAGACCCAACGGTAGGCGCCCGTCCGGGCCAGGACCCGATCCAGGACGAACCAGAATCCGGCGGCCGCAAGGAACAACACGAGGAGGGTGGGCACGTAGATGCCGCTCAAGGCGAGCTCACGTGGCATACGCATACTCCGCGCGCAACGACAAACGCAGCAGCCGGATGGCCTCCGCCGCACTGGCCCGGGTCTCTCGGCGTACATCGCTGTCCGCCATTTCCGGATCCTGTGCGAGGGCGACGAGATGCTGATGAAGCGCGGTAAGCTTTGGTTCGAGCGCCGCCACGCGCGCTTGATCGGGCCGCGCGGCTGTGTCCACCACCTCATCCAGGTAGCGCTCGAGTTGGTTCCGCAGCGGCGCAGGTAATGCCGGCTCACTCTGCTTCAGAAACATCAGCACGTCTCCTAACTCCAGAACGAGACCCAGGAGATGCTCGGCGCGTGACACGGAGGCCGCATCGCGGCTCAAGGAGATCAGCCCCGCGGCCCAACCGCGCACTACATGATGGAAGTCGGAAGCCTCGGGCGCTGCCGTACGTCGTAACAGGGCAAGGGAGCCGACCAGGCCCTTTGCGCTGCGTGCTGCACGCCATCGCAGATTCGCGGGCCGAATCACCGCGAGCCCGACCATTGCGAACGCCAGGCCTGCCGTGATCGAGCTGGCGACACTGATCGTGGACACGATGTCATAACGCATGACCGCGCCAAGGTTCAGGGCTGTCAGAAAGACGATGAAATAGGCACTACCCTGGGAGGCCCGGCCAGGTCGTGTCATGAGCCAGGCGCCGAAGGCGATGAAAGGAGTCAACCCGAGCGCCAGCATCAGGAACCCGTCCGCCATCGGGAGAACATAGGCATAGCAGATGAAGAGCAGGGGTAATGCGATCAGCGCGCCGGTACACATCTCCCACGCGGCACGGCTCGGATTGGGAGCGGCCGCATACAAGGCAGATCCAACCGCCGCGAGGAGTGCCGCGGCCGCGCCGTCCGGCCATTCGGTCAGTATCCAGAAGACGCAGGTCAGGATGACTACGATGCTCGAGCGAGCGCCTGACAAAAGGGCGTGACCCGGATCCGATGGATAACGGATGCGGGCGAAGCGGATTGCTGACGCGCGGGGCGGCGGGTTCTCGAGGTCCGCCGACGTACTGACGATGGCGATGGCCTCACGAACGGTTTCTGTGAGGAGTCGCTGTGTAGCGATGGCCGCGGACCAGTGCTCGCAACGGTCTGGAGGCTTGTCGCGCAGCACGGCTTGCAGGCCGGCGATCGCTCGTACCGTCCGCTGTTCATTTGCCGTGTCGGCCTGCCAAAGTTGCAGGATCTCATCGCATCGGGCCAGCGCTCTCGCGGTGCGCTCCCGGATCTCCAGGGATCCCTCCGGCAGGTAATCCAGCTGACGGCGCAGGAGCCGCAGATGTCCGAGCATCGCGGTGAGCTGGTCAATCAACGACAGCACAGCGGGGCTGCGCAGGCCGCTGAGGGGATTCTCGAAAACGCTCGACCGGCGAGTCGACTCGAGCTCGCCCAGGTCGAGCGCGAAGCGCGCGTGTTTGCGTTGCAGCGTGGCCGCGTCGGCGCTGCTTGCGGCTCCCAGCAAGGCAATGCAATCCCGCACGGTTTGCAATAGCTGCTGCTCGAGGAGCGCAGTCGAACGGACCGGGAAAAGTACGGCGCTGACGAGACCGGCGCTCAATATTCCGACACTGACGATGGAAACGCGATCGACGGCGATTTCAAAGGCGTGCGGTGCGTCCATAAACGCGGGAAATCCAACCAGGCACGCGGTGTATCCACCGAGCAGCCACCCATAAGCCTGGAATCCACGGAACCACTCGGAACCGGCGGTGCATACTCCGATCCAGAGGGCGAGGGCGCCGATGAACGAATATTGATGTTGCGCGAAGAGGCCGACAAAGAGCAACGCCGCCCCAGCACCGAGGAATGTGCCCAGGAAACGGTAGAAGCTCTTCTCGAGCACCATCCCGGCGCGCGGCAAGGAAATGATGGCGACCGTGACCGCCGCGCTACTCGGTGTCGCCAGGTCCAACCGGAATGCAACCGCGAGAGCGAGCAGCATCGCAATCACGGTGCGTAGAATGAATAGGGCGTCGGATATGGCCCGGCGCGGCCATGGAGCCGAGACCCGCTGCGGCGGCGTGCGATTCACTCGGGCTCCTGCGTGGCCTTCCCGAGATTGTGGATCTGACGTGTCAGCAGCTCGGGCAATCCCTCCAGGTCCTTCGAGGAGAAGCCCTCGAATCGCGCTTCCCAGGTCTTCCAGATGCGCGGTTGAGCCTTGCTCAACAGGCGCCGTCCCGCCGCCGTAAGGGAAAGTTGGACACGGCGGCGGTCCCTGGTCTCGTGCTCGCGCTTGATATAGCCGCGCTCTTCCAGGTGGTTGCAGATGTGGGTGATGTTGTTGGGACGCTCGCCCGTCAGCTCCGAGAGCTCCGAGGGCGCGATCCGATCATTCTCGCCACCCTGGATGATCATCATGCATTGATACAGGACGTAGGTCAGCTCCAGTGGTCGCAACGCTTCGTTCATGGCTTCCGCCATGTGCTTTTCGAGCAGGGCTGACAGGCGTGTCACCAGTGCGAGCTGGTGGGGATAGCCCGGAACCTTGACGGCCAGGCGCTGCAGCAACTGCGCGAGCTGCTCGACTTCGGGGGGCCGCTGGCTCATTGGGGGCCACCTCCGCCGAGGGCCTGGTTGAGGGAGGCCACGGCATCGATCTGTTGGAAGTTCACCTGTGCGAGGGAGTTCCTTGCGGTGTTCAATTGCGACTCGGTTGACAGGACGTTGACGTAGTCGGTGAGTCCGGCACGGAAAGCAATCTGCGCCAGCTCGTGGGCCCGGGTTGCCAGGCTGAGCGTTTCCGCGCGTTTCTTCTGCAGATCCTGCAGAGCTTGCAGCCGGCTCTCCTGGGCAGCGATCTCGTGCAAGGCTTCGAGAATCGTTGCGTTGTACGCATCAACCGCGATGTCGTATTGAGACTCGCGCGCGTGCAGCGCGCCGCGCAGGCGTCCGCCTTCGAACAGGGGCAGCGTTATGGCGGGCCCGATCGACGTGTTGAGAGACTTGAGGCCCAGGAATTGATCGAACCCGATGGCCGCGAAACCCACCAGTGCCTTGAGGTCGACGTTCGGATAGAAATCCGCCCGGGCGGCCGCGATTCCCTGGCTCATGGCCTCGACGCGGGATTTCTCCGCGAGCACGTCCGGCCGTCGACCGATCAGCGTGGCGGGAATCGCGCTGGGCAGCGATGCCACGGCTTGCACGGACTTCAGCTCTGGGCGCCTGATCTCATCGGCTTGTCCCGGGCTGTCGCCGCACAGGACGGCGATCTGGTAGCGCAAGAGCTCGATCCGATCCCCTATTTCAACCAGGTCCGCTTCGGTGGCGGCAATCGAAGTGTTTGCCTGTTGGGTCTCGAATTCCGTGCCGAGACCCGCTCGCAGGCGGCGCTCGGCGAGCTCGAGTGTGCGGCGTTCATCAGCCAGGATGCTGCGCTCGTTGTCCTGTAGCCGGTAGACGTAGTCGAGCTGCGCGTAGGTTCTGACGAGGGCGCCTTCAAGGGCGAGACGGGCATCCTGGGCTTCGTACTCCATGACTCTGACTTCATCCAACGATGCTGCCAATATCGCGCGATCACGGCCCCAGAAATCTACGTGATAAGCGAAAGACGCCCCCAGTGAGTTGTTCCAGACGGGGCCGCCGAAAAGCTCATGACCGTTGAGATCTCCCGGGATGATCTGATTGTGTGTGAAACGGGTCGAATCGAACTCCGCGCCAGCATCTACGCGGGGTAGCTGCCCCGACCTCGCGACTTGCGCGTGGCCCTTGGCCATCTCGATGCGAGACTGGGCGGTTGCGATGCGGGGGCTGCCAGTGATGGCACGCCGCACCAGGTCATCCAGCTGTGGGTCGCCGAACCGCGTCCACCAGGCAGTGTCTGGCCACGGGGAGGCCGGTAGGGAGGATTGCGACGCACTCAAGGACAGCTCGCCCGGCTGTCGAGGTGTGCTCCTCGGGCTGGCGGGTGGCAGGGTGGCGCATCCGGCGGACATCACAGTCGCTGCGAGCAGCAGCGGCGCAAGCAGGGACTTGCGATTCATGGCGCCTATTATATGTACAATATTGAATTATTCAATATTGCCATTAGACGGGCCAGCTGAGGCCGCGCTCGCGGGCTATGGCGGGCGGCCGCCAGAATGCGGCCGGCCGCCGGTCAGGCCATGCTAGACATGATGGCCTGACTCGAGTAGGCGAGTCAGGCCGGTAATTGAGTTGGTGAAGAGGTCTGCCTCCCTTATCGTGGGTTGCGTAGGTGAATACGCCGAGCCACATGCAGAGCGCCCGAAGGCGTCGATCTGCAAACCAAAGCGGGAGACAGACCCATGAAAGAGCCTATCACTTCCTTTGTCGGACTGGATGTTCACAAAGATTCCATCGCGGTTGGGGTAGCGGAAGCGGGGCGGCAAGCGCCGCGAAATATCAGATCGTCATGCAATCGTGTGACTATAACTCGCCGTCGCTGGCTGACGATCTGACGCGCAACATACGGCAGTCGCGCGTCGATGGCGTAATGGTCACTCCGCCGGCGGACTTGAGTTCGGTGATCGACGTGCTGGAGAGCCACACGATCCCGTTCGTTCGGATCGCTCCTGGCAAGCATGCCGACACGTATCGGACGGTTTGCACGGATGATCGCGAGAGCTGTGCCAGTATGACCGAGCAAGTTGCCTCGCTCGGACATCAGCGGATCGCTTTCATCATCGGGAATCCGGATCACGCGGCTGTGATGGACCGCTATCGCGGGTACCTCGACGGGCTGCGCGCCTGCGCGTTGCGATTGGACAAGGCTCTCGTGGTGCAGGGATATAACTCGCACGCTGCAGGCGTGCAGTGTGCGCGTAAGCTTCTAAACGTGGCGCCTGCTAAACGGCCTACGGCGATTTTCGCGAGCAATGACGAGATGGCGGCCGGTGTGTTGTCGGTCGCTCACGGCATGGGGCTGGGGGTGCCCGAGGATGTATCGGTAGTTGGTTTCGATGACTCGCCACTCGCAAGCCAGGTATGGCCGCCGCTGACCACGATCCGGCAGCCGATCTCCGACATGGCCGCGGAGGCGGCAGAGCTGCTGCTGCGCACCTTGCGCGGCGAGCCTGCGGATCATTCGAAGCACATGTTGCCGTCGACGCTGACTTTCCGGCAGTCGACCGGGCCTGCGCCCAACAGGGCGCGGCCACAGGCTTCTGTGGACAGGTAGGCGCCGCTCGACCGCGCCACTGCTTCGGGATCGAGCGAGCCGTCAGTCACTGTCAGGGGACAATTCGATCACCTCGCCCGAACCTATCAACTTATTACCTTCGAACAAATGGACAGTTGTGCCGACGAGCCAGGTGCTCGGGAAGTGGCTTGGATGCATGAGCCGCAAAAGCACCTTGTGTTTGACGCCAAATTCAAACGTTACCGCTCCGTCCGCGCTGTCAACGGTGCACGAAGTGTGTAGGCCGTTTATCTCAATCTGCGGCCTGAATCCACTCAGCGGCGGTGCATTCCGCCCGCCGTGTTCCGCGTCGAAAAATTCAACCATCGCAAGGGTCATCCGCGACCTCGAATATGTACTCCGTAACGCGCGTGGTCGCCGGCTCGAAGGGAAGGCGTGGGCCCGGTGGGATTCGAACCCACGACCAAGGGATTCACTC
>DAITMW010000331.1:0-3764 GCA_036834945.1 Steroidobacteraceae bacterium
GGCCTTGCGCATCCAGGGTGGTGCCGTTCGGGCCGATCATCAGCACGAAGGAGCGCCCACGGCGCGTCTCGCTGCCGGCATTCATGACGTCGTCGCCACTGTAGCCGGCCTTGTCGAGAAACACGGATGTCTTGTTGTCGGGAGTGATCTTGAAGAGGACGTTTTCGATGAGGTCGGCCACTACCAGGTAACCAGCCTTGCCGTCCGGCACCCAGACCGGCCCTTCAGTCAGGCCGAAGCGATCCCCGAGGGACTCCAACTTCGCGTGCGGGTCGATCAATTCATCCAGAGCGGGGTCGCTGCGGGTGATGGAGAACGGGCGCGACTCCAGCGAGGGGCCGTCGCCGCGCATGTTCGGCTTGGCGTCGTTGAATTCCTTCGAGGTGTAGGCCGGCTGCGGCAATGGTGGCTTTGCCGAAGCCGGAGGGCCGGGAATGTGACCCGCGGTCCTCATCCTGATCTTGTACACGGCCTCACAGCCCATGATGAAGAGCGTCTTGCCGCCCTCCTCACCCCACGCAAAGTTGAGTGCGCAGATCTGCCGCTTGGGCTCGCTCGCCGCGATCGGAATGTTGAGCAGGCCCAGCTTCTTCCCGTTGGGTGCGATGATGGCAACCTCGCCGGGTCCCGGACCGCCGCTGCTGAAGAGGTTGCCCTTCAGGTCCGTCTTCATGCCGTCGCCGATACCCGGTCCGATATAGAACACCACCCCATTCGCGAGCGAGCCGTCGGGCTTGATGTCATACCGCATGATCTTGCGGTTACTGGCGTTCAGGTAGATGTACTTGTCATCAGGCGAGATGGCCACGCCGTTCGGGGCACCCCCGAGGGTCGCATCGTCCACGACGAGGGTGACCTGACCGTCCTTGATGCGATAGACCCCCTGGTTCGGCAACTGTTTGAGCGGGCTCTTCTTGCCGTAACGCAGGCCGGTGTCGACGTCGGTCATATAGATCGCGCCGTCGGAGGTCATCGCAAGGTCATTCGGGCCGTTGAAACGCTTACCCTCATAGCCACTCGCGAGCACCGTGCGCGTGCCGTCCGGCTCCAGCCGCATCACTTTGCCATCGTTCGAGGCGCACCAGATCAGTCTGCCCTGCGCATCCCTGGTGGTGCATTCCGGCCCGATGAGCAGGACATGCGCCCGGGCACGGCGGGTCTGGATCCCGGCATTGTTGAGGTCGTCGCCGCTGTAGCCGGCTTTGTCGAGGTAGACGGTGACTTTCTTGTCGGCCGTCTCCTTGTAGATCACGTTCGACAACATGTCGCTGATCAGGAGATAGCCGCCCTGCTCGTCCGGAACCCACACGGGGCCCTCGACGAGCCCGAAGTAGTCTCCCAGGAGCTCGAGTTTCGCGTTCGGCGCGACCAACTCGTCCAGCGCGGGATCGAGCTTCGTGATGCTGAAGCGGGTGTCCGCGGGGGGTGGCGGACCATCCCCCCGCATCATACCGATCGCCGGCGGCACGAAGGCCGCCACCTCCTCGGGAGTCGGCATTTGCGCAATAGCCTGCGCAACAGCCGCACCGAGCAGAGCCGCCATCCAGGCGCCGATGCGTGGACTCTGTCTCATTTGAACGAGAAGTCCCGTTTCAACTTCAGGAAGAACTCCCGCGGCGGCGCCACGTTGCAGCTCAACTCGAAGCCCGACCCGCCGAACACGTCGTAGCAGTAGTACTTGTTGGTCAGATTCGTGACCTGTCCGACCACCGACCACTTGCTGTCGTTCGGGGTGTAGGTGATCGAGCCATTGAAGGTCGTCGTTCCGGGCACCACCCAGGTCGGCGGCGCCGTTGTTGTTGACGGACCGTAAGTCGCCACGGATGTGAAGAAAGCATCCAATCGCGGGGTGAACATGCCGATGGGTGTGACCGCCGTGTACTGCACGCCCGCACTGACATTCCACTCCGGCTGTGGGAAGTTGCCCGGAAAGATGTACCCGGGCTCACCCGGCGTCGTCACTCCCGACTTGAAGTGGTTGTAACCGCCGTTCAGGTTGAACATGAGTCCGCGGATCGGCTCGGCGTTGACCTCGAATTCCGCGCCGCGGATGGTCGCAGGCTTGCCCACCGAGATGTACCAGTAGACGAAGCCGTTGTTGCCGCAGGCGTCCGTCGTGGGTACCCAGGTCGGATTCGGTGGACCATTCGGGCCACCCAGACATTGATAGCCGGGGTCCGTCGTGTTGCGGACTTTGTAGTCGCTATAGAAGCCCGTGAGGTTCACGCGCAGCCGGTGATCGAAGAACTCCGTCTTGAGGCCGCCTTCATAAGACGTCAGCTCCTCGCCCGGGAAAGGTGTCACCTGGTATTGCGTAGCCGGGTGGACGTTCAGACCTGGCGGACGTGAGCCCGTAGCCACGGTCGCATAGGCCATGACACTGTCGGTGAGCTGGTAATTCGTGGAGACCAGCCAGTCGACATGATGCTCACCCACTTCGGCGGTGGGCAGCTCCAGCAGGCCCGGACGGAAGAACGTGTAGGTCTTCATCACGTCCGAATAGCGTAGGCCGGCGGAAAGGCTCCATTTGCTGGTCAGCTTGAGCTCACCGTGCAGGAAGCCGGAAATGTCGTGACTGCTGGCACGGTCATTGATCTCTTCCGACAGCTTCAGGTAGTTGATCGAGCCGCCGTAGTTGTCGATGGAGTTCATGTAGAACGCGCCACCGACCCAGTTGAGGCGGTCCCCGAAGGATGTGCCGTTGATGCGCACCTCCCCCGTGGCCTGGCTCACACGGTACGTGCCGATGGCGATCGACATGCCGCTCACCGACAGGTCGGTGTCCTGGTTGTAATAGGCGGTATTGTAGTTATAGGCGCCGATCGCCTTCACGTGGATCTTGTCAGTGATGTCGTAGTCGATGCGCAAGGCGCTGTCTGCCTCGGTCTGCCCCTGTCCGTTCGTTCCGCAGACGTTCGGCAGCGGCGGATCGAGCAGGTTGGCCACCGGGCGGCAGAAGTTGGTGTAGGCCGAGTACGGCTGCCCCGGCGGCGGCAGGAAACGGTTGTCGTACTGGATACCGTACTGCTGCTGCATCAAGGCATTGATCGCCGAAGCCTGGCCATCGGTCTTCGATGGATGGGCGTCGATCAGAACCTCCGGTGCCGCGTCGTCTTTTTCCACGTAATAGGACTGCGTGAAATTGACCTCCAGCCCGTCACTCGGCAGATAGCGCAACGCGACCCGCGCGCCGCTCTGGTTCACGCCGCCGAACGTCCCGATCTGGCAGCCTCGCTCATCGGCGCTGTTGTCCGATGTCGGCCAGGTTCCCGCCAGCTGCGGCGTGCCCAGTTTGTTCATCTCGCAGGTGAAATCGAGCTGCTTGACGTAGCCGTCCTGACGCTTGGTCTGCCCGGAAACCCGCATGAACAGGTTCGGTGCGATCGCCGTGTCGAAAGCGCCCTTCACCTCCACGTCGTTGAAGCTGCCATAACCGGCTTCGAAGTATCCGGTGTCATCTCCCTTGGGCGCCTTGGAGAACAGGCTGATGGTGCCGGCAATGTTGGCAAAGCCGGACAGCGTACCCTGTGGACCGCGCTTGACCTCCACGCGCTCCAGGTCATTCAGATCGAGCGCCGAGCCGACCATCGTATTGTGATAAACGTCGTCGATGTAGATACCGACCGCCGGCTCGGTGGCGAAACTCGAGTCGCCGGCGGAAACGCCGCGCATGGAAATCGTCGGAACCAGGCCCTCGTTCGCATCTCCCGGTGTCACGAACAGGTTGGGAACCGCCTTGCCCAGGTCGGTCACGTTTTCCAGGT
>DAITMW010000331.1:3864-8107 GCA_036834945.1 Steroidobacteraceae bacterium
GGTGTCACGAACAGGTTGGGAACCGCCTTGCCCAGGTCGGTCACGTTTTCCAGGTGGCGCACCTGCAGGTCCTCGCCGGTGACCGCCGTGATCGCGACCGGCGACGTCTGCAGGTTTTCCTTGATGTAGCGCCCGGTGACGGTCACCTCTTCGAGCTGACCGGAATCCTGTTTCGACTCATCGGCGGCCGCGAGGCGCGGCGGCGCGGACTGCGCATGGGCCGATGTTGCGAGCGTTGAAGCGAGAATGAGCGCCACGGCGGACGCGCACGAACGGAACTCACCGGCGTTACCACCGGTGTGACGCAAAGCTGCTGCGAGAGCCATCAGCCCTCCCCCTCTATGTTGGAACGTGTCAGTCTTCGGTATCGAGTTGGTTTTCCTACCTAACGGTTCCCATGAGTTTCGAGACTAACAGCGGTCAACACGACTTCCTAGACAACGAACCGCGTCATCAGCTTTCGCGAATCAAGAAATCCGGACGCGCACCCGCGGGCAGCGGGTCGGCGACCGGTTTGCGCATTCCGCCATGGAGGAGTTAAGGTTATCCTTTGCCTGGGGGCACGAGGGGGGCACCGATGCGGGGAGCGACAGTACTGTTTGCGATGATCTGCGCGCTGCTCCTGCACGATGCGTCGGCAAACCAGCAGGCCCTCGGGGACGATTGGCCCGACGTCGGCGGCAGCGCGGCGGCCACACGGTACACGCCCCTCACGCAGATAACTCCGGCGAATGTCGGCCAGCTGCGCCTGGCATGGCAATACAAACTCGATCCACCCATGGAGACGTCGAAGCATCCGTACGTGGCATTCGAGGCGACGCCCCTGAAGGTCGACGACACGGTTTATTTTTGCACGCCCAACAATGCCGTCGTGGCGCTCGATGCGGAAACGGGTCGACTGCGGTGGAAATTTTTGCCGGAGTTGCGCAAATGGGGCAGTTTTCGTGCGTGTCGGGGAGTTGCCTTCTATCGATCCTCGTCGGCCCCCGGTGAATGCCGTGATCGCATCGTAACCGCCACAGTCGACGCCCATATCTTCGCCGTCGACGCCACGACCGGAAAACTCTGCTCCGGATTTGGCGAGAATGGCACAGTCAACCTGCTGTCCGGTATGGGATCGGTCGCGCCCGGTGTTTATAGCGTCACCTCGGCTCCGACGATCGTGCGCGGGATGATCGTCGTCGGAGGCATGGTTATGGACAATGGACAGGTGGACAACCCCTCCGGTGTCATCCGTGCCTACGATGCGACCACGGGGCAGTTCGCATGGGCCTGGGACATGGGTCGGCCAGGTGTGCACACTGAGCCACCGCCGGGCGAGACCTACACGCGCAATACTCCCAACGGCTGGGCACCGTTCAGTGCCGACGAATCGCTGGGCCTCGTGTTCATTCCCACAGGCAACAGCAATCCGGACTACTACGGCGCGCAACGCACGGCCCAGGCGGAAAAGTACTCGAGCTCGGTAGTGGCTCTGGACGCCACGAACGGCGAAGTGCGCTGGTCGTTCCAGACTACCCATCACGACCTGTGGGACTATGATGTGGCCTCCCAACCGGTCCTCGTCGACGACGGAGGTGTTCCGGAGCTCATCCAGGCCACCAAGCGCGGCGAGATTTTCGTGCTCGACCGTCGCGACGGCCACCCGCTGGCGCCTGTAGCCGAGAAAGCCGTGCCACAGGGCGGCGCGCCCGGCGACCGGACCGCCCCCACGCAACCGTTCTCTGTTGGAATGCCTTCCCTCGCCGGCCCGGCCCTCGCCGAGCGCGACATGTGGGGCATCACCCCGATCGATCAGCTCTGGTGCCGTATCAAATTCCGGGAGGCCCGTTATGAGGGACCGATGACGCCGCCCACGCCCGATCAACCGTGGATTTACAGCCCGGGCTGGATGGGCGGCAGCGACTGGGGCAGCGTCTCGATTGACGAGAGTCGCCAGGTGTTGATCGCCGTCAGCATGCGAATGGCGAATTACGACCGGTTCGTCGGAGCCGACGAGCGCGCCGCCGGTAGCGATGGAACGCTGCACAGCCTGGTCACCCCGCAGGTGGGCTCGCCCTTCTTCGGAATCGTGACGGATTATTTTCATTCGCCCCTCGGGGTGCCGTGCCAACGGCCACCGTACGGGATGATCAGCGCCATCGACCTGCGGACGCGCCAACTGATGTGGACCCGTCCGCTGGGCACCGCACGCCACAATGGACCGCTCGAGGTGAAAGCCGCCCGGATTCCCGTTCCGATTCCCATGGGCACCGTCACCATGGGAGGTAACCTCGTGACCCGCAGTGGCCTGGTTTTCGTGGCCGCGACGTTGGATCAATATCTCCGGGCGTTGGATGAGAAAACCGGCCGCGAGTTGTGGCGCACGGATCTGTCCGCCGCCGCCTTCGCAACACCCATGAGCTATCTGTCCCCGCGCGGACGCCAACTCGTACTCGTCGCGGTCGGTGGCAACTCGAAGTTCGGGCCGAACGAGGGTCTTTACGTGCAGGCTTACGCGTTACCATGACATCCACCGGGTACGTAATGGACGATCCACGCGCCATCATCGCCGAGCGGCCCATGACGGCGTTCCAGTTCGGTATCATCGCTGTGCTGTTTTGTTTGAACGGCCTGGATGGGTTCGATGTGCTCGCGATCTCCTTCGCCGCGCCGGGAGTGGTGCGCGAGTGGACGATTTCGCCCCAGACGTTGGGGGCGGTGATCTCGCTCGGCCTGTTCGCGAATGCCTTCGGCTCCCTCTTCCTCGCTCCCTTCGCGGACCGGATCGGCCGGCGGCCGATGATCTTTCTCAGCCTCGCAGGCATGACCTTCGGCATGCTGCTGAGCGCCGCGGCGACCGGGATGATGACTCTGTCCATAGGTCGGCTCATCACCGGAATAGGCGTAGGTGCCCTGGTACCCACCATCAGTGCCCTCGCGGCCGAATACTGCAATCAGCGCTACCGGGACTTTGGCGTCATCATCATGGCGATCGGCTTTCCGGTCGGAGGCCTGGTGGGCGGTCAGGCCGCCGCACTGCTGCTGCAATACTTCGACTGGCGCTCGGTATTCGTTGCCGGCGCCGTGGCGAGTGCCGCGCTGATGTTGGCGCCGCTGTGGCTGGTGCCCGAATCCATCGAGTATCTGTTGGCGCGCAGGCCTGCGCGCGCACTCGAACGGGTCAACGCAGTTCTGCAACGGCTCCATCACGCAGGGGTCGGTTCCCTTCCGGCGCTCAGCGAGACAGCCAACGCGCGTTCCGTGCTCGATATCCTGACGCGCCCCGCACTCCTCATGGTGGCTCTGACGATCACACTCACCTATGCGCTGCATAGTGCGACTCTCTATTACTCGCTCAACTGGATACCGAAGATCGTCGTCGACCTGTCGTTCTCGCAATCACAAGCGGCCTCGGTAGCCGCCTGGTGTAGCGGCGGCGGCATCCTCGGCTCGCTGTTGGCGGCGTGGCTGGCAACTCGCATCCCGATCCAGACTCTGACGGTCGGAGGTCTTCTGGCGACTGCGATCTTTCTGTGCCTGTTCGCTCACACTCCGGGAGAGCTCGCCTGGCTGACAGGCGCCTCCCTGCTGTTGGGGGCTTGCCTCTACGGGGCGCAGGTGAGTCTCTACGCGCTGATGACACGCTCGTTCCCCGTCCACGTCCGCGCGACTGGAGTGGGCTTCGTGACCGGCATCGGTCGTTCGGGCGGCATCATTTCTCCTCTGGTTTCGGGGTATCTGCTCGGGGTGGGCCTGCCTTATTCCGAGGTATCGATGTTCATGGCGTTGGGCTCGGGGCTGGGAGCGGTGGCGCTGCTGCTGACGGGCCGTTGGCGGAAACCGGCCCCGCCGCCCGCATTGGAATCCTGAAAACGGCCTGACAGGCCGTAATGAACAGCGTCCGGCCGTCGCGTCCGCCAAAGGCGAGGTTGGAGGCACAGATCTGCCGCTTGGGCTCCTCGTCCGACACGGGAAGGTTGATCGTTCCGAGCAACTTTCCTCCTGGTGATGTCACGCGCACCACGCCAGGCCCCGCGCCGCTGACGGAGTAAACATTGCCTCGGAGGTCCACCTTGATGCCGTCGCCGATGCCGATGCCTTCGGCGAAGGCCGTCTCGCCGGTGAGTGAGCCGTCGCGACCGATGGCATAACGTTTCATGTGACCCGGGCCGGCCGTCAGGTAGAGAAAATGCTCATCGGGTGAGATCGCGATGCCGTCTGGAGCGCCGCCGAGGTCCTTGGCATCGAGAACCTTGCGCGG